>NZ_JBGCFU010000044.1:0-6439 GCF_045107095.1 Congregibacter sp. | reverse complement strand
CGCGTCGCATTGACCGTTGTTAGTGGGTCTCTATGACCTCGCCCCGTGAAGTTCGCTCATGACGAATGATCCAATTCCCCGATGCGTTCTGTGTGAGTACGTGGCTAAAACCGCCCTTTATGGTCTCCTTCGGAAACACATGGGTGAAGTTTCCGTAGGCTACCGCGGCGTCCTGACTCAGTATCTGCACGTCCACCCGGTCCACGGTGAAGCGGCCCATACGTAGCGGGTCCGGGTAGCTCTTCCGGAACAGGGAATCGAGAGCTGACCAGCCCTCTACCACCGTGTTGCCGAAAGTGAGACGCAGAGAGTCGTCCTGCTGGTACAGCGCCAGATAGCCACTCATGTCACCGCTGTTCCAGGTCTTCTGCAGGCTCATGATGACGCTTGCTACGGCGCGTTCGTCTTCCGGGGATTTGTCCTGCGCCGCCGCGAGCTGCGCGACACTTCCCAGACAGAGTGTGAGCAGGGTTGTCAGGACCAGTTGTGTGGCGCCGAGAACAGAAAAATTGCTATGGGCTTTCATCGTGAGTGCTCTCCTAGTTATTGCTTTGATTGCAGTATCTCCCGAAAACACTACTTGCAGCTACTCTCCTAGCAAGCACTCGTTACTGCTAATGCTCAGTTTCTTTGCATTGCCTCAGACGTTTCAGTGCTGTTTGAGCACATCATGACCCAGAGGAGCGCTTTAGCCGCGTCTTAATCTAAGCAGTATTAAGCCAAATTTGGTAAGGAAAGCGGTTAGACTTTGTTTTTTTCTGTGGGCCCCCTTTTATGTTCGACTCTTTATGACGCCGGCTGATCGGCAGGCGGCGGAGCTGCGTAGCGGTATATTCTTTGGTCTAGCTGCTTACGGTTTGTGGGGTGTATTCCCCATTTACTTTAAGTTGATCGAAGCCGTGACACCGTCCGAGGTTCTGCTGCATCGCATCGTCTGGGCAGTGCCCTTCGGTGCGCTGATTATTACCCTCCGCAAACAGTGGTCTGAGGTTATCGGTGCGTTTAGAGATCCGCGGGTCATTGGCTGGCTCGCGCTCTCGGCGCTCTGTATTTCGGGCAACTGGTTTGTTTATATTTGGGGTGTAGTTAACGAACGCATATTCGAAGCCAGCCTGGGTTATTACATTAATCCATTAATGTACGTGGCGGTCGGCGTGCTGTTTTTTGGTGAGCGACTGCGACGGGCGCAGTTAGTTGCGGTGGTTCTTGCGGCTCTAGGAGTGGTCGTACTATCGGTGCAGGGTAGCGGGCTGCCCTGGGTCTCTCTGGCCCTCGCGGGATTATTTACCGCCTATGGCATTATCCGCAAGCGCGTCGCGATTGCCGCCATGCCCGGCCTCTTTGCTGAGACCGCGCTACTGTTTCCCCTGGCATCGGTTGGTCTCTTGTGGCTTGTGCTCAACCACAGGACCGAGTTTGGGGGCGCGGATGTTACGACTACTGCGCTATTGCTGCTATCAGGGCCGATCACCGTTTTCCCGCTACTCTTTTTTGCTGTGGCAGCACGTCGGCTCACGCTAACAACAGTCGGCTTTATGCAGTTCCTTGCGCCGACGATGCAGTTCGGCGTTGCAGTGTACTTTGGCGAGCCGCTTACTATTCCGAAACTTATCTGTTTTGGTTTTATTTGGGCCGCCGTGATTGTTTTTAGTGTCGATGCGCTCTGGACGGGGCGGAAAAAGCTACCCGTTCGGATAGCTGCTACGTGAAACACGGGTACACTGAATGCGCTTACTCTGCTTGCCGCTGCGCGATGACGCTCTCCACTTCAGCGGCAAGAGAGGCCAGAGTTTCCTGCTCTGAGGATGAAAGTGTTTGCGGCTCGGGGTCTATAAGGCAGAGAGTACCCACGCGGTGTCCCGCAGGCACTCGGATAGGCTGACCCGCATAGAATCGAATGAAGGGGTCGCCAGTGACCAGGGGGTTGTCGCGGAAACGCGAATCTTTGTGTGTATCGGGTATCAGAAGCAGGTTATCGCTGAGTATGGCATGCCCGCAAAACGAGATATTTCTCTCGGTCTCGGTGGCCTCCAGACCCTGGCGCGACATAAACCACTGACGATGCTCATCTACCAGGCTAACCAGGACTGTCTGTACACCAAAGCGCTGCTGTGCCCGCTGGGTGATCTCATCGAAGCGCGTGTCCGGAGGCGTATCCAGGAGATGCGCTTGATGTAGCGCAAAAAGACGTTCGAACTCGTTCGCAGGGGTATCAGGCATATCCATTGTCGGTTCAGTACCCTTACCGGTTTGGCTGATTACAAATCTAACATCATCGGACGTAAATTACGTAGAGGCGGGGCCCATTGGCGAAGCCCCCTCACTTGCCCGTTAGATCACGAATGATAATCGACCAATGATCCAGCGCATCGTAAAACGCCTTGATTGGCACACGTTCATTGAGGCCGTGAGCAAACTTTTCGTCAGGGTTCATAAAAATTCCGCCGACGCCAAAAGTCGGGACTCCGGCTTTGCGAAAATGCATGCCGTCGGTTCCCCCCGATGACATGTAGGCAATAAGGTCTAGACCCGGATAGCGGCTGTGAACGGCTTTGCCCACTGCGGAAAGAACGTCCGCACGGATTTCCGAAATAGGACTCTCTGTGGGGTCTCCAAGGAGAACGAATTCCGCTTCTTCATTACCCACAACTGCTCGTAATTCAGCTTCGATGTCGGCGACCGCAACACCGGGAAAGATACGGCAGTTCACCGTGGCCGTCGCAGACTGGGGAAGGGCGTTCTCAGCATGTCCGGCTTCCAGCATCGTGACTACACAGGTGGTACGCGTTGTACCTACATACGATGGCTCAGTACGAAGTCGTGCTGCCGCCTCTTCGTCTTCAGGGTCATAGGCGAAGCGCACCATGGCATCGCCCAGTTCGCCACCGAGCTTTTCCCCTACCTGCTGAAAGTAAGAGAGCGTCATTTCACTCCACATCACAGGGAAGCGATGCGCTTCGATGGCTTTAATGCCACTGGCAAGTTCGTAGATCGCATTATCATCCCGCGGGCGGCTGCTGTGTCCGCCGGGGTTACGGACTGTGATTTCCCAGGTGGCGAAGGTTTTTTCTGCTGCTTGCAGGCTGTAGTCAATAGCGCGACCGTCGGCGGTGAGGCTACCGCCGCCGGAATCTGAATTAAGCGCAAACTCCGCTTCCACAAGCTCTGGCATTTCATAAGCCATCAAGCGTGTGGTTACCATGCCGCTTTCTTCATCGCCTGAAAACGCCAGGATGAGGTCACGGTCCGGTACAAAGCCTTCTTTTTTAAGTCGAATCATTGTGCCTGTGAGCTGAGCGACGCCAAATTTGTTATCGATCGTCCCACGGGCATAAAAGTTCACGTCGTCCTGGGTAAGTTCAAAGGGTGGTCTTACCCAGTCTTCTCTCAGTGCCTCAACCACGTCCAGATGTCCCAAGAGCAATATGGGCTTCTTCCCTGAGCTACCGTCGCCGCGGTAAGTGGCGATAAGAATTCCAAAATCATCTTTGGGGATAACGCGAACGTCGTCTTTGGCAAAACCCGCGGTGACCAGCTCATCGGCAAGGTATTGGGCAACCCCTAGCGTATTACCTTTGGTCTTGGAGGTATCTACCTCGACGATAGAGCGATAAATCTCCAAGGTCTTCTGAGCGTGTTCGCTTTGAATCCCATCGCTCTGCGCGGCAACGATCGTGCTGGTCATCAGCAAAGACGTTACTAGTGACTTCATTGGTAACTTGAACGGCATTGTATTCCTCGTGGTCGCTCTAGGCGGTTTACAGTTTGAGTTGGAGCGTTTGTGCAACCAAGCATAGCCGATAGAAGCGCACTACACCTAAAAGCCTATGCCTGCAGATCGATAGGGGTGTAATCAGTGGTTGAATCTCGATCACCTTGATCAGGCTTTCCTTTAGATGATGCTTCTGACTCAGCGAGTAATTCTGCTCGTGCCTGCTGTTCTAAAGCCGTCGCCTCAGCCGCCACCGCACGATCCTGGCTCGACGGCTGAGCGGGCGCCAGGGCCGCACGGCGAACAATGCGGGCTTTTTCGATCGTGGCCTGAGGGTCGTTAGGCACAGGCGAAACATCGATGGATACTTCGCCCGCGACGGCATATTGCTGCCCGTTTGGCCCGCGCTGATAGGTGTAACTTGGTGCGCTAGCGTAGCGTCCGCCGACGCTGGCATGTGCTTGTTCATGCGCACGTACTTCTCGGTCACGATCCGCTAGCTCGCGAACCTGTTTTTGTTCCTGCTCGCTAAGTCCATTGATCGATACTCGGTCCGTGTTCGCGTTACTGCCGAGTGCCTGATTTTCTCGATCGCGGATTTCGGCCCCTGAGCGCTCACCCTCGATGCCTCGGCTATCTTGCGCGACTGCAGTGGGTCGCACTACGTTAGTCATGGGGGCAAAAGTGGAGGCGCCTATGTTCATCAGGGTGTTACTGAACCCAGGTTGACCGGCGATCCGGCCGATCATTGGCGGTAATGGGCTGCGGGCCGCGACGGAGCGCTTGTCGACCCGAAGTGTTGTTGTTGATGTTTATCGGGCACTGTCCTTCGTTTAACCAGCCGAGTGCGCCGGCGGTTAGCGCATCTTCTTCAGACCCAAATGCACCGGCAAAACCGTCCTCAACCGCGCACAGTGTAAAGCGGCCGGTGTCTATGAGTCCGGTATAGAAGCCTCCAAAGCCCTCACCGTTGACGCTTTCAAACGACACGAGACGAAGGCGCGTGTCGCAACCTCTTTGATCAAAAGCGTATTGGCCTACGGCCTTGCCCGACGTGTCGCTGCCGATAAGTACGATCTCGGCGAAAGGCTCCAGGCTGTTAATGAGTAGCTCGCTAGCCGAGGCGGTCGATTCACTGGTGATAAAAGCAATACGAAGGGGGCTTGCTGATCCGGCGCGACGGGAAAAGGCAAAATCTTCGTTTTCGGAAACGCGCTTTTCGTTATGACTGATGCTGTAAGCGATCTGACCGTCGGCTATGTCTCCTCCCAGTAGATCCATAAAACGGCTGGCGACATCCACAAGGCCGCCGCTGTTATAGCGAAGGTCGATGACAAAGTCGGTGATCCCCTGTCCTGATAGCTCCGCAAAGGCCTCATCTAAAGCGGAGTTCGCTGACAGTGTGAAACTGCGTAAATGGATATAGCCGACTGGGGGCAGTCCCTGGCGTTCCAAGGTGCCAGGAGCGGCGGCGAGGGGAGGAACGTCAAGCTCGCGTTTAGCGACGGTGAGCTCCGAGGTCTCGCCATTGATCAGCAGCCGGAACCCTCGTTCCAAGCCTTCTATAGATCCGCCAAATATTGTGTCGAGCGTTGCCCCCTGTTCTTCATACTCTCGCATCGTAATAAAGCCTTGGCCCGAATCCACCGCGAGAATCTCTGCGCCTCGTTCGAATCCGGCCTGAAAAGCTGGTGCGTCCTCGAAAGCATCACTGATGAGGTAGCGCCCGCTGTCATCCACCGCAAAACGAAAGCCAAATCCCACAAAGGCGCCGCTTGTAAAGTTTGCCTCGTCTTCAGCTACGGTGGTGATGTAGGAAAACCCAGGATCACGAAAGTCTTCTGCCAACGGCGCGGTAAGCGCTGCGAGATACTCACTGGCTGTGGCAAAGTCATCTTGGTTAACAGTCGCCATTTCGTCATACCAGAGATACCAATCTTGCGCGACGGAAAACACAAAGTCTTTTTGTGTTTCTACCCCGCAGCTGGCAGTCGTGGGTGCTGGCGTGACTGGGGCAGCGACTGTCGTGTTGCTATTCCCGCCACCACCGCCTCCGCAAGCTGTGGATAGCGCCGCTGCCATAATGATCGAATGTCTGAATGGTGTTTGAATGATCGTTATCTCTAAAATTTAGCTGCGCAAAGTCACGGGACAGTAGGCCGAATTATAAGGTACTTGCCGTCAAGACTCAGTCTGTATGGATTGGTGTCTTGCCACTGCATTAGCTTTGCCGAGTATCACCGCAAGTATTCCGCCGCAAATCATCGCCGACGCTAAAACCAGACGAAGAGAGAGCGACTCCTGCGCAAACACTATTCCCCCCAAAGACGCTATCACTGGAACGCAAAGCTGGAGCACTGCGGCTTGCGTGCCGGACAGTCCACGTAATGCCGCATACCAAATGCTATAGCCAACTCCGGACGCAAGGCTACCGGACAGGACGGCGAGCATCACGCCTTTGATTGATACCTCTAACTGCGTAACAGTCGCCGCTAACAAAATCAGCACCAATGGAAGAGTACGCAAAAAATTGTATGAGGTGTCTCTCAGCGGGTCTTCTGAGCGCCTGCCCAAAAGCGTATAGAAGCCCCAGGCAATGCCGGCCGTACTCATCAATAAAAGACCGACCAGCGGCGGCGCAGCAGCACCCGGTGCGACTAGGTAGGTAAATCCCGAAAAAGCGATGATCAGTCCCAGCCATTCGAGCCGGTTCGGCCGCTCGCCTGT
>NZ_JBGCFU010000043.1:0-32408 GCF_045107095.1 Congregibacter sp. | reverse complement strand
GATAGCGATACGACGGATCCCGAAAAAGCGCGGCAGATTATTGCGATGAACGCCGGAGCGACGATTTATGTTTCAGGCGTAGCCTCATCTCTGGCCGACGGCGTCGCCCTGGCTGAGGACCTTTTATCCACAGGGCAGGCTTTCGAGAAGCTCAAGGCCTTTGTCGACTTGACGCAGATTATGCGTGAGGAAAAGAACGCATGACTTCCTCGATCCCAGACGTTCTGCAAAAGATCCTTGCCCGTAAAGCAGAGGAGATCGCGGAGCGAAAGACCAATGCCACGCTTTCCGACATCGAAGCGCTGCTTGCCGTGCAGAGTCCAGCGCGAGGCTTTACCGCTGCTATGCAGCAGCGCGCCCAGAGCGCAGCCCCCGCGGTAATCGCTGAGGTTAAAAAGGCGTCACCCAGTAAAGGGGTTATACGACCGATTTTTGAGCCGGAGTTGATTGCGACTCAGTATGAAAACGGTGGCGCAACGTGTTTGTCGGTACTTACCGATGTGGATTTTTTCCAGGGCAGTGATGCCTACCTGAAAGCGGCTCGTGCTGCTTGTGATCTACCGGTACTACGCAAAGACTTCACGATAGATGCCTACCAAATAGCGGAAGCGCGAAGCCTTGGGGCTGATGCAATCCTACTTATTGTTGCGGCGCTGGAAGCAACACAGCTCCATGACCTGGCTGCGACGGCGGCGCACTACGGTTTAGATGTTCTAGTGGAGGTTCATGATCGCGCTGAGCTCGAGACAGCTCTCGAGCTGGATACACCGCTTCTAGGCATCAACAATCGCGACCTGCGTAATTTTGAGACGAGTTTGGATACAACCCTCGAACTCCTGGCGGACATCCCAGGCGATAAGCTGGTTGTGACGGAGAGTGCTATCCATACGCGAGCAGACGTTATGAAGATGCGCGCGGCCGGCGTGCCGGGATTTTTGGTGGGTGAGGCCTTTATGCGTGCGGAAGACCCAGGGAAAGCACTGCAGGAGTTGTTTGCAGATTAGAGCTTTGGTTTGCGGACTTGCCGCCCACTGCGCCCCTGTTGCGAGGGCGCCCTGAGATAACCTAAGCGCCTTGGAAGTCAGTGACTGGCGTAGACCACGATGGTCTTTCCGGCGACCGACACCAGACCTTCTTGCTCAAGAGTTTTCAAAACGCGTCCCGCCATCTCTCTTGAGCAGCCAGCAATCTTTCCCAGCTCCTGTCGAGTGATTTTAATCTGCATCCCCTCAGGATGAGTCATGGCATCTGGCTGCTTGGATAGATCTATAAGCGTGTGAGCAATACGTCCAGACACATCGACAAAAGCCAGGTTCTTCAATTTGAAGGTGGTCTTTCGCAGCCGATTAGACATCTGTGATGCGATACCAAACAGGATGTCGGGGAACTGGGTTTTGATTTTGATAAATCGCTCGTAGGAAATCTCGGCGATTTTACTGGCTTCCCTGGTGATGACTTCCGCGCTGCTGGTTTCGTCATCTTCTCCGAATAAACCCATCTCGCCAAAGAAGTCACCGAGATTCAAATAGCTGACGACCATCTTGTGATCTTCGTCTTGCTCGTCTTCGACCATGACCGAGACCGATCCATCGAGGATCAGATAAAGCTTATCGCTTTGCTCGCCCTCGCGAAGAATCGTTTTGCCCTTTGCGTACTCCCGAGTCTCACAAAATCGCAGAAAATCTTCTACGTTGGGGATGGCTTGCAACAGTTGTGGACGAAGCATGGACGTGCCCTTCAGAATTCGGTGCGACGAGTGTACCTCGGGACGCGCGCAAGGAAAATCCCGCAATTCCCCGCTTTGGATTGCCTGTGCTACATTCGCGACCCGTTTTTTAAGCTAGGAGTAACCGTCGTGCAAACTACGGTCAAATGGATGGATGGGGCGATGTTTGTTGGAGAGTCGGGTTCCGGCCACTCTGTCGTCATGGATGGCCCCGAAGACCTTGGGGGTCGAAATCTTGGGCCGCGTCCTATGGAAATGCTCTTACTGGGTACCGGCGGGTGCGCCATGTACGACGTGATGAGTATGCTAAACAAATCTCGTCAGCCAGTGCAGGATTGTAGAGTGGAAATTCAGGCGGAGCGGGCCGATGCAGTCCCCGCGGTGTTCACCAGTTTAAACATGCACTTTGTTGTGAGCGGCGCTGGCTTGAAAGATAGTCACGTGAAGCGAGCTGTGGAGCTATCTGCCGAAAAGTACTGCTCAGCGTCAATTATGTTGGGGGCGGCGGGCGTTGAAATCACCCACAGCTATGAAGTGGTCGACAGCAACGCCGCCTGATTCAAAGTTACTGCAGCGCAGAGCCTGCGCCTAAACGTATTTGAGCGTAGTTAAGCGTGGTTAAACGTAGTAGCTGCTGCGTGTCATTACCTGAGATAAGGCGGTCATGGCGTTCTTCACTGGTCGGGGAAAGTCCTGACCACCGGCTGCCAGTGCGTTTTCTCCATGGCGCTCTTCGTCCTCCAGCATTTGCTGGAGTATTAAGCGAGACCTGCGATCATCTTCTGGTAGTTGCCGTAAGTGGTCTTTGAGATGAGCGCAGACGCGCTCTTCCGTGGCTGCGACAAACCCAAGGCTCACAGCGTCTCCTACAGCCCCGGCGAGTGCGCCAATGGCAAAGGACAAGCCATACCATGCGGGGTTGAGAACGCTGGGACGGCTATTGAGTTGGCGTAGCCGCTCTTCGCACCACACAAGGTGGTCGACTTCCTCGGCGGCCGCTTCGCGCATCTCATCGCGCACCGTTGGCAGCTTTGCGGTCAGCGCCTGGCCCTGATAGAGCGCCTGCGCACACACCTCTCCGGTGTGATTCACTCGCATGAGCGCTGCCACGTGTTTCTGGCTGGCTTCGTCGAGATCTGATTCACTGTGGCCGCGGGCAGGCGAAGGTCGCCCCGCGGTGTTGCCACGGTTGCTGAGAGTGCGCATCACCGTATCAGCTTCGCTGATGAGCTTGTCCAGAGGTGTCAGGCGTCGGGTCACAGTTTGCTTGCCAATTTATGCATCGCTCTCATGATAGCGCTCGATGGCGCGCCAACCAATATCCCGACGAAGGGTCATCCCTTCCCAGCTGATAGTTTCTGCAGCGTGATAACACCTGTCCCGAGCGTCTGCGATGTTTTCGCCAAGCGCGGTAACGCATAAAACCCGGCCACCGCTGGTGCGTATCTCGCCGGATGCCTCATCCAGAGTCGTACCAGCATGAAACACTTTACAGTCCAACTCTTGTTCGATGTTGAGTCCGGAGATTGGGAGGCCTTTTGCATAACTACCCGGGTAGCCTCCTGCAGCCAGCACTACGCCCATGGAGGGGCGGATATCCCAGCGAGCTTCTTCCTGGTCCAGCGTTCCATCGATAGCTGCATCACAGAGGCTGTCCAGGTCGCTGCGCAGGCGTAGCATGATGGGTTGCGTTTCCGGATCGCCAAAGCGGCAGTTGAATTCAATGACCTTTGGCGCCCCGTCTTCTGTGATCATCAACCCGGCGTACAAGAACCCCACGTAGCGATTTCCTTCAGCCGCCATACCTCGCACCGTCGGCATAATGACCTCGTCCATCACCCGTTTATGAACGACTTCGCTCACAACGGGGGCTGGAGAGTAGGCGCCCATGCCCCCGGTGTTAAGCCCGGTATCACCTTCGCCGATGCGCTTGTGGTCCTGACTACTCGCCATGGGTAAGACCGTTTCGCCATCACTAATGACGATAAAGCTGGCTTCTTCGCCCGCCAAAAACTCTTCGATCACCACGCGACAGCCAGCATCACCAAAAGCGTTACCGGAAAGCATGTCGGTGACCGCCTCCTCAGCCTGTTCCAAGGTTTCGGCCACGATGACACCCTTTCCTGCAGCCAGGCCATCTGCCTTTACTACGATGGGAGCGCCTTGGGCTCGAAGATAGTCAAGGGCAGGCTCAAGTTCCGTGAAAGTGGCGTAAGCCGCGGTGGGTATCTGGTGTCGCGCTAAAAAGTCTTTGCTGAAGGCCTTTGAGCCCTCCAGCTGCGCAGCGCCGGCGCTAGGTCCAAAACAGCGTAGGCCCTGCTCTTCAAAATAATCCACAACGCCTGCAACCAAAGGAACCTCAGGGCCAACAACGGTGAGTTCGACATGCTGTTCTTTGGCGAACTGGCTCAGCGCGGAAAAATCTGCGAGGTCAATGCTGACGTTCTTGGCTTTGGGCTCAACAGCGGTGCCGGCATTGCCCGGTACAACAAAAACCTGATCGATGTTCGAGGATTGTGCCAGCTTCCAGGCCAGAGCGTGTTCTCGGCCTCCGCTACCCAAAACCATGACGTTCATTGCGCGTGTACCCTCGTTAGGTGCATGTTTATCTGCGGCGTTAAATACTGCGATTAATGGCGGAAGTGTCTGACACCCGTGAACACCATGGCCATGTCATGCTCGTCGGCGGCCGCAATGACCTCTTCGTCACGCATGGAGCCGCCGGGCTGTATGACAGCGCTGATGCCTGCCGCAGCGGCGTTATCGATACCATCTCGAAAAGGAAAGAACGCATCCGAAGCCATGACAGACCCGGGTACCTTGAGCCCAGCGTGTTCCGCCTTGATAACGGCAATGCGTGCGGAGTTTACGCGGCTCATTTGGCCGGCTCCCACCCCAACGGTTTGCTCGTCACTGGCGTAAACGATGGCATTGGACTTCACGTACTTAGCGACCTTCCACGCGAATAATAAGTCCCGCGCTTGGTCTTCCGTGGGCAGTCGCTTGCTCACGACCCTGAGGTCATCAGGGTTGATAACCACCTCATCGCGATCTTGTACTAACAGACCGCCAGCTACCCGCTTGTAGTCCATGCCAGCAAAGGTATCCAGCAGCGAGCCGGTGGTGAGTACGCGGACGTTCTTTTTGTCGGCTAGAACTTTGCCGGCGGCGTCGCTGATGGACGGCGCGATGATGACCTCGACGAACTGGCGCTCGATGATCAGTGCAGCGGTGGTTCGATCAACTTCGCGATTAAAGGCGATGATCCCACCGAAGGCTGACTCGGGGTCAGTGGCGTAGGCTCGCTCATAGGCGCTCAGGGTGTCCTCACCTGTCGCTACGCCACAGGGGTTGGCGTGTTTAACGATGACACAGGCGGGCTCCGCAAATTGTCGCACGCAATCCAGCGCAGCATCGGTGTCAGCGATATTGTTGTAGGACAGTGCTTTACCCTGAATCTGTGTCGCCGTAGCAAGGGACGGCCCTGTGATATTTCGCTCTCGGTAAAAAGCCGCGCCCTGATGGGGGTTCTCGCCGTAGCGCAGGTCCTGGACTTTGTGAAACTGCAGATTTAGCGTTCTGCCGTGGGTCTCGGTTTCTTCCTCAAGGCGCGCCCCGAGATAGTTGGCGATGGCTCCATCGTAGGCTGCGGTGTGCTCAAAGGCCCTGACCGCGAGATCACGACGCAGGGACGCCGGCACGCAGCCACCGTTGTCGCGCATGGCAGCGAGGACCCGGGAATAATCTTCGGCGCGAGTGACACAGCTGACCCAGGCGTGGTTCTTTGCTGCGGCGCGGAGCATGCCGGGCCCCCCGATATCTATATTCTCAATCGCGTTTTCAAGAGTGCAGTCAGGGTCCGCAACTGTGGCTTCAAAGGGATAGAGGTTAACGATAACCATATCGATAGCGTCTATGCCGTGCTCGGCCATTGCGGCGTCGTCCTCGCCTCGGCGACCCAGAATCCCGCCGTGTATTTTGGGATGAAGGGTCTTAACGCGCCCGTCCATCATTTCAGGAAAGCCCGTGTGCTCCGCGACCTCGGTCACCGTAAGACCCGCTTCGCTGAGCATACGATAGGTGCCGCCGGTGGAGAGCAAAGCGACGTCCATACCGGCAAGGGCGCTCGCGAATTCCACGATGCCTGTTTTGTCCGAGACGCTTATTAGAGCCCGGCGTACCGGGTAATTGTTGCTGTTGCTTGCAGAGCTCACAGTGCGGGTCCTCGATTATCGATGGCGTATTGTTTGAGTTTCTTGCGAAGTGTTCCCCGGTTAAGCCCCAGCATTGTCGAAGCGCGGCTTTGATTCTGTCGGGTGTATTCCATGACGGCCTTGAGCAGGGGCGCCTCTACTTCAGACAACACCAGGTTGTAGAAGTCAGAGCTCATTTCGCCGTCCATCTCATCGAGGTAGCGACGTACAAAGAGGTCTACAGCTTCCCTGAGAGAAGCTACTGTCGCAGCCTCGCTGGTCTGGGTGAGCTCGAATAGGGCACCTTTTATTGCGGCGTTCTTTTCCACGGTACGTTCTACGGTGGTTTCTTCTACTGTGCTTTCAGCCAGAGCTTCGGCCTTACTCATGCAGCGAGATCCTGTCGGTCTAAATGGTTAAAGAGTGTGTCGAGGAAGCGCAGCTGGTCAGCGGCGTCATCGAGTCGGTTGAAGATGCGTTTTTCGTCGTAATACGCCGGGTGTCCGTCGAGGTACCAGCCGATATGTTTACGCGCAATGCGAGACCCAGCGAACTCTCCGTAGAACCCGTGCAGCTCGCGAAGATGCTCACGCATAACAGAATATTGAGTACTTAAATCGGGAGGCGGAGCGGGGCGTCCGTCGATGGCGTTGGCGATCATACCTGGTAGCCAAGGCGCCCCCTGAGCCGCGCGGCCCACCATGACACCGCTAGCGCCAGTGTGTGTGAGGACGGCTTGGGCGTCCGTTGCGCTGCAGATATCACCGTTTGCCAGCACTGGAATATCGACACTTTCGACAATCAGAGCCGTCGTATCATGCTCTACTTCTCCTTGAAAAGCGCAAGCGCGGGTGCGTCCGTGCACTGCCAATAGCGCAATTCCAGCATCCTCTGCGATACGGGCAATAGTGGGGCCGTTTCTATGTTCGGGATCTGCGCCGGTACGAATTTTGAGTGTTACAGGAACATCGACGGCTTCAACCACCGCGGTGAGAATCTCTTTTACCAGTGGCTCATCGGCGAGGAGTGCAGATCCCGCCGCCTTTCGGCAGACTTTCTTTGCCGGGCAGCCCATGTTGATGTCGATGATCTGTGCTCCGCAGCTCACGTTATAGCGGGCAGCTTCTGCCATGATTAAGGGGTCGTTGCCCACGATCTGCACTGAGCGTGGATTGATCTCAAGATCATGGCTACGACGCTGTTGGCTTTTTCTGGATTCCCGCAGGCGTGGATCGCTGTGGACCATTTCGCCCACGAGTAGTCCGGCTCCAAAGCGCGCGCACAACCTTCTAAAGGGAAGATCAGTAACCCCCGCCATGGGCGCAAGAGCCACAGCATTGACGGTTTGATAGGGGCCGATAGTGAGCATGGAAGCGTTTAGTGCGAGTCCGTTTTGGGGCTGCTTCGAAGGACGCGCAATCTTACGTGAGCGGGGCGCAGCAAAAAAGGCTTTAGGGGTAAAAACTGCTCATTTTTTAACCAAAGCTAGGCGAGCACGCCGCCAAGACACACCCACTCTGCCTGTTGGTGCAAAACGGACAATTGAAGTCGGGGCGCGTAGTGCTTGATGAGCGCATCGGCCTGGGTGTCCAGCAGTCCTGCCAACACCAGTTGTCCTCCCGGAGCCAGAAAATCACAGAGTTCGTCAGATAAAGCCGCTAAAGGCCCCGCCAGAATGTTCGCTAACACCAGGTCGGTGGAAGCTTGCCATTCATCGGACGCAAAGTTGCCCGGAAGGGCGATTTCAAGCTGGTCAGCATGGACGCCGTTGCGATTAGCATTGTCGGCGGTAGCAACGAGAGCCTGGGGATCGTTATCCACGGCGAGTAACTCTACTGCGCCCAAACGCAGGGCTGCGATACCCAAAATCCCGGATCCACAACCAAAATCCACCACCCGCTTGTCTTTAAGAGACATGCTGTCCAATGCGGTGAGGCACATTGCCGTGGTGGGGTGGGTGCCGGTACCAAAGGCCAGACCGGGATCGAGGAGCAGATTGATCGCGTTCGGCTCTGGAGGCTCCTTCCAGCTCGGACAAATCCACACCCTTTCTCCAAAGCGCATAGGTTCGTAGTGCTGCATCCATTCCCGTTCCCAATCCTTGTCTTCAAGGATTTCCACCCGGGCGGTAGATGCCACGTCGAGGTCAGAAAGCGTTGCAAGAACCGCATCCATATCGGCGTCGGCCATGAAGAGACCAGTAATCCGTATAGCCTGCCAAAGGGGGGTCGCACCCACGGCTGGCTCTAGAAGAGGCTCGTCTTCTCGGTCTTCAAGGGTGACAGACAGGGCGCCGGCGGCGAGGAGGGCTTCCTCCAGCGCCGCTGCATTTGCTTTGCCGCAGTCCATCCGCAGCTGCAGCCAACTCATGGTTTTACCCGTCTTCGAGCTTACTTTCGAGGTAGTGGATGCTGACGCCGCCGGCCATAAAGGATGCATCGCGGACCAGTTCCCGATGGAGCTGGGTATTCGTGCTGATGCCTTCGATGACGAGCTCATCCAATGCCTGACGCATACGTGCCATAGCCTGATCACGGTCTTCGCCGTAGCTGATCACTTTTGCAATGAGCGAATCGTAAAATGGCGGCACGGTGTAGCCATCATAGATATGTGAGTCGACGCGAACTCCCGGCCCGCCGGGTGCGTGGAAGGTTGTAATACGTCCTGGCGAAGGCATAAAAGTCTGGGGATCTTCAGCGTTGATACGACACTCAAGTGCATGTCCCGTGAACGTTATCTGATCCTGTGAAACCGATAAGGGAAGGTCGCCAGCTATGCGTAGCTGCTCCCGAACAATATCTACCCCCGTGATTAGTTCGCTGACGGGGTGCTCTACCTGAACTCGCGTGTTCATTTCGATGAAATAGAAACCACCGTCTTCGTAAAGAAACTCAAAGGTGCCAGCGCCGCGATAGCCAATTTCGTTACAGGCCTTTACACAGGCGGCGGCACATTCCTCCCGAGCTACGGGATCAATCTCCGGTGCCGGGGCTTCTTCAATGACTTTTTGATGACGACGTTGCAGGGAGCAATCGCGGTCGCCGAGGTGGATGGTGTTTCCTTTACCGTCCGAAATAACCTGTATCTCTACGTGTCGGGGGCGCTGGAGATACTTCTCCATGTACACGACATCAGAGCCAAAAGCGGCTGCGGCTTCGCTCTTTGTAATTTGTACGGAGTTAACCAGCGCGGCCTCGTTGTGCACGACGCGCATACCCCGACCACCACCGCCTGCCGCGGCTTTGATGATCACCGGATAACCTACCTGTCGCCCGATCTCGATCATTTCGTCAGGGTCGTCCGGTAAAGGGCCGTCGGAGCCAGGAACAGTTGGTACATCGGCAGCCTTCATGGCATCTTTCGCCGAGACCTTGTCACCCATGAGTCGAATCGTTTCTGATCGCGGACCAATGAAAATGAATCCTGATTGCTCCACCTGTTCGGCAAAATCAGCATTCTCGGCAAGGAATCCGTAACCCGGGTGAATTGCGTCGGCATTGCTGACTTCTGCCGCAGAGATAATGGCCGGGGCGTGAAGGTAACTTTGCGCCGCTCCAGCAGGGCCGATGCAGATCGCCTCGTCAGCGAGACGGACGTGCATAAGGTCGGCGTCGGCTTTTGAATAGACGGCGACCGTTTTTATCCCCATGGCCTTACAGGCGCGCAGGATCCGCAGCGCAATTTCGCCGCGGTTAGCGATAAGCACTTTTTCCAGCATATTGTCGGTACCCGCCTGGTTAAACGATGGAGAACAGTGGCTGGTCAAACTCCACCGGTTCGCCGCTATTGGCCAGCACCGCTTCAATGGTGCCGGAAACTTCGGCCTCGATCTGATTCATCATCTTCATGGCTTCAACAATACAAAGCACATCACCTGCTTGAACCGTCTTCCCGACTTCTACAAAGGATGGAGATGAGGGAGATGGCGAGCGATAGAAAGTACCGACCATCGGTGATTTTACGACCGTGCCGTTAGTAGCGGGGGTGCTGTTGCTCGCCTCTGCAGGCGCAGCAGCAGGAGCGGCGGCAGGTTGCGGCGCAACAGGTGCCGCAGCGGCAACAGGGGCGGGAGGCGGGTAGCTATAGTTCGGCGCTGGAGCAGGGGCACCGCTAATGCCGCGACTGATGCGCACGGATTCTTCGCCTTCCTTTATTTCGATTTCGCCAATGCCGGATTCTTCCAGCAGTTCGATCAGCTTCTTAACCTTACGAATATCCATGAGTCAGTCTCTGGCAGATTGGGGGGGAGTTGTATTGAGGTGTTGCAAAGCGAATTGGAGGGCTGCGTCGTAACCCAGCGCCCCCAGGCCGCAGATCACGCCTTTGGCGAGATCAGAAAAATAGGAATTGTGCCGAAATGGCTCGCGAGCATGCACGTTAGAGAGGTGCACTTCGACAAACGGCAACTGTGTAGCGGCAAGAGCGTCCCGCAAAGCAACGCTGGTGTGCGTAAAAGCCGCGGGATTAATAATCACGAACTCTGTGCCCTCGCCGCGCGCCGTTTGAACCGCGTTGATCAACTCAACTTCAGCATTGCTTTGGAAGCAGGCTATGGAGCACGAGGCATCGTCGGCAAGCGCGTGCAGCCGTTCATTGATGCTCTGCAGGGTGGCGACCCCATAAACAGCGGGTTCGCGTTCACCCAGCATATTCAGGTTTGGGCCGTGAAGGACTAAAACTCGGGCCATGGGGCGCTCAGAAGGTGTAATTTGGGCGGAGTGTTGCCTAAATCAGTGCGTTTGTCCAGAAAACAGACGCTTTTGTCGACGTTGCATGCCTATTTGCCGAAATTAGCAGCCTAATTGTATCTCAGGGGGAGTCAGTCGACGCCACGGCCATGCTGCTCACGCTGTTCAGTGCGTTTAGAACGGTCTGCGTTCGCAGCAGCTGAGGTAAAACTTGTGGTGCGTTTGCCCCGTTATAGAGCACATACAGAGGGATGCCACTGCGGTCATGGCTGGCGACGAACTCAGCGATAACCGGGTCGTAGTCGGTCCAGTCGGCGATCATGTAGGTCACCCCCGTATCGCGAAACGCCTGCTGTACGGTAGACGTCAGCAGTACCGCACGTTCATTGGCAAGGCAGGTAATACACCAATCTGCGGTGACATCGACAAACACAGGTTGGCCGTCGTCAATGAGCTCGCGCAAGGCTGCAGGGCTGAAGGCCACGGTGCCTTCGGGTAGTGCTGAGCTCTCGTTGAGATGTGCGGGTCGCCAACCTGCAAAAACAATGGCGAGAGCAACACAGGCGATGGCGACGCCTTTCGCAAACAGGGCGCCACGCCATAGCCAGAGTCCCAGGGCAATAAGCAGAGCGCCCAGAAGTGTTGCGGCCATGACGTCAACGCTGGTCTGCCGCCCCACGACCCAGAACAACCACAATGCCGTCGCATAAAGAGGAAACGCCAGGGCCTGCTTTAAGCGCTCCATCCACGGGCCTGGTTTGGGCATCAAGCGTCGGGCCGTGTCACTGTAGGACAGAAGCAACATCGGTGCTGCCATGCCCGCCCCCAAGGCCGCAAAGACGCTGAGGCCTTGAAGGGGGGGTTGCACCAGAGCGTAGCCTAGAGCAGTTCCCATAAACGGTGCGGTGCAGGGGCTCGCCACCACGACGGCAAGGACACCGGTAAAGAAGCTGCCGGTCGCTCCTCCGCGCCCCGCCAGATCGCTACCAAGATTCATGAAGCGGCTGCCCATTTCTATGAGGCCGCTCAGAGCCAGCCCCATGACGACGAACAGATAGGCGAGGGCTATGACAAAACCTGGCGACTGTAGTTGAAAGCCCCAGCCGATGGCCTGTCCAGCCCCACGCAAGCCAAGCAGAATGCCTGCCACCAGCAAAAAGCTCAGCACGACGCCGGCGCTGTAGAGCCATCCGTGATGTTTACGCTGCTCCGCGGGAGCCGATGCAAACCCCAATACTTTGAGCGAAAGAATAGGTAGCACACAGGGCATCAGGTTCAGGATGATGCCGCCCGTAAAGGCCAGCAGCATCATGAACAAAAGACCTTGGCTTCCAGCTGGCATGCTTGCCCCTGGTAAGCTCGCTGCCGAAGCGCTCGCCGCTGTTCTTGATGCTGCGGCGCTAACTTCCTGTACTTCGCCGTTATCAGCGATGGTGAAATACTGTGTGCGTGGCGGATAGCAAAGGCCTGCGTCGGCGCAGCCTTGAGAAGTGACGCGAAGCTGTCCACCGGCCAGGGGACTAGTAGAGCTCAGCTCCATATCCACACTGTCGTAGTACACCTTCACAAGCCCAAAAAATTCGTCTTCACGCTCGATTGCCAGAGGGAAGTCAGGGTTTATCTCTGTGGATACGCCGTCGGTCGTGATTTCGAAGCTAAAGGCATGCTGATACAGGTAGTAGCCAGGAGGCATTTGCCATACCAGGCGCAATGATTCGCTACTGGTGGTTTCTACCGCGAGCGGGTAGGCCTCTTCCACAGGCAAAAACTCTGGTTGCGCGAACTGAGAATCGAGTGAGTTGCCAGAGCCCGATTCAAGAGAGGATCCCAAAGTGCCGCTTTGCGCATTGTCCAAAAGCGTATTTGACTGTGCGAATGCGGCGCTTGTTGGCAGGGTGGTAAGGAAGCTCGTTGCAATAAACACGATCGTCGCCAGCTGCTGCCGCCAGGACGATGTCGCCGTACTTTGTGTGGTGAAAACCTGAAACATGAACGAACCCTTGTCGCTTGTGGTCTATTGTACCGTGCTCGCGAGCTGTGGACGCAGCGACTATTTATTCTGCGCCGTATCGCATGTTGTTAAACTATGCGTTTCTTGTGGTGACGCCGAGTAACGGTGAGTGTTTACTCCCTAGAGGACGGTTTGGTTCATGATTGATGTCAGAGTTCCGCTGATTGTGTTTATTTCCGCTTTTAGCGCCAGTATTGCGGCAGAAACGCTACAACTATCCAACGCTTGGGTCCGCGCAATGCCGCCGGGACAGAAGATGACCGCTGCATACTTTCAGGTGCGTAACCCCTCTGCATCTGCGATAACGATTAAGGGCGTAAGCTCTAGCGCAGGAATGGCAAGTTTGCATGAGACCCGCCTTGAGGGCGGACGCTCGACAATGCAGCCAGTCAATACGCTGACTATTGAAGCCGAAGGTGTTATCGAGCTAGAACCCGGTGGTTTACACATTATGTTGATGGGACTGCAAAGCACTCCCGCTGAGGGCGATACTGTGCCTGTCTGCTTGCAGACGAATGAGGGTGAGAGCTGCACGGATGCGCAGGTACGTCGTGCTGCGCCTGAGGCCAAAAGTAAACATGATCATCATTAAGCTGATGATTGGCAGCAGTATCAAAGAACTAGAGCTACGCTAACAAACTGAGCAATTGCGATGACTGAAGATACCCCGGCAAGCTCCGACACCCCCAAGCTGAGCATAGGTAGACGCCTGCGGAACTTTGCCGACGACTACCTTCCGCAAGGGCGGTGGTTATCTATTCTCACTGCGGGGTTTATTGTCTACGCAGTGGTGGTTCTTGTTTTGGGTATGTACTGGAGCATCACTCCGGCGACGTTTGACGTGGTGGAGCGGGCTCGTGGTTACAGTAGCAGTGCCAGCGCGGTAGAGAGTGCTGCGCCACCCGTGACGGGCACTGTAACTACTTCAGCGCTACTCGGCGTGGTGGACACCATGCTCTCAAAACCCGGCGGCTATTTGCGGAATGACCGTTTTCCTCCCGGCGTCTACCTGGACAATATCCCCAACTGGGAATACGGCGTGCTCATTCAGTCCCGTGATCTGGTCCGGGCAATGCGCGAGTTTTTTTCCCGCTCGCAGTCGCAGTCGAAAGAAGATGCTGATCTCTCCCTTGCAGAGCCGTTGCTGAATTTTCAGTCAGACAGCTGGCTCTTGCCGGCTTCAGAAAATGAGTACCGTAAGGCTATGCGATCGACAGCGTCCTATCTTCAGCGTTTGATGGATCCTAATGCGCAGGACGCCCAATTCTACGCTCGAGCGGACAACCTAAGAGAATGGCTGGCGATGGTTAACACGCGCTTGGGCAGTTTGTCGCAGCGACTGTCTGCGAGCGTCTCGGAGCGTCGCGTCAACACAGATCTGGCAGGGGATGGAAATGCCAGCCAGTCCACAGCGGCCCCCAGTGAGCTGGAAGTACGTACGCCGTGGAATGAGATCGATGACGTTTTTTATGAGTCGCGTGGCGCGGCTTGGGCTCTGATTCATTTTCTGAAGGCAGTGGAAGTCGACTTTGCCGACATTCTCGAGGACAAGAATGCTCAGGTTAGCTTGCGGCAGATCGTCAGGGAGCTAGAGGGTACTCAGGGCGTTGTCTGGAGCCCCATGATTCTAAACGGCTCGGGCTTCGGCCCCCTTGCCAATCACTCTCTGGTCATGGCGTCTTACATCAGCCGAGCGAATGCCGCGATTATTGATCTTCGAGACTTACTCTCTCGCGGATGAGACCCTGCCACGCTAGTCTTTGCGGTAGCGAAGACGGGTTCCCGTATCGAGGGAAAGTCTGATCTCTTCTGCGCTGAGTTCTTCGGGGAAGTAAACGCCCGATAGCTTTGCGTCCAAAAAGCTGGCGCCCTGAAGATTCGTTGATCGGAAGTCGATGCCCGATAAGTCGGCGTTGCGAAAGTAGGAGTTACTGAAATCCAGATCCTTCGCATTCATGTTGCGAAGATCCCTGCCACGATAGTCGCCATTACGCAGATTGCTGCAATCCAGAGAATCGCGCTGCTCGTTGAATGCCTTGACGTCTTCCTGCCGCAATAGCTGATAAAGCGGGTCGGTTTTTATATGCGGCTTGTCCATGATGACTGTGCTTCCTGGTCGTGTTCCTGTGATCGCAGCGGGGATTTCTCGGACTGGATATGGGTAGTCCGAGCTTAACGCCTGCCGAAAAAGCTGTCCCGTAGTGTCCCATACTGTTCCGGCGCAAGGCGAGGGCCCCATTGCGATACCACGGTTCCTGCGGCAAAGCCTGCAAATCGGCCCGCGGTGGGGTAGTCCTCTCCCTCGGTAAGTGCAAACAGAAAAGCACCCGCGAACATGTCCCCGGCACCGTTGCTGTCTACCGCGTCCACTGAGTGTACGGGTATCTCGTGTAGCTCCTCTCCGTCATAGCAAACTGCGCCCTCACCACCACGGGTGATCACAAAGCGCTTGGCGGTGTCTTTCATCGCTTCCACAGCGTCGGCAAGATCGGACATGCCGGTCCAGCTTTTGGCCTCGGCTTCGTTTGCAAAGGCGAGGTCGACGCCTGGACCAACCATCTTGCGAAACTGCTCCGGAAAGAACTCGACCATGCCGGGGTCTGAAAAACTCAGCGCAACGGGCACGCCTGCATCCTGGGCGATCTCCCGCGCTCGAATTGCCGCGGCAAGACCTGTCTCGGAGCTCACCTGATAGCCTTCAAGGTATACATAATCAGAGTTTGCGATAGCTTCGGAATTCAGCTGCTCGATGCTTAGACCCTCAGAGGCCCCAAGGAAAGTATTCATGCTGCGCTCCGCATCCGGAGTCACGAGCACCAGGCATTTGCCCGTGGGGTCATCCGTTCGTGCGGGTGGCGGAAAGCTCACGCCGGCATCTTCCAGGTCCGACAGATAGATCCGCCCGTCGGCGTCGTCAGCGACACGACAGGTCATAAAGCACTCGCCGCCAAATAGCGCCGTCGCAATAACGGTGTTGCCCGCACTACCTCCGCTGGCGTGTCGGGCTTCGACCAGGTGTCCATCAAGTGCCCGAAGGAGCTCTCCGCGACGGTTACTGTCAACGAGCGTCATGAGTCCCTTTTCTACGCCTAGCTCGGCGAGGAAGGGGTCGTCTACGCGTATCTCGGTGTCCACGAGTGCTGCGCCGAGTCCGTAAACCTTGAACTGCTTCATGTTGTTACCTGTGTTTTTTTTAATGCGCGGCATTATGCGCATGTTGTCCAGTGATGTGTAGGGGAACACCTAAAAGTGACGCTATCTGTAGCTGCTGACCCTGCCGCGAAGTACACTTCGCGCCCATGCAGAGCTTCCTTTCATTTTTGCGCAAACTCCTTCTGGTTTTTGTCTGTGCGCTTATTGCCGGACTCTTTTATCTCAATGCGTTGATAACCGGCACTTTCGAAAGTAAGCGCTACGCTTTACCCGCGCAGGTCTATGCCCGCCCCATGGAGTTGTTTGTCGGTGCCCGGTTACCCCGGTCCGCAGTGGTGGGAGAGTTAGATCGTCTGGGATATCGTCGGGTCTCAAGAGTGCGTGACCGCGGCCAGTACGAGGTGTTTGGTGACCGTTTACGCGTGCACAGCCGCGGCTTCCCCTTTCCTGACGGACGGGAGCCGGCGCGCATGGCGACCTTGGAGTTCGCGGCCGCAAGCCTGAACGGTCTGAGCAGTGCCGGAGCCGAGCTGGATATCCTGCGACTTGAGCCTGTTCAAATGGGTGGCATTTATCCCGCTCATGGCGAGGACCGCCTACTCCTTCGTCTCGACGAGGTCCCGGACACACTCCAGGGAGGCCTCCTCGCGATTGAGGACCGCAATTTTTACTCTCACTTCGGGTTTTCACCCACGGGTATTGCCAGGGCAGCTTTGGGTAATGTGCGTTCGGGCCGTGTGGTCGCCGGCGGCAGCACTATCACGCAGCAGTTGGTAAAAAACTACTACCTCAGCTCCGAACGGACCGTCCGCAGAAAAGTGATAGAACTTTTTATGGCGATGCTTATCGAGGTTCATTATGAAAAATCAGAAATCCTCGAGAGTTATTTAAACGAAGTTTATCTCGGGCAGGATGGCCCTCGCGCTATTCACGGCTTTGCACTAGCAGCGATGCACTACTTCGATACGCCTTTGGAGGAGTTGGGTTTACACCAGCAGGCGTTGCTTATTGGCATGATCCGCGGCCCCAGTTTCTACAATCCCAGCCGCAACCCACAGCGGGCACGGGAACGGCGAGATCTGGTGCTCCAGGTGATGGCGGAGCAGGGGGTCATCAATGAAGAGCAAGCGGTCGTTGCTCAGGCGATGCCACTGGCCGTGGGTGGCTCCCGTCGTTTAGATACTTACCCCGCTTATCTGGATCTGGTTCGACGCCATCTCAAAGAGCAGTACCGTAAGGAAGACTATGCAACGGCAGGGCTGAGAATATTCACGCCCTTCGACCCCCGTCTTCAGGATCAGCTGGAGCGCAGTACCACCAGCATCATGGGTAAGCTAAATCCCGCGGGAGATCTGCAGACTGCAAGTGTTGTGACGCGAACGGTCAATGGCGAAGTCGTGGCGATCGTGGGTGGGCGAAAACCCCGCGCAGCCGGCTTTAATCGCGCGCTGGACGCCAGACGTCCGGCGGGATCGTTATTGAAGCCGGCGGTGTATCTTGCCGCCTTGGAGCAGTCTGAGTCTTACAATCTCGCGACTCCCCTGGATGACTCCGCGCTGCGGGTTGCCGGTCCTAATGGCGATGTTTGGGCGCCGCGGAATTTCGATCGTGAGTCTCACGGAAAGGTCTTGCTGCATCGCGCCCTTGCCAAATCCTACAATCAGGCAACCGCGCGCTTAGGGATGGATATTGGTTTGCCCGTGGTAGTCGATATGCTCGAGCGGTTGGGCTTGCGCCAGGACGTACCGAAAGTGCCATCCCTGGTCCTTGGGGCGGGCGAATATTCTCCATTGATGATGGCCAGGGTTTACCAGACCATCGCCGTTGACGGCACCCGCACACCGCTTCGGAGCATCCTGTCGATCGTTAACCGAAAGGGAGAAATCCTTCGCAACAATATTACCGAGTACGAGCGTGCGGTAGATCCCCGTGCTATTCATCTTTTGCACTATGCCCTGCGGGAAGTGGTGCGGGAGGGGACAGGCAGAGGCGTGTATCGGAGTCTGGCCGACGATTTTCACGTCGCCGGAAAAACGGGCACCACCAATGATGGCAGAGACTCTTGGTTTGCGGGTTTCTCCGGCGACTTGTTGGCGGTGACCTGGATTGGCCGCGACAATAATGACGCCACGGGGCTCACGGGATCTAGCGGTGCCCTTCGAATTTGGGCGGATTTTATGGCTGAGGCGGCCAGTCGTCCCTTGAGTTACAGAATGCCCGGGGGCGTCGAGCTTCACCGCGTGGATGACGTAACCGGTGAGTTGACCGGAGAAGGCTGTAGTAATGCGCGACTGTTACCCTTCATAGTGGGATCACAGCCGACCGCAAGTACCGGCTGCACACCAAAGTCCGACGGTATCCGGGGCTGGTTTGAAAAACTCTTTGGAGGAGACTGAGTAAATGGGGCGTCTACACAGTGCTTTACGATGTCTGGTACTCGGTTTTGGGGTGCTGTTCCTTGTAGCCTGCGCCTCGGGTCCAGCGCCCATATCCCCAGAAACACCAGAGGCCAGCGAGCGTTCCTCTAACGTGCCCACACCTGCAGTGCCGTCGACCAAACCCGAGACACCGGTCGTCAGCCCCGTCGATAGTTTGTTGCTACAAGCGAGAATGCTGAGGCAGGAAGGAGATCTGCCCGCCAGCTTTGCCCGTCTTGAGCGCGCTCTTCGCATTGCACCCCAGCGTGCTGAGGTTTATCTGGAGTTGGCGCTTAGTCATGTCGCGGCCGGAAGCCCCGAACGCGCTTCGGCGAGCGCTGAGCGCGGTCTGCTGTATTGCAATGGATCAACGTGCCGGGAACTCCGGCGGTTTATTGATTCCTAGGCGAGTGCTGTGGCCTGTGCATTGATCACAGGTGTTTGTCCAACTAAAGCCGATCGCTCACAGCTACTGTCGAGCCCTCCTCGCTGGGATCAAAGTTTAAAACCTGATTGATGCATCGAGGGAGCTCGCCGACGGTATGACTGACGAACAGTAGTTGGCAATGTCCCTGATCGATCACATGATCTACTGCCTCCAGCAGTAATCTGCGGTGTATGGGGTCTAGGCTCAATGTTGCCTCGTCCAGAAGCAGGATGTCTGGTGCTTTCACCATCGCGCGGGCGAGAAGCACCAGGCGTTGGAGACCAAAGCTAAGGGTATGGAACTCTGATTCCCGCTGTGCCGACAGCCCCAGAGAAGCGAGCCATTGACGGGTAGTGGCGCGCTGCAGATCGCTCGGGCGATCTCGCAGTCCAACACTGTCGAAGAAGCCCGACAGCACTACTGTCTCAACGGTGCTGCCATTAGGTACCGCAAACTGCATGCGGGCATCGACCCGACCAAAGCGAGCCTTGATTTCCCAGATACTCTCTCCGCTGCCTCGGCGTTGACCAAACAGTGAAACGTTTTGACCATAGGCTTTGTGATTGTCCCCCGTGAGCAAATCAAGGAGCGTGCTTTTTCCGCAACCGTTGGGCCCAACGATCACACTGTGGTGTCGAGACTCCATGCGCCAGTTGAGGTTGCGAAAAACGCAAAGATCGCCAAAAGACACCGATACGTCTTGAAGTTCGATGGTGGGATCGGAGCCCGGTAAGGAGCCTGATTTTACCTTCCCCGGCAGAGTTCCAAACTTGATGGGGGGGGCTTCAAGTATGCGGCGCCCTTCCGGGCTTTGAAGAACCTCGTCGGGTGAGCCCGTCGCAATGACACGTCCTCGGTCGAGGATCATCAGCTTGTTACAGGCGCTGGGTATTTCTTCCACACTCCGGCAAAGCGTCAGCACTGCTGGACTCTGCGCCATGATGCCGTTGAGCGCTTCCCGTAATCGTTCTTGCGCCGCCACATCTAAACCGTCCAAAGGGCTATCAAGAATCAGCAATGCTGGTTTTGAAAACAGGGCGCTTGCCAGCAAGGCTTTGCGCATTTGCCCTGTGCTGATGTATCGCAGACCACGATCGAGTATGTTCTCGATACCGAGGAGCACGATCAGCGCATCGCGATCCCCATCTGACCAGCCGTCGGTTTCGAGTAAGTCCCTAACGCGAGTTCCAATATCCTTAGCGTCGCTTTCAAACTCCGCGCAGTCCAGCTTTTGATCTCTTTCACAAAGACGACGACCTCGCTCGAAGCACACATAGGCTGTACCACCCTCGCTCAAGCTATCGCTGCGCTCGAAACTTCCCGCAAAGCGCGTTTGTTCACCGCAAATGATCGTCGCCAGCGCCGTTTTTCCCGCTCCATTGGCACCCAGGATCGCCCAGTGCTCTCCTTCCCTCCATTGCCAGTTGATCCCCTGTAAGGCGGGTTTCGCTCGATAGCTGAGAGCGAGCTGGTCGATGGAGAACAAAAGACGTCTCTCGAGCTGGGACACAGACGATTCCTGATAGAAGGGGGCGGGCAGTGTAAATGAGTCTAGCCCTGTGTTTGCAGGAGGTTCTCAAAATTTGTGATTTTTGATTGATCGATTTAGTGGTCTTTACGCTTGCGACCGCCAGGTCCTACTGGCTTAATCGCGACTTCGAAATTTCGCCCGAAGGCAACCCACGCTGTGTCCATCTCCTTGTTACAAATGGCCGAATCGGGCTTGGCTAGCCATCGACCCTCGCGAAAGTGGCTAAAAGGCATCATGAAGCGTGCTGCCGTCGCCTTGATACTTCAGCTCAGAGATGGAGAGTTGGGGGTATTGATGATCCGCCGAGCGGAGAAGGAAGGAGATCCGTGGTCGGGACAAATGGCTTTTCCTGGCGGACGTCGGGAGGCCGAGGACGAAGACGATCTTGAGACTGCTCGGCGAGAGACGGAAGAAGAAATAGGCCTGCATCTTGGTACTCAGGAACCCTGCATCGGTGCTCTATCGGAACTGAATGCTGTTAACAGCCGCTTTCGCGGTTTGGTGATATCTCCCTACGTTTTCCACCTTGAGCGCAGCGTTAACTTTCATCCGAATCACGAAGTTGCCGAGGTGGTTTGGGTGCCGCTGGAGTTTCTCCTGGATACTGACAATCGTGAAGAGATGGTCTGGGAACGAAATGGTATTAGGCTTCGCATGCCCTGCTACTTTTACGAGGAGCGACGAATCTGGGGCTTGTCTTTACGGATGCTCGATGAACTTATGGATGTTGTTGCGGGGAAGAGTCCCGAGAGACGTCGCTGGCGACGCTTTTAGAAGCTAGCACTGCCTACGGGCGGCCTTCGTCGCCCCGCAAGAATGCTTTGGTGTCGAGCATAAGGTCCGTGAGTGCAGGATCTTCACGGCTTGCCTTGAGCAAGGCTTCACCGTCGGCCTCGTTTCGCAGGAACGCGCGCAGGAGGTCCATGAGCACGGGAGTCATATCCGGGTCTCTTGCCCAGCGGGGGGCGTTTATAAGATTCCCCGTCACTGCCTCACCGCTGTAATTGAGCCAATAGCCTCCGCAGCTCGATAGGTAGTAGTCATCCACGCGACCGAAGCTCTGATTGGGTGTGGAGGGATCAAAGCCGTCACTGGGAAGCTCGGTGATGCGCTTTAGTGCGAATACCCAGCGCGAGTCCACAGGGAAGTCCTCTGCAGGAGGTCGGCAATAGTCACGGGTTTCCATCCAGACGCGAAGATTCTCCAGGTAGGCTCGCCCGCGGAGCGTTTCTTCCACCTCTACGTCCACCGCGTTACCTTTGATGCTCAATACTCGCGCGGCGATCACCAGATCCGCAGATTGTTGAACTTCGCTGAAGGAGCCCTCCCACAGGCAGGCGCACTCCGCGTGCACGGTCGACGATGACCACAAAAAGGCCAGGTACAGTAGCCCGTAGAGCGAGCGCATACTCCCGAAACCGTTACTGAAGCGCGCGAGCAGCATCCATCGCAAAGTAGGTAAGGATGCCGGCGCAGCCCGCGCGTTTGAAGGACATGAGTGACTCGAGCATTACGGCTTCACGAGAGAGCCAGCCGTGCTCAAAAGCTGCCATGTGCATGGCGTATTCCCCGCTCACTTGGTAGGCGAAGGTGGGTGCCTTTAACTCATCGCTGACGCGTCGAACAATATCCAGATATGGCATGCCGGGCTTCACCATGATCATGTCAGCACCCTCTTGCAGATCCAGTGCACACTCGTGGAGGGCTTCATCGCTGTTAGCGGGATCCATTTGATAGCTGAATTTGTTGCCGCCTTTGATGTTCCCGGACGAGCCCACGGCATCACGAAAGGGGCCGTAGTAGCTGGAAGCGTACTTCGCGGCATAGGACATGATGAGCGTGTTTACATGTCCCGCCTCCTCGAGGACGCGGCGGATAGCGCCGATACGCCCGTCCATCATATCCGACGGTGCGACCACGTCCGCTCCCGCCGCAGCGTGGCTTGCTGCCTGCCGCACTAACACCTCGGTAGTACGATCGTTAAGGACATAGCCCTGATCGTCGATAATGCCGTCCTGGCCATGGGTAGTGAACGGGTCCAGTGCGATGTCCGTCATCACTCCCAGCTCAGGCTGCGCCTGTTTTAGCGCCCGCACGGCGCGCTGAGCGAGGCCGTCAGCGTTGTAGGCTTCTTCGGCCAGTAGGCTCTTCTTTTCTGTGGGCACAACGGGGAACAGGGCAATGGCAGGAATGCCCAGGCTGACCATCTCTCCGGCGAGCTCCACCAGAAGGTCGATGCTCAGACGCTCCACACCAGGCATGGAAGGTACTGCCTCGCGTTGATTTTCGCCCTCAAGCACGAAGACCGGATAGATGAAGTCGTTGGGTGAGAGCGCGTTCTCACGCACCAGACGCCGGGCAAAATCGCTTGCGCGAAGTCGACGCATACGTGTGTGAGGGAACGCGCCGCGGGTCGATTCAAAAGCCATAGATAACTCCTGCTTAGCTTAAAGCGCTGCGAATGCTGTGGCGGCCGCTGCGACGGTTTCTTCAATATCCTCATCCGTGTGGGCTGCGGACATGAAGCCAGCCTCGTAGGACGCGGGCGCAAGATACACGCCCAATTCCAGCATATGGTGAAAGAAGCGCGCGAAGCTATCGGTGTCGCAAGCCATCACATCTGCATAGTTAGACACGCTCTCTGACTCGGTGAAGAATCCGCCGAACATGGTGCCCGCATGATTCGTCGTAAAGGGAACGCCCGCTTTGTCCGCCGCTTGCTGCATGCCGTCACAAATAGCCTGCGTTTTGGCGAAAATCGGTTCATAAAAACCAGGCTGGGAAATGATGCGCATGGTAGCGAGTCCGGCCACCATGGCGATGGGGTTACCTGATAGCGTGCCGGCTTGGTACACCGGTCCTAGCGGGGCGATCTGTTCCATGATTTCGCGTTTGCCGCCAAAGGCGCCTACGGGCATGCCGCCGCCGACTATTTTTCCAAGACAGGTTAGGTCTGCTTCGATGCCCAGATGCCCCTGAGCGCCGTGAGTGCCGAAACGAAAGCCGGTCATTACCTCGTCCAGAATCAGTACCGCACCGCTGGCGGTGCAGACTTCACGCATGGCGGTCAGAAACTCCGGTGTGGGAAGCACGCAGTTCATGTTCCCTGTTACCGGCTCAACGATGAGGCAGGCTATGCGGTCGCCGTGCTCAGCGAAAGCCTTTCGCAGGCCTTCGGGATCATTGTAGGTGAGGGTCATGGTGTAATCTGCCAAGGCCGCGGGAACACCGGGAGAACTGGGCACGCCCAAGGTAAGTGCGCCTGAACCGGCCTTAATAAGCAGTGAGTCCGAGTGCCCGTGATAGCAACCTTCAAACTTCACAATGATGTCTCGACCGGTATATCCCCGCGCCAGTCGTATAGCGCTCATCGTCGCCTCTGTGCCGGAATTCACCATACGCACAAGATCCATATTGGGCATGATGTCGCAGATGGTGTCAGCGAGCTCAATCTCCAGCTCCGTGGGCGCACCGAAACTCAGGCCTTTCTCTGATTGACGCACGACCGCTTCGCGCACTTCAGGGTGATTGTGGCCCATGATCATGGGGCCCCAGGACAGCACATAATCGGTGTAGCGCTTGCCATCACAGTCGAAGATGTAGGCGCCTTCCGCTCGATCGATAAATATGGGTGTGCCGCCCACCGCCTTAAATGCCCGTACGGGGGAGTTCACACCGCCGGGAATATGTCGGATTGCGCGTTCAAAAAGCTCAGATGATCGGCTCATAGGGCCTGCCGTTCCTTATAGGTAGTTGTGTTGTGTTGTGTTGTTTTCTGCATTCGCCGTGCGTTTTTCGTATGTTTTATCGCGTCTTGTTTCTTCTGGTATGTCCAAAGTGCCTGTCTCGCAATTGATTATGATGCTTTCTTAACACTGGAGCGGCGGCTGCCCCAATGTTGTCAGAATGGTTTGAGCACTACCAGAAATACGATCGCGAACAAAAACAGTACAGGAATTTCGTTAAAGAAACGGTAGAAAACGTGGCTGTGGTCATCCTGATTCGCATTAATTCGTTTTACGTAACGTCCGCATTGAAAATGGTAAACCACCAGAAAGGCCACGCCAGCTAATTTCAGCCAAAGCCAGGTGGCGCTGAGATAGTAGTCAAGGTTCAGGCTGATCAAGCTGAGTCCAAAGACGATGGTAAGCGCCATAAAGGGGGTTACGAATCGATAAAGCTTTCGAGACATTACCGCAAGATGGGCGCGTGTCTCGGGGTGTTCACTGGCGGCGTAATTCACGAATAGTCGCGGTAGATAAAACAGGCCTGCAAACCAGCAGACGACAAAAATTATGTGTAAAGCTCGCAGCCAGAGCATGCATCGAATCCTAGGTGTTTAGTTGATCGAGAGTGAAGCGTTCAATGCGGTCGCGCGTGACGATACCGCGGAGACTTCGCTCACCTCTGTTGCCTCGAGTGTACACACAGACGGCCTCAACAGTGCGGGCCTTCAGGATATCTAAAACCTGTCTTAGTGTGGCCTGTTCAGGAACCACGGCGATAGTCCAGCGTCGCAAGGTGGATTCGGTGACGCTACGAATCTCTGTGCCGTCAGAATCGTCCACTTTGGGTGCTTCGTTCAGCCAGGCCATGAGATCCTGTCCGTTCACCAGAAACAGGTCCTCTCCCTCGCGACTAACAAGACACCAGTTGGGTACCTGTACAGCGAGAGTAGCAGAGACCGCGGGCTTCACTTGCTCGGCAATCACTACAACGCTTCCATCAATCACGGCGTTCACGTCGGTGCGATGGAGCAACTGATTGAGCGGGTCGTTGGGCAATTGTCGTCGCAGCTGTCCAATCACACTGCGGTGAGCTGATCGCTGCCGGAAGACACTAATGTTGGTTAGATTCGCGACGATAATCGCCAGCATCGCGGGCATGGCTACGCTGGTGCTTTGGGTGAGTTCAATAACCGCTAAACACGCCGCAAGAGGTGCGCCGAAGGTTGCGCCCATGGCGGCCGCCATGCCGATGGTTACATACAGCTTAGGGTCAGGAGCGATGGCTGGATAGAGCTCATGTCCCAGCAGCCCGAAAAAGCCGCCAAGGCAGGCCCCGATGAGCAGGGTCGGGCCGATGAGGCCCACGGGCATACCAAAGCCCACGCTGACGGCGGTGGCGAAAATCTTTGCTCCTGCGATGAGAAGCAGTGCCCCCAGTGCTACTTGCCCATACATTACGTTGCCGAGAGTGTCGTAACCAATGCCCAAAGTCTCGGGAATGGTAACGCCAAAGGCTCCGGTCACCGCCCCAGCCAGGGTGAACCGCAACATTACAGGCCAACTGCTGAAACTGGCACTAATGGTACTGGCTCGAATCAGCATGGCCGCTGCGCAGCCACTCAGAAAACCCAGCAGCGCGATGTAGGGAATCTCCCAAAGGGTGGTGAGCTGTGCGCTGGACATATCAAAAATTTCAGAGCCACCGCCCAGTCGCTGACTGAGCACCGAGGCTGCTACGGCCGACAGCATGACCGGCATAAATCCAACAACCGTGTATTCGACGATGATTACCTCCATCGCGAAAATCACGCCGGCGAGCGGCGTGTTAAACGCGGCGGCTATGCCACCGGCGGAACCGCAGGCGATAAGTATCCGCAGGCTATTATTGGGCAGCGCCAGTCGCTGTCCGATAATGCTGTTAATAGCGCTGCCAAGGTGGACCCCTGGACCCTCGCGGCCGCCAGATTGACCCGTGGCAAGAGCGACGATGCCGCCAAAGAACTGCACCATTGCATTTCGCCAGGGCAACATGCCGTAACTGCTGTGGAGGCGGCTGATCACGTGAACAATGCCGACCTCTCTGTCCTCGGGCCGTAAGAAGGAAAACACAATGCCGAGGGCGAGGCCGCCCAGAACGGGAAGGAGAAAACGGGTAAGAGTGTCAAGGGCTTCGAAATTTTCCGCGCGGTTTCCCACACCCCAAAGCAAGCCGAGTTGGTCTATACCGTGTTCAAAAAGTATCACTGCAGCGCCGGATGAAAGGCCGGCAATAATCCCCAGCAGCGCGTAGGCTGGCACAGAGTCGTAGCGCGTGAGCGCGCGGCGATAGGATCTGAAGCTGAAGGACAAGCGGCTAATCCGACGTTAAAGCCGTTATGGTAGCAATTCTGGGGAGTGCTTTGGCGATATACTCCAGCGCCTTAACGAGATGGAGGCACAATGATTAAGGTCGGCATAGTAGGTGGAACGGGGTACACGGGTGTAGAGCTCCTGCGCTTGCTCGTCGCGCATCCGAATGTAGAAATTGCGCTCATCACCTCGCGAGCAGAGTCAGGACGCGAGGTGGCAGACTTGTTTCCAAGCCTTCGCGGGCATATCAGTCTTTGCTTTAGCGATCCTGACGATGATGCTCTCGCAGCCTGCGACGCGGTGTTCTTCGCCACTCCTCACAATGTAGCGATGCGTAGCGTGCCCGCCTTACTGGCCGCGGGAACTCGTGTTATCGACCTGTCGGCGGATTTTCGAATTCGTGATGCCGCCTTGTGGGAGCGCTGGTATGGCGAGGTCCATGCATGCCCCGAGCTTCTTGACGACGCAGTTTATGGGCTGCCTGAGCGCAATCGAGAGCAGATTCGCAGTGCGCAGCTGCTTGCCTGTCCCGGTTGCTACCCCACGGCTGTGCAGCTGGGTTTCATGCCTCTGTTGGAAGCGGGGCTTGTTGATTCAACATCATTGATTGCCAATGCCGTGTCTGGAGTCAGCGGTGCGGGGCGACAGGCGAAGATAGACAACCTTTTGAGTGAGGTCAGTGACAGTTTCAAAGCCTATGGTGTGAGCGGTCACAGACACTTGCCCGAAATCGAGCAGGGTTTGTCCGCTATGAGCAGCGACGCCGTGGCTCTTACTTTTGTTCCACACCTTGCACCAATGATCCGCGGGATACATGCCACACTCTACGCATCACTGAATGAAGCGGGTCGCGCAGCTGACTTACAGAAGGCTTATGAAGACTTCTATGCGCAAGAACCCTTTGTCGATGTGCTCCCTGCAGGGCAGTATCCCCAGACGCGTAGCGTGCGGGGTGCCAATAGCTGTCACTTGGCTATAACCGTGCCGCAGGATAGAGATACCGTTGTGGTGACGGCAGTGGAGGACAATTTGGTCAAGGGGGCGGCGGGTCAGGCCGTTCAGTGTATGAACCTGATGTTTGGTCAGGTGGAAACGCTGGGTATCGCGCAACCCGGTCTATTGCCCTGAGCGCAACTACCGATAGCGATTGTGAGCTGCTCTCGTTATACTTGACCTCAGCACTAGGTTTTATTCAGCTGCCCTTTGGTTTTGTTGCGCTAATTGGCCAATGAAACTCGAGAGAGGCAGCGACTACTCACTGGAAAAGCATGACTGTCGCAGAAGCTTTTGATCCCAACGCCATCACTTTGTCTGACCGAGCGGTCGACAAGGTACGCGAGCTCGTGAGCGAAGAAGAAAACACTGATCTGAAGCTGCGAGTTTTTATCACGGGTGGCGGGTGCTCTGGATTCCAGTACGGGTTCTCTTTCGACGAGGACGCGGCGGAAGATGACACCACGGTCGAGCGTGGCGGTGTCACCGTGATTGTTGACCCCATGAGCTTCCCGTACCTGGCTGGTTCAGAAGTGGATTACAGCGAGGGGCTCGAGGGCTCGCGCTTTATCGTCAACAACCCCAACGCGACCACGACTTGTGGTTGTGGAGCGTCATTCTCCGTTTGAAGCTTGCTTGTTCCCTCGCGAAATTGATGAGCTTCTTCAAGGCCCTCACCGGCACTTAGGCTGGGTAGATAGCACCTAAAACTCGCGGGCCGTCTGCTCCGGTGACCACCTCGGCATTACCAGGCAGTCCTGCGAGCGTTCTGCACGCCAACCAGGCAAATGCGCTGGCCTCTACCCACTCTGCAGCGAGGCCGAGTTCATAAGTGGTGCCGAGCCGTATGTGCTCCGCCTCCAGCCGCGAGTTAAGTCTTCGCATAAGGTCGGTATTACGCGCGCCACCGCCGCAAACGAAGAGCGCTTCGGGTTTTGCTTCGCAGGCTTGAAGGCTTTCTACGATGGCGAAGGCGGTGAGCTCCGCGATGGTCGCTTGAACAACGCCGGGAGGTTGATCACCCAACTGCGCATCCAGCCATTCCAGGTTGAATAACTCGGGCCCGGTGCTTCTTGGGCCCGTTCGCGTGAAATAGGGATCCGTAGTGAGACGCTGCAGTAATGCCAGATCTTCACAATGCTCAGCAGACCAGGCGCCATCAGCATCGTAATCATCGCCGCGATGGCGGCGTACCCATGCGTCAAGCAATGTATTGCCTGGGCCGCAGTCAAATCCTGCCATGACTTTTGCACCGTCCAATAGCGTCGCGTTTGATATGCCTCCGATATTGACGATGGCGCGGCATTGACCATCCTGTCCAAACTGCGATGCGTGGAAGAGCGGAACCAGCGGTGCACCCTGGCCTCCTGCCGCAACGTCTCGGCGGCGAAAGTCGGCAACCGTAGTGATGCCGCTATGCTCTGCAATGCTGGCAGGGTCTCCAATCTGTAAGGAGTAGCGCTCCTCTGAGGGCCCTTGGGGTTTGTGCCTCACAGTCTGCCCGTGGCTGCCTATAGCAACGATGTCCGAGGAAGAGAGTTTGCTCTTTTGCAGAAGGGCGTTACTCGCGCGACTGAACTCAAGTCCCACGACCCGATCGAGTGTTGCTAAAGCGTCAACACTCTCGAGATCGCCCGATGCGAGTTCTGCAAGCCTGCTCCGCAGTGCTGGGTCATAGGCTTGGCTGTGAGTTTCTTTGAGCTGTGTTTGCCCTTTGGAAACGTTCACAAGGACAGCGTCAATGCCGTCCATGCTGGTGCCAGACATCAGCCCAATATACAGGCCATCAGACGCCATAAGGATCAGGGCGCGCCGATATTGTCGTCTGTACTGACCGTTGCTAGACGTCTCTCTTCCCGCAGTTGCGCGAGGCGCGCCGACGCATCAGCTATCGCCAGGCTAAACCTCGGCATTTCCTCTTTAGGGAGAGACTTGGCCTTGGGAAGGCTCTTGTGAATGGTGCGCGGATTACGGTGCACGCCACCTACAAGAAATTCATAGTGAAGGTGCGGGCCCGTAGCTGCGCCGGTGGAGCCCACGGTACCAATGACCTGGCTTTGCACCACCCGCTGTCCGCTTTTCACCTTCCGCTTGTTTAGGTGAAGGTACTTGGTGATGTACCGGTCCCCATGCTGAATAAACACGTAATTACCGTTCGCGCGGGTGTATCCGGCCTCTATAACGCGACCGTCGCCGGCGGAGAATACCGGAGTACCGCGGGGCGCCGCGTAGTCAGTGCCGTTGTGGGGGCGGACGGTCTTGTAGATGGGGTGGCGACGCCGTGGATTAAACCCCGAACTTATGCGGGTGAAGTCGACGGGAGCCATCAGGAACGCCTTGCGCATGCTCACGCCGTCTTGGTTGTAGTAGCTGGTCATGCCTTTGCTGTCGATGTAACGATAGGCATCAAAGCGCTCGCCGCGATTGGTGTAGGACGCGGCGACAACCTTGCCGTCCTCGTACTTTTCGCCGTCCAGATAGAGCTCCTCGTAAAGGATCTCCATGGTGTCGCCTTTGCGTGGATCCATGACAAAGTCGATAACGCCGCTGAGAATAATCGCGGCCTCCATAATCAGGTTGCTCGAGAGCCCAGCTTCTTTGCCCGCCAGAAACAGCGATGACTCGATTTCGACAGTGGCCCAGTTGAGCCGCTGCTCGGGCTCCCGCACCGCTCGCTCGGAAGAGAATCCTCCGTCCATGCGGCGATAGATCACTGACTGGAGTCCGTTGATGGTGTGACGGACAGCTGAAAGGTCGCCGGACTCGTCACGTAAAAACGCAAGGCTTTGTCCGGGATAGATTCGTTCGAGATCGCGACCTTGGGGTGCGGTGTGTACGATCTGATAAACATCGGCGGTGCTGAATCCCGCCCGTTTGAAGAGCAGTGACAGATTGTCGCCGCTTCGTACGATGAACTCTTCCCAGGGCGTCGATGCCGAAGGAGTGGGTTCCTCTGTAAGTTTGTCGACGGCCGCTACGGCCTCTGCTGCTTCAATTATGGGTGCGACTTCTATCTCGGGTAACGAAGAGGTGTCTTCGCTAAGCTTGGTCTCTGCAACGCTTCGCGTGGCGTTTACATCGCCGGACGGCGTGATGATTGCGGCCAGCGCAACGAGCACGGACAAGCCGGCCACTGCAAGAATGTGGTGGTGAGAGATACCTTGGCGGTCAGCGATGGGAGTCGCTCCGCGGGGTGCTTTTTTATGGTTGAACATGTCGCTGGCCCGATTACTGGGTTCGAAGTATATAAAAAAGGTACGTTTCAGAGATAGTGACGGATTTCACCTCTTGCGTTCAGCGTTTTGTGAGGTAAGGTCGCCAGCCTTTCGATCAGAATGAACCCAGAGAGCTAGCCGAGGGGCGGCTCCGCAACAAAAGTGATGGCCATGACGAGTGCACTGCTTACCGAGCTTCAGCAGCGGGAACTGATATTTCAAATAGCCGGCGAAGAGAAATTGCCCGAGTGGCTGGATGGGGGCTCGCGCTCCTTATACTGCGGTTTTGACCCCACAGCGGACAGTTTGCACATAGGCTCTCTCGTTCCTTTATTAATGCTGCGCCGCTTTCAATTGGCCGGTCATCGTCCGATCGCTCTGGTTGGCGGTGCGACGGGCCTTATCGGTGATCCTAGTTTTAAGGCCCAGGAGCGGCAGCTCAATACCACTGACATAGTGGAAAGCTGGGTCGCAAAGTTGAGAAACCAGGTCTCCCGGTTTGTGGACTTCGATGCCGGACCTCAAAGCGCCGTAGTGGTCGACAATCTGGAGTGGACTCGCGATTTGGACGTGCTTACGTTCTTGCGCGACATCGGCAAGCATTTTTCGATCAATTCCATGATTCAAAAAGAATCGGTAAAGCAGCGCATCGAGCGCGAAGGAAGCGGTATCAGCTTTACCGAGTTCGCTTACATGATTCTTCAGTCCTATGACTTTGCTGAGCTCTACAAGCGCTATGACTGCGGGCTTCAGCTCGGTGGTTCCGATCAATGGGGGAACATTACCGGCGGCATCGACCTCACGCGACGCCTGCATGGCGGGCAGGTTTATGGCTTGACCATGCCATTAATTACAAAGTCCGACGGCAGTAAGTTTGGAAAGACCGAGTCGGGAACGATCTGGCTGGACCCGGCGCGGACATCACCCTATAGCTTTTATCAGTTCTGGTTGTCGGTGGCTGATGAGGATGCCTATCGCTTCCTCCGTTACTTCACGTTCCTGTCCGTTGCAGAGATAGCAGCCATTCAGCTCGCGGATAGCGAGCGTAGCGGGCGTCCAGATGCCCAGCGCATTTTGGCCGAGGAGGTGACAAAGCTGGTTCATGGGGGCGAGGGCCTGGCTGCTGCCCAGAGGATCACTGATAGCTTGTTCAGCGGTGAGTTGGGCGGGCTTTCGGAGCAGGATCTGGAGCAGCTCATGCTGGATGGCCTGCCGTCTAGTGGTCTCAGCGATAACGAACTACCAGAGACGTTAACGCAGCTCTTAACCGAGGCGGGGCTCGCTGCATCGGGTAAGCAAATCAAGGACGCTCTTCAGCGAGAGGCCGTGATTGTTAATGGCCGAGGTTTGGGTATGACCGACAACGCAGCAACTGCGCAGGTTTTCGCGCGCGAAACCGCGCTGTTCGGGCGCTTTTACCTGGTCCGCGTGGGCAAGAAGAAGTACCACCTGTTCGTTCGAGACTGAGCGCTAAGAGTGCGCTGTTTGAGGTCGCATAAAACTAATTAGAAATATCGCTTGCGCGGTCTTTCCGAGTGAGTATAATGCGCCTCCCGCTAATCACGATGGTACGCGGGAAAACATCAAACCCGAGCGGTTTGGTGGATGTTTAACAAGAAGATGAAGACAGAAGTGTGGGCACTTGTTGGGATAGTTGTTTAACGACTATTCAGACACAACAAGTGACTCATCAATTCAAAGTCATTGGATCTCTTTGGAGATTTAGTGGCGCAGTAATTTTTGATTTCGAATTGTGTCTGAGCCGAGATTTGTTGGTGAGCGCGGGTAACTGTGAAAACCAACCCTCATGCCGAGAGGCTGAGGTTAAAGATTAAACTGAAGAGTTTGATCATGGCTCAGATTGAACGCTGGCGGCAGGCCTAACACATGCAAGTCGAGCGCGAAAATACTTCGGTATGAGTAGAGCGGCGGACGGGTGAGTAACGCGTAGGAATCTATCCAGTAGTGGGGGACAAC
>NZ_JBGCFU010000042.1:0-30501 GCF_045107095.1 Congregibacter sp. | reverse complement strand
GAAATACGATAGAACTTACTTTCGGTGATTTTCAGCTGGCCTTCGGTGAGAGGGACCATGGTCTGTACCGTACCCTTACCATAGGAGCGATCTCCGACGATGAGACCTCGGTTATAGTCCTGAATAGCGCCAGCAAAAATCTCCGATGCAGACGCACTTAGGCGATTGATCAGCACGACGAGCGGGCCGTCATAGTACGTGCTTCGAAGCCGCTTCCCGTCGCGCCAAACCCGCCGTGAGGAGTGTCGAATCTGAACCGTGGGGCCGTACTCTATGAACAGCCCTGTCAGGTCATTTGCTTCCTGCAGTGAGCCGCCACCATTACGGCGAAGATCAACGATCACGCCTTCGACATTCTCTTCTTCAAGCTCTGCTATGAGCTGCTTTACGTCTCGGGTAGTACTTTTATAGTTCTCATCACCGCGGCGCATGGCCTCAAAATCGATGTAGAACGTGGGGATGTCGATAACCCCGATACGAATGCTGTCTCCGTTCCCTTTAGGAAGCTCCAATACACGCTTCTGAGCGGATTGCTCCTCTAGCTTAACTTTGTTTCGGACAATCTTGATCGTCTTGCGCTCGGCATCGTTGCCGCCCTTGGAGGGGAGAACCTGCAAACGCACGGTAGAGCCCTTAGGGCCACGGATAAGCTCAACAACCTCATCCAAGCGCCAGCCAATAACGTCTTCAAAGGGGCCATCTTCGTCTTGGCCAACGGCAACAATGCGGTCCGAAGGTTTTAGCTCACCCTGCTTGTCGGCGGGCCCTGCGGGCACGATGCGAGCGACTCGGGTGTACTCGTCTTCCGGGGACAGAACGGCTCCGATACCTTCCAGAGACAGACGCATGTTGATGTTAAAATTCTCCGAGCGCCTCGGTGAAAAGTAATTGGTATGGGGATCGTACAACTCGGTGAGCGCGTTGGCATAGATCTGGAACGCGTCTTGAGCGTTGTACTGATTTACTCGACCTAACTGATTCTTGTATCGCTTAACCAGGGTCTCAGCCACTTCGTCCTGAGGTTTGTCCGCAAGACGCAGATTCAGAACCTGGTTTTTGATCTGCAGGCGCCAACGCTCGTCGAGTTCAGTCTGATCGGCCGCCCAGGCCACTTTATCTAAATCGAGTTCATAGCGCTCATCGATACTAAAATCCATGGCATCGACCATCTCGGGAAGAGTCTCCACGAGAGTTTCGAGGCGCTTGGTCAGCTGTTCATGAAACCTATTGAATATGGTGAAACCTGCATCCAGCTTACCCTTGGGTAACTCATCATCCATTAGGGTGCGGAAGCGCTCAAAGCCCGCGATATCGGAGGCTGTGAAAAACATCTTGCCGCCGTCCAGATTTTCCAGGTAATTGTCCAGATGCGCAGAGGATAGATCGTCATCATATTTCAGCTTGGCGTAATGACGCTGTTCAAGCTGTTCTATGAGCTCTGAGGCGGTGTCCTGCTGAGACTCGCTGTACTCGATGGCTGCCGCACTCGATGTAGTCGAGCCCAGGGCGGTGGTCAGCGCCAGAAAAGCCGCGGTATTTAGGAACGCTTTACGCACAGTAGCTTGCCTTATTATTGACTGGTCGGTGGTCTTGGGAGTGTAGCGTGTTAGTTTTTGAGGTCAAAGCGCCGTTACAGGGTCATGATTGGCCCTGAAGGCGCTTTTCTCGCCAAGTTCAGAGAGCTAGTTCAAAGAGAAAGATGCGTTAACGGTGACTGAGTAACTGAGGTGCCCCGCAGAATAGCTCTCGCTTGGAGACGGTGCCGCGGCATCCGCCGCCATCATCATCCGCTCGGCGCGCATGGGGCGGGGTGTGGACACCCGCTCGGTGCTTATGGAGATAACGGGGCCTCTTGTTTCGCCCAACGCCGCCACAATCACATCCGCACGCTCGCGCGCGTTCTCTGTAGCTGCTGCAAGAAGTTCCTGATAAAGCGCCTCCTCGTCCTGAAGGCCCAGTCGAGGAGCCTGCATGCGATTGATACCTGTGTCCGTGAGTGTCGTTACCAGCTCTCCCAGAGCTTCGAGGTTCAGTAATCGCACCTCAATACTCCGCGACACTCGATATCCTGTGAGTTCCTGCTTTCTTTCATCCTTAAGCCAGCGAAACTGTGGGCTAATCGCAAGGCCGGTGCTATCGATGTCGGCATCCGCTAATCCAGCTCCTCGCAAAACTGCCAGTGCTCGTCCAGTAATCGCATCGGCTTCACGACGGGCTGATGCGGCGTCAGCGTTTTCCGTCACCACATCAAGCTGCAGGAGGGCCATATCTGGCGCCACGCGGCGCTCCGATTTGCCGCTGACTGCAATATGACGTGTTTTGTCCTCAGCGTGCGCAATATTCGACTCGGCCGCAAGGCTGAGTATCAACGCGGCAAAGGCAGATACGAGAAAGAACTGGGGCTTGGGCATAGCTACTTTTCCAATAATTGAGTCTAGGAATATAGACCACAAGGCCTGCACGAGGTTCCTCTAACCTAACGCCACGAAGAGCTTAAGGTGCAGGGGCTGGTAGCGCCGAGGCGCTGCCGACATAATGGAGGATTGCTGATGGGAGGAGAAACGTGGCAACGCTTTTGATGCGCCATGCGGACGTAGTAGTCTGTATGGACGACGCGCAGCGGGAGATCCCCGACGGTGGCCTGTTTGTTCGTGACGGCGTTATTGAGGCCGTGGGAAGCACTAGCAGCCTGCCAGAGACCGCTGATCGTATTATCGACCTCCAGGGGCATGTACTCATGCCGGGTATGGTCAATACGCACCATCATCTTTACCAGAACCTGACGCGCCTGATGCCAAAGGCACAGAATGCGCCGTTGTTTGGTTGGCTGCAGGCGCTTTATCCCGTGTGGGAGCGTCTGACGCCCGAGGCTTTTCGTGTATCTGCGATTATTGGTTTGTCCGAGCTACTTCTTTCGGGCTGCACCACCAGCTCAGATCACCAGTATATTTTCCCGAATAGCAGTCGCCTGGATGACAGTATCGCGGCGGCGGCAGAGACCGGTATTCGTTTTCATGCGCTCCGCGGCAGCATGAGTGTCGGGCAATCGGCAGGGGGATTACCCCCCGATAGCCTCGTGGAAAGCGAGGACAGCATCCTCGCCGATAGCGAGCGCTTGATCAGTCTTTACCATGACGCGTCTGCGGGGTCGCGTATTCAGATAGCGTTGGCTCCCTGTTCTCCGTTCTCGGTAAGTCAGGAGCTCATGCGTGAATCTGCCGAGATGGCCAGAAAGCACGGGGTTCGACTCCATACGCATCTGGCTGAAAACGTAGAAGACGTCGCCTACAGCCGCGAACGCTTTAATATGACGCCGGGGGAATACGCAGAGGACCTCGGTTGGCTCGGTGACGATGTTTGGCACGCCCATTGTGTGCAATTGGATAGCCAGGATCTCAAGCGCTTCTCTAGCACCGGTACCAGCGTTGCTCATTGCCCCTGTTCAAACATGCGTCTGGCTTCGGGGATAGCGCCGGTTATGCCCATGTTGGCTGCCGGGGTTAACGTGGCCCTGGGCGTTGATGGGTCCTCCTCAAATGATAGTGGACATTTGCTGGCGGAGGCTCGTCAGGCGATGTTGCTGCAGCGCCTCAGAGAGGGCGCCGACGCCTGCGGTGTAAGAGATATGCTCAAGGTGGCGACCCGCGGCGGAGCGAAGGCCTTGGGGCGCGAGGGTGAAATAGGGCAGCTAAGCGTGGGATACCAGGCTGACTGCACAGCCTTTGCCGTAAACGATCTTTGGCATGCAGGCGCAGTACACGACCCTGTCGCCAGTCTCTTGCTGTGTTACTCCGGCGTTGCAGCTTATACCGTAGTAGGGGGCGACGTACTGGTGGATCGCGGCGTGCTCCGCGGTGTGGAGTTACAGCCTCTGCTGGATGATCACCGCGCTATGGCTGAGCGCCTGGCTATGGGCGAGCTTGCCTAGCTAGCTCGCGGGGCTTCCCGCGTTTATCCACTGCGCGACGACCCCTCGCTCTACATCGGTCATTCCAGTCTTATTCATGAAGGGCATATCGTGGCTATCGATACTCCGAGCCTTGATACGGGGAGACCACTGCTGCATCTGCTCCACAGTGTCGAGCATGACACCGCCTGGTGGCGTTGTGAAAACATCGTCGGTGGGCACTGCCGCGTGGCAACTGCTGCAACGTTCCCGGATAATGCCGTGCGCTCGTGGTGCTAGATCGTTTGCTGCTAAACCGTTCTCGGAAATGACGACAGGCTTAGGCGCTATTGCGATGGCCAACACTACGGTAGCAGCCATGGCGGCTCCGAGTATGGCAGGGCGATTGATGTTTACATGGCGGAGCACAAAATATTGTCTGGAGACCGCTGTAATCACCACGATAGCCAACAGGATTGCCCAGTTAAAGGCGTGCCCGTAGGTCATGGGGTAATGGTTGCTGATCATGATGAACAACAAGGGCAAGGTGAGGTAGGTGTTGTGTGTGGAGCGTAGTTTGGCTCTTGCGCCCCATTCGGGGTTTGGCGTTTCGCCTGCCTCCAACGCCCCGACGAGCTTTCGCTGCCCGGGCATGATTACCTGAAAGACATTACCCACCATGATGGTGCCAATTATCGCGCCGAAATGGATATACGCGCCGCGGCCGCTGAACAACTGAGACAGGCCCCAAGCCACAAACCCGCCAAGGATTAGAAGAACTACTGCTAGAAGCCATCCATTCTTCGCGAGGGGACTGATGCACAGCGCGGTGTAAGCAATCCAGCTACCGGCCAAAAACGTGAGACCCAAGCCGATAGCCTGCCATTGACTGAGGTCCGCAACGCGACGATCGATGAGATAGGATTCTGCTCCGAGGTAGTAGATCACCGCGAGGAGCACCATGCCCGTTAGCCAGGTACTGTAGGCCTCCCACTTGAACCAGTGGAGATGCTCGGGCATTTTTTCCGGAGCGCCGTGGTACTTAGCTACCTCGTAGATACCCCCACCGTGAACAGCCCACAAATCGCCCTTGATGCCTTTGTCCTTCTTCCATTGGGGTGGTTCTTCGAGGCTGTTATCCAGCCACATGAAATAGAAAGAAGCGCCAATCCAGGCGATGCCCGTAATAACGTGGAGCCAGCGGACAATCAGACTTATCCAGTCGACAAGATAGGTTTCCATGACTCGCGCTTCTCCTGTCTAGCTCGTTGCACTTTGCGTTAAGTGAGCATCAGGGACGTGGGTTTCATGCGCGTCCCGTTGATACATACATTCGCCCATAATCCACGTTTCTCGGACACAGCGATCATCTCCAAGGGTAGAGAGAACGAAAAGCGTTTCAAAGAGATCCTCGCAATGGGCGATGCGCTCTTTCATTAGCGGTGTCGCGGCAAGATCCAGGACCAGAAAGTCGGCTTCTTTGCCGGGTAAGAAATTACCCAGCTGATCCTCCAGATCAAGAGTACGAGCGCCGCCGAGTGTCGCCAGGTAAAAGCTCTTAAAAGGCGTAAGGGAATGACCCTGTAACTGTTGGATCTTGTAGGCCTCATCCATAGTTTCAAGCAGCGAGAAACTGGTTCCGGCGCCGATATCCGTGCCCAAACCCACGTGCACACCGCAGCTCTCAGCCATCGATATAGGGAACAATCCTGATCCCAGGAATAGATTCGACGTTGGGCAGAAAGCGATATTCGACTGTGTTTCCGCCATGCGCTGCCACTCGTTCTCACTGAGATGCACGCAGTGGGCAAACACACTCCGTCGCCCTAATAATCCGGCGTCATCGTAGCTGTGCAGGTAGTGATCCAGGTGCGGGAACAGCTCTTCTACCCACGCAATCTCGTTCAGGTTCTCTGACATGTGCGTGTGCAAATACACGTCCGGGTGCTCGCAAAGCAGCCGGCCTGCCGCTTTGAGCTGCTCTGGGGTGGATGTCGGTGCAAATCGGGGAGTCACCGCGTAGCGCAAGCGCCCGCGATTGTGCCACCGTTCTATGAGCTGTTTACTCTGTGAATAGCTGGATTCGGCGGTGTCGGTGAGAAAGTCCGGAGCGTTTCTGTCCATCATGACCTTGCCGGCAATCATACGAAGGTTGAGTGATTCGGCTTCGGTAAAAAAAGCGTCCACCGACTCGGGATGCACGGTGCCGAAAACCAGTGCCGTGGTTGTGCCGTTACGGAGCAGTTCTTTGAGAAAGCGCTTTGCGACGCGCTGGGCGTAATCAAAGTCACCGAACTGCGCCTCGGTAGGAAACACGTACTTATCAAGCCACTGAAGGAGCTGCTCGCCATGAGCGCCGATGATGTCCATTTGCGGATAATGGATATGTGTGTCGATGAACCCGGGAACGAGCAGGGCGTCCGCATGCTCGTTTATGACAGTGTCATGAGGTAGTGAGCTGAGAAGCTGGGAGGCCTCGCCGACTGCGATTACGCGGCCGTCGTCTACCAACAAGCCGCCATCAGCAAAGTAGGCATAACTGTCATTAACTTTGTTATCCCCACTGCTTTCACCACCGTCGCGATTCCCCGCTTCGCTCTTAAAGGGATCATCTAGGAAGTGCAGTATTTGACCGCGATGGAGAACTCGACTCATCAGGGCAGTACAAGTTGCATAGGGGACTTAAGTTCTAGCTCGTCACAGTTGTTACCCGGGCCAATGCGGTCCACCACAACGAAGTCTGATGCGGAGTCCAGGGCCAACAAATAATGATGCCAGGTCCCGCGGTGGTAGCTAATGCTTTGGCTGGAAGAAGCGAGAAAACCCTGAATAGCTGTCTCATCAAGATCTCCCGCTGGCGCAACGACAATCGCGTAAGGATTGCCACTGGTGTTAATGAAGGCCTGGGAGCCCAAGGGATGACGCTCCATGCCGCGCAGAACAAAACCCCCGCTAACGGCCTGGGCTCGAAACAAGCTCAGAACAGCTGACCCGCCTTCCGCTGCACAATCAACCGATGCCAGAGCATTATGTCGTTGCGTCAGACCTTCGTTTATGGGGTAGGTCTCGCAAGGGGTTTGTCCGTCGATAACAGCACCAAAGGGCGCAAAGAGCTCCGCAGTCAAAGGCTGTAAGGTAAGTTCTTTCACGCGCTAACTACCCCGGTAGGTAGAGTAACCATAGGGCGATAGCAGCAAGGGTATGTGGTAATGCTCGCCGCTATCGTCCAGATTGAAGACGACATCCACGTACGGGTAAAAAACGTCCGAATTGAGCTTTGAAAAGTAAGCTGCAGTGTCAAAGTGCATTCGATAGGTGCCGGCGGGCAGCTTGAGATCCGCAGCCAGCAGCCCCGCAACCCGCCCATCGTTATTTGTGACGCCCGAACTTAGCTCGGTCCATTCGTCGTTTTGGAACTGGTGAAGAGCGAGTGGGACTGCTGACGCCGGTCGACCCAGCGCAGTATCCAAGATATGCGTAGTGATTTGACTCATTGCCATTGCTCCAAGCGAATCTGCAGTATTTTTCTTTGCTCTTCGGCGGCGACCGCCAGCTCCTTTTCAGGATCGTTGCTCAGACGCTGCTCAAGTAGTTCGCACATTTCTTCAGCGGACTTACCTGTGGCGCACACGATAAAAATGTATCCAAAGGCTTTTTCGTACTGTCGGTTACCTTCCGCCAGTCTTTCGATAACTGTATCGCTGGCACTGGAGACTCCAGATTGTTCATGGGCTGCCAGATTGCCACTGCCGGCATACTTGGCCTTAAGCGAGGTCACGTCGCCAATCTTGGGATGGCCTTCAAAGGCTTCAAGGTAGTCATCGCGCTCCAGCGTATTCCATACGGAGTTTGCTGCTTGCTGGAGGGAAGAGAGGTCCTTGAAGGGTCGCTCTTCCAGTACGCCTGCTATCCATTGCTGACTAACGCAGCAAAGTTCTAGCGCCCGACTCGCAGCGTCTGTCGTGAGTGAGTTGAACTCTGTGATTGTCACTAGGTATCCCACTCGGCAATGCCAAACACTCGCAGACGGCTTACGCCCCCATCAGGATAAATGTTTAGCCTTACATGACTGAATTTCTGATCTTCGGGGCATAGAACTTCACGGGTATAGGTATGCTCACGGTCAGGGCAGAGACTTTGCTGATCAATAATCGGCGTCCACGATGCGTTTTCCGAAGGGACGTGGGCATCAGGCTCCATGCAGCCCTCCAGGCTGAAGCGGTCAGGGAAATTACCGCGCAAATGAGCGGTATCGAGTATCACTTTCCGCACGGTTCCTCGTTTACCCAACTTAATGATCGCCCAGTCGTTGAATTCGTCCCTGCGTCGCCGCGTCTCCCATCCATCACCCATGTTCACGCCACGACCGGGCATCACCAGGTTGTCTGTCGAACTGAAGAACTGATCTGAGGCTGCCACACCTCGGCCACCGAGTCCGACCGCTGCCAGATCTACCGTTTCGTCCTCAAGGTAGTCGCCCGCATCAGGCAGGACTTCACCATAAGCCCGAAATCGCGCTACGCCTCCATCGGGATAGATACGCAAACGAAGGTGCGTCCAACGCTCGGTGCTATCGCAAGGGATGGGGTTTTGTTCGTCGGGAAGAACATCGGTAAGGGGGATGATCTCCGTCCACTGTGTGTCTGACTCCGGATCGAGCTTTACATGGGTGCCGTCAACCGCGACTTGTAAGGGCGCATTCCCGCGAAAATGATGGGTATCGACATCGACACCGCGTATGCGGCCGGCAAACCCCAAACGTAAAACACACCAATCGTGATCCAGCTGACTCATTCTGAACTGGCGGCCAAAACTCCGGCGGGACTCCCAGCCGTCCATTACCTGGCCCTTATCCGAAAACTCGCCCGCTTTAAAAACACCGCGGCCAGGCTTTACCAGGTTGTCACAACTGGCGAACCATTGATCGCTGCAGTTGATTGCTCGACCGCCTACGCGTTCTGCCAATAAGTTGATATAGCGGAACTGGAAATCATCCATAGCGTCCCGGTCAAAATCATCGGTCATTGTTTTACCTTCGAGCTCGTTTCGCTCGCACTGTGAGCGCTGCCGGGCACACTCTGGTCGGCAGCTTGAGTTTTAGTAAATGAAGTTTGAGAAGCACTCAGCTGGGCCTGCAGCTGCTTCCAGCCAGGTCCGGGATTGCTCTGTATCGTATCTCGGCGCGCATGATAGTGCGCGATGACCTCGGCCGCTACCGATACCGCGATCTCCGCGGGCCTTTTTCCTGGGACCGCGGACAGACCAATAGGGCTACGGACCGTAGAAATATCATCCTTGCTAAAACCCCGATGTTGCAGTCGCATAGCAAAGCGACGCCACTTGCTTTCGGATCCGATGACGCCGACATAGGCGGCGTCTTGCCTACGCAGCGCAGCCTCCATAATCGCGTAATCCAAGGGATGCTGATGCGTCATGATCACGTAGTAGCTGCCCGGTGGCGCCTCGCTGACGATATCTACGGGCTCCTCGGGATGCAGCGCCGTGACACTGGGCGGGAGTGCTTCGGGGAACTCCGTAGTACGGGCGTCTACCCAGTGAACATTCAAAGGAAGTGTCGCCAACAGGGGGGCAAGGGCCCGACCCACGTGACCTGCGCCAAAAAGATAAAGGGGCTGTACAGCAGGTACAAAGTGCTCGAACAGAAGACTCGTGCTGCCACCACAGCATTGCCCAAGTTTCTCACCCAGAGGGAAATTCTCTACCCATTGCCCTGCCTGAATGCTGTTAAGCAACTCCTGCGCACGTTCCAGGGCCTGATATTCAAGTTCTCCGCCGCCAATCGTGCCCCGAAAGTCGTCCTTGCTCACCACCATTTTCGTGCCGGCATCACGCGGGGTTGATCCTCTGACACCCAGCATGGTGACGATGACATAGGCATGACCTAGCGTCTCACACTCTCGAACCCACTCACTCCAGTGGCCGTTTGCGGGAGCCATAACTAAGACGACCTTGAGCGCAGGCTCTCGCAGGCCATTAGCACTCGCTCGGGCGTTGCCGGAGTATCAAGTTTCGGGTGTACACGGTAGTCGGCCATACTAGAGATGGCATCGCGAAGGGCTGACCATACTGAAATAGCCAGCATTAACGGTGGCTCTCCCACGGCTTTGGAACGGAAAATCGTTGCTTCGGCATTGGGACTGTCGGGAAGTAGCTCCACATTGAAAATCGGCGGCGTGTCACCAATGGCCGGTATTTTATAGGTGGCAGGACCCACCGTTGTGAGACGCCCACTGGTATCCCAGGCAAGCTCCTCACTGGTAAGCCAACCCATGCCCTGTATGAATCCACCTTCAATCTGACCGATGTCTATAGCGGGGTTTAGGGAGTTTCCTACGTCGTGACAAATGTCCACCCGTTCAACGCGATACTCGCCTGTGAGGGTGTCGACGACAACTTCAGAAACAGCAGCGCCGTTGGCAAAGTAATAAAAAGGTCGTCCGCTTGCGGTTTCACGATCATAGTGAATCTTGGGTGTGCGATAAAAGCCAGTCGCGGACAGGGAAATACGCTGGCGGTAAGCAAGATTCACAAACTCGGCGAAAGTGAAAGCTTGCTCCCCGACGCTGACTTGATTAGGCGAAAAAACCACCGCATCTTCTGCGACAGAGAAGTGTTCGCAGGCAAATGCGATAAGCCGCTGACGTAGTGTCCTAGCTGCGTCGAGCGCAGCCATACCGTTGATGTCACTACCAGAGGAGGCGGCGGTTGGGGAGGTGTTGGGTACTTTGTCGGTTCGTGTCGCTGTGCAGCGAATATTCGAGATATCGATCTGCAGTTCTTGCGCGACGACCTGTGCAACTTTGGTGTACAGGCCCTGGCCCATCTCGGTGCCACCGTGATTCAGTTGAACACTACCGTCGGTATAAACGTGTAGGAGGGCACCGGCCTGATTGAGATGTTGCACGGTAAACGAGATGCCGAACTTCACCGGCGTTAGGGCAATGCCTTTTTTGAGAACGCTGTTACTGGCGTTAAAAGTGCGAATCGACTCCCGGCGGGCTCGATAGTCAGAAGTCTCCTCGAGCCGCTCCATAAGCATCGGCAAAACGTGTTGTTCAATCGTTTGCCCATAATGGGTGACGTCTCGGCCGCCCTCGGCGCTGTACAAATTACTCTTGCGTACATCCAATGGATCTCTGCCCGTAGAACGAGCAATAGCGTCGATTACGTCCTCTATGGCAACCATCCCCTGAGGGCCGCCAAAGCCGCGAAAGGCTGTGTTGGACACGGTATTCGTTTTTACGCGGTGGCCCGCAATTGCGACCTGGGGCAGGTAATAGGCATTATCACTATGGAACATTGCTCGATCTACAATCGCATCGGAAAGATCCGGGGACATACCACAGCCCCCGGCAAGCATAAGATCCAACGCCTGAATCTGGCCCTCATTATCAAACCCCACGTCGTAGCGACTCAGAAAATGATGGCGTTTTCCCGTGGCACGCATATCGTCACCCCGAGCGAGGCGGAGCTTGACCGCACGCCTTGTACGCCGCGCCAGTATGGCCGCCAGGCAAGCCCATTGGTTCGCATGGGTTTCTTTGCCACCAAAAGCTCCGCCCATCCGTCGAGTGTCTACGGTGACCTTATGGAGATCGACTTTCAGTACCTCGGCCACTAACTTTTGGCCCTCGGTTGGGTTTTGCGTTGAGGAATAAACGAGCATTCCGCCATCTTCTTCGGGAACACACAGTGATGCTTGCCCCTCAAGGTACATTTGCTCCTGTCCGCCAATCTGCAGTTCGCCCTGAAGCCGCTGGTCAGCAGTTCGCAGTCCTTCTTGCGCATTGCCTCTGCTCTGATAATGCGCAGGACGCACAAAGCTCTCTGCCGCTAGCCCCTCTTCGATAGTCAAGTGGGCGGGGAGGGCGGTGTATTCAATCTTAGCCAAGCGCGCAGCCCGTCGGGCAGCGGCGTAACTCGTCGCCGCAAGCGCAAACAACACCTGCCCGTGAAACTCCACGGTGTCGCCTATACCAACCATGAGTGGATCACCGGGGAACACAGAGCCAATGTCCACAATGCCGGGGATGTCGTCCCGCGTAATGACATCAACCACCCCTTCGGCATTTTTGACCGCAGCGAGGGACATGCTGGACACCACGGCATGAGCGACGGTCGACAGCCCGACATAGGCGTGGAGTGTTCCCGTGGGAGCCATCATGTCGTCGACATACACAGCTTCACCCGAGACGTGCTTAGCAGCGCTCTCGTGGGCGATCGCCTGACCTGCCGAACCTGCCGGTGTTGTGGCTGTGGTTGTGGTTGTGGTTGTAGTTGTTGCCGAAGTTGCAGCCGGCGCGTTGTTAGTCACAGTATTGCTCTCGTTAATCTCAGGCATGACTGCTTACTCGCGCTTTGAACCCAGACTCATCGTGAACCCGCGTTGGCGTATCTCCGCGATACTCCTGTTGCAAGCGCTCGAGAAGTCGTTGGGCAACAATCAAGCGATAGTCGGCAGACGCGCGAGCGTCAGTAATAGGCTGAAAATCTGTTGGAACAGCCGCTATTGCTGCCTCCACGCTGTCAGTACGAAGGTTCAGTCCTGTCAGTGCAGACTCCACTGCTTTCCCACGCTTGGGGATGGCGGCCATACCACCAAAGGCAGCCTTGGCTGAAACGATACGATCGTTATCCATTTCCAGTGCGAACACGGCGCACACCGATGAAATGTCGTCTTCAAAGCGTTTGGAGATTTTGTAGGCGCGTAAAAAAGTGTGCGCTTGGCGGCGCGGCAGTTTCGCCGTCGAGATAAATTCGCCCGGCTCCTGCAAGGTTTTCCGGTAGTCGAGGAAAAAGTCGTCGACGGAAACTTCTCGAATCCCACTCTTGGACTGGAGCTCAATGCTGCCACCCAAGGCCAAAAACACCGGTGGCCAATCGCCGATAGGGGAGGCGTTCGCAATGTTGCCAGCGATGGTGCCCTGAGAGCGGATCTGCAGGGATCCGAAGCGCTGAATCAACTCGTGAAGCTCCGGGTAATCATTGAAAACCGCATCTTGCGCAGCTCGATGGGTCACTGCCGCTCCAAAGCCAAGCTCGTCCTTGCCCACTTTCACAGCATGCAAACCGGGCACAGCGGCGAGGTCGATCAAAACAGGTAGCGGTGTTAGGGCCTGGGTGCTTTCCAGAAATAGATCCGTTCCTCCTGCGATAAGCCGAGCATCGGGATGCTCAGCCAGCAGGCTCGCCACATGGGCTGCATCCCGAGGCCGATAGTAGTGTCCATGTTCTGTCTCCAGAGCCGCTGTTTCGCTTTCTGTGTCCTGGAGCGCGCGCAGCTGATCCAAGGTGGCCTGCGCTCGCCGTGAGAATTGGTCCTTGCCGCTTTCTGCTAGCGCCTGTTCTGCAGCGTCGATGATGGGACGATAGCCCGTACAGCGGCATAGGTTTCCGCCAAGAGCCTCCAGTATTTTTTCGCGATCCACGGCGGCCTCGACATCAGCAGTAGAGTGGTACAGCGCGAACAGTGACATCACAAACCCGGGCGTGCAGAAACCGCATTGCGAGGCGTGGCACTCAATCATTGCCTTTTGCACCGGGTGCCACTTATCGCCGTCCTTAAGATCTTCAACGCTGATCAGCTCTGTGCCGTGAAGACTGCCTAAAGGGGCAATGCATGCATTAACGGGCGTGTACTCGAGGCCGCTCTCAGCCGCTTTAGCCACGACCACGGTACAAGCGCCGCAATCACCCGAAGCACAGCCCTCCTTGGTGCCAGTGAGTCCCCGGTGCTCTCGAAGGTAATCCAGTACGCTGGTGTCAGCACCGACGTTCTCAAGCGCGACTTCTTGCTGCTGATGTAAGAATCGAATCACAGACCACCCTCGCTGAGCATGCCGCGATTCTCGATGAAATCGATGACGGCCTGAAGTCCGTGTTCGCTCTTTAAGTTCGTAAACTCGAAGGGCCTTTCCCCGCGCATTTTTCGAGCATCGCGATCCATGACATCAAGATCAGCGCCTACGAGCGGTGCCAGATCAATCTTATTGATAATCAGGAGATCAGACTTGGTAATACCGGGACCACCCTTGCGTGGAATCTTGTCTCCGGCCGACACATCGATCACATAGAGAGTGAGATCCGAGAGCTCTGGACTGAAAGTCGCTGCGAGATTGTCCCCGCCACTTTCGATAAAGAGCACATCGAGATCGGTAAAACGCCCCTGCAATTCATCAACCGCCGCGAGATTCATCGACGCGTCTTCCCTAATGGCTGTGTGGGGGCAGCCGCCAGTTTCTACGCCCAGAATTCGCTCGCCTTCCAGAGCGTCGTGACGGAGCAAAAACTCAGCATCCTCTCGGGTGTAAATGTCGTTGGTGATAACACCGATGCTATAGCGATCTTTGAGGTGCTGACACAGCAAACGCACTAAAGCGGTTTTACCGGACCCAACGGGGCCGCCGATACCTACTCGAAGCGCAGGTTTACTCATCCTTCAATTTCCTTTTGGCAATAATTGTGGTGGAAACAAGCTCATAGGGCCTCTTTCACGACCGAAACAAACGTGTGTGCTGTCGCTCATGGCGGCAGGAAGCCATAGCAAGCCCCGGCAAGCTCAAGCCCAGCTCATGATCCTCAACTGTCCTGGCGTGGGTACAGGCTTCGGGGATCAACTTCAGTAGCTTCAGCAAAAGCCGCTGTGCGGCAGTCTGCCCCAATGGTACTAGCTTGGTTGCTGCCGTTACCTGATTTTCTAGCCAGCTGTAAGCGTAACCTTGAACGGCGGCATCCTCGTCTATTTGCCATTGGTGACAGGCGATCGCAAACGCCACGGCGTAAGCAGGACGCTGGGTAATGGCAGGGAGAGCCGTTGTGTCCAAAGTTTCGAGCAAGCGCCACAGCGCTGCACCTATTTGCTGATCCTCCAGAAGTAACTCTGCTGTCTCCCGGCTGGCCAGAATTCGATCGTTCCAATGACTAAGCGCGCTAAGGTCTCTAGCATCCAGCGCGTTGATCGCCCGCAAAAGAATCGGCAGATCCAGCTGGGCGACTCCCAGCATCAGTCCGTCGCTTAACCAGTTCGATAATTCTTCATCTTCCAGCCAGCCTGCTTCAATCGCGTATTCGAGGCCCTGCGAGTAGGCATAAGCGCCGATGGGCAGTGCTGGACTGGAGAGGTGCAATAGATGTAATTGTGAGAGGGTCATGAAGCTCGCTTAATGCGCCTGGGCTCTCTAGCCGTGGTGATGAGAGTGCGCATGACCATGCTCATGATCAGCTTCGTGGCTGTGCGTGACGCCCGCGTAGGCACCTGACTCAGGTGTGAACGCGTCATCAACCGCACGTACTTCTAAGCCCAAGCCTTTAAGCATCTCTTCAAGAACATGATCTCTCGGGAAACGCAGGGCACCGGGAAGGATCTGTAAGCTTACGTGGCGGTTACCCAGGTGATAGGCAGCGCGCAGAAGCAGGTGCCCGTCATCTGTGTAAGCTTCGGTAAGGGACTCACTAGCTGCACGTATCAATATGATCTCCTTGTTATCACAGACCAAAGCATCGCCATCTCCCAGAACAATGCCTCTGGGGAGAAACCATCCCAGCTCCTGACCGCGCTCCGTCGTCGTGCGGTAGCGAGACTTCTCTCTCTCTGAAAACACCAAATGCACTTCATCCTGCCAGGTGCCGTCAAAAGCGGTGGAGTGATGGTAGGCCTCAAGCATCATTTCATCCATCTAACGGGGTCCTAGAAAAGAAAGTAACGCTGCGCCATGGGCAGCACACTTGCAGGTTCACAGGTAAGTAGTTCGCCATCGGCGCGGACTTCGTAGGTCTGAGGATCAACCTCCATGTGAGGTTGGTAGTCGTTGAGGCGCATATCCGCCTTCGTGACACTACGGCAGTCTTTGACGGCCACGAGCCGTCGGTCGAGGCCGAGTGAGTCAGCTATACCGGCCTCAATGGAGGCACCGCTGACAAAACTGACGTTCGTGGCATGGCTGGCCTTACCAAAGGCACCAAACATGGGACGGTAATGTACGGGCTGAGGCGTTGGAATCGAAGCATTGGGATCTCCCATGGGGGCCGCTGCTATGGCGCCGCCTTTAATGATGAGCGCCGGCTTTACTCCGAAGAAAGCCGGTTTCCACAGGCATAGATCGGCGAGTTTACCCAGCTCTACGGAGCCCACCTCATGTGCGATTCCGTGCGCGAGCGCGGGATTAATCGTGTACTTGGCAATGTATCGCATGGCGCGAAAGTTATCCGCCGCGCCAGAGCCCAGAGACCCACGCTGGGACTTCATCTTGCTGGCGGTCTGCCAGGTTCGACAGATGACCTCACCCACACGACCCATAGCCTGGGAGTCGGAGGAGATGATTGAGAATGCTCCCAGGTCATGAAGGATATCCTCGGCCGCAATTGTTTCTTTACGAATACGAGAGTCCGCGAAGGCTACGTCCTCTGGAATGGATGGATCCAGATGGTGGCAGACCATCAACATATCCAGATGCTCGTCGACGGTATTAATCGTATAGGGACGAGTAGGATTCGTGGAGGAGGGGAGTACGTTGGGCAAGCCGCAGGCTTTGATAATGTCGGGAGCGTGACCGCCTCCGGCCCCCTCCGTGTGATAGGTGTGGATTGTCCTGCCCTTAAACGCCGCGATGGTATCTTCGACAAAACCCGATTCGTTTAGCGTGTCGGTGTGGATCGCGACCTGAACATCAAAGCGTTCCGCAACACTTAGACAGTTGTCTATGGACGCGGGGGTCGTTCCCCAGTCCTCATGAAGCTTTAGACCCAGTGCTCCAGCACGGAGCTGCTCCTCCAGAGCGATGGGAAGGCTGGCGTTTCCTTTCCCCAAAAAGCCAAGGTTCATAGGAAACGATTCAGCGCTTTGGAGCATCTTGCCAATGTGCCAGGGACCGGGAGTGCAAGTTGTTGCATTAGTACCTGTTGCCGGGCCCGTACCGCCCCCGAGCATCGTGGTAACGCCGCTCATAAGCGCTTCTTCTATTTGTTGCGGACAGATGAAGTGTATGTGCGCGTCTATGCCACCCGCAGTAAGTATTTGACCTTCGCCAGCGATAATTTCTGTGCCGGGCCCTATGGGGAAATCAACCCCGGGTTGAACATCGGGATTGCCTGCTTTGCCGATACCGCTGATGCGGCCGGCGGTAATCGCAACGTCCGCCTTCACCACACCCCAGTAGTCTAAAATCAAGGCGTTGGTAATCACCGTATCGGGAGATTCAGCGCAGCTAACTTGTGATTGGCCCATGCCGTCACGGATAACCTTTCCGCCACCAAACTTTACTTCTTCGCCGTAAATCGTGTGGTCTTTTTCCACTTCGATAAATAGCTCTGAGTCCGCAAGCCGAACCCTGTCGCCGACGGTGGGGCCGAACATGCTTGCGTAGTCACTACGACTGATCCTGCGCATCAGAGATCTCCCATCACGTCGCCGCGAAAGCCGTAGACTTTGCGATTACCAGCGAGGGCAACTAATTCCACTTCACGCTTTTGGCCCGGCTCAAAACGTACCGCGGTGCCCGCGGCGATATTGAGCCGGAAGCCTCGGGCTACTTCTCTATCGAACAACAAGGCAGGGTTACTCTCTGCAAAGTGATAGTGAGAACCCACCTGAACGGGGCGATCTCCGCTGTTCACCACGGCGACGCTGATGCACTCACGCCCCTCATTTAAGCTGAGTTCGCCCTCAGCGGTAATCATTTCGCCGGGGATCATTACGCGGCCCCCGCAATGGGGTCGTGCACAGTGACCAGCTTGGTGCCATCGGGGAACGTAGCTTCTACTTGTACTTCCTGAATCATCTCTGCCACGCCCTCCATAACATCATCACGCGTCAAAATGGTGCGCCCGAAGCTCATTAACTCGGCGACGGTGCGGCCATCGCGAGCGCCCTCAAGTATCGCGGCACTAATGAGCGCCTGGGCTTCTGGGTAGTTAAGCTTCACCCCACGGTCTCGCCGCCGCTCAGCGAGTAGGGCGGCGGTGAACAGCAACAGCTTGTCTTTCTCTCGGGGGCTAAGTTCCATCCCAAATCCTTAAATCATCGGCATTCGCAAGAGCATAGGCACAGCCGTAGTTACGAGCAAGGGCTAGGAGCAAGTGCTAGGAGCAAGTGTTACCAGTAAGAGCCACAAAGCTGCCCTAAACATAAGTAAGCATCATGTATGCCATATACGAGGTATTGCGGGCTTCACCCCTGTCGTCTCTTCAGCGATGGTTGTCCAGAGCTGCGTGAAACCTTGGCGACAACGCAGGGCATCCTCCCCTAGGTATCTCGCGATGATGAGCCCCGAGCGCTGAGTAATCGTAAATTCACCCTCGTTTAGCTCATGATTCACGCTTTTCAGCCACTGCTCAAGCAACTCGTCCGCGGCATGATCCGTGAGCACCATGACGCCCACGGTACTCTGCTCTTGCATCCCCATCTGCGATCGACTCATACGATCTCCCGCTGCAAGAGCCAGGCGTTCAATAAGCAGCGGCCGATTCTCTCGGTACACCTCTAATTGTTGTTTGAGGCGACCGCTAGAGAAGCTCTCGCCGCAGGCGGGGCGGCCAAGTACTACCACGTCCCAGAATACGAGCCTTGAATCGGCGCCCAGCTCGATGCGGGTTTCCAGCGCTGCATTGACGCCGTTAAACAGAATGGTTTCTTGAGGCAGCCATTCCAAACAGGCGTCATCGACGGAAAGATTCACGGTTTGACGTTGCACTTCCTGGTGCTCGTCCACGGTGTAAAAACGTCCTGCTGCGGGCGTGGTTACCAGTGCACTCCCGCTTTGTACCTGGATATTGATTTGCAACTCGTCGCCGAGGACAACGCCCCCAGGGGGGTGGAGTAAATAGCAGTGCGCCTTACCACCTACCTCCGGATAAAACAGCCGTTGCACTCGCAGGGGTCCTTCGTGTGAGCAGTGCGCAAAGCGCGTTCTCCCCTCACTTTCCTTAAAAGAAAGGTCCAGGCGAGCGCGCCACTGGCGAAGAGGCTTGCTAGACTCCACTGCGGTTTTGAGGGGTTCTAAGAGCATGATGTCTACCTTACCGCATTGCCCGGGATTTTGGCGCTATACCTCGCACGCAGCGTGCTCCGCGGTCATGTCTGCTACGGCTATCGCAGTATCTCCGGCGCTGAGTGACGATGCTCTTACCGAACCGATCGCCAGTCGAAACTTGTCACCCTTGTACGTAAATCTTGGGATCCCTGTCATGGCGAGTGCTTCCTCGCTGGAAGCGGGAGTCTGGGACCTAGCTTGGACGCTACATTGGGCTAGCCACGCGGTGCTAGAGAGCAGCACCAGCCAGTCCTTGGAGCTTGATGGTGAAACACGCCGCCATGATTTTCGGATCCAAAGAGGGTTGGGCAAAGGAGTCGCTGTTTCTCTGAACGTGCCTTATGTCAGCCACGGTGCAGGCAACCTTGATGGACTCATAGATGGATGGCACGCGTTCTGGGGTATGCCCGATGGCCCCCGCGGTGTGCAAGAAGATAATCAGCTGCGGTATGCCTACTCGGGCGCTTCTGCCTTTGAGTTTCAGTCTCAGAGCTCCAGCATTGGTGATGTTGAACTTGGTATCAACGTCGAACTGATTACGGCGGAGACTTGGACTCTTGGCGCTCTGGCTCAGTACAAGTTTGACACGGGCGCCCCGGAGGAATTTACGGGCAGTGGTGATTCGGGCGCGTCTCTTGGAGTCCGCTGGTCTTGGCAAAGTTGCTTTTTTGCGCGGCTAAGCTGCAATATTCAAGCAGGCGTGACTGAGGTGGGAGGGATTGGCTTTGATCCCGAGGCCGATACGGTGACGCCATTTGCCGGACTCAGTATTGGCTGGCAAGTTGCTGACTCCTTCGCGCTTCTCGCCCAGGTGGATAGCCATGACGCGATCTACGATGCGCAGGTACTTCGGACGAACGGCCCACCCATATGGGGAACTTTGGGCCTACGTTGGCAGCCGCTGGAGCGCTGGTTGATCGATGCGCAGTTTGTAGAGGACTTAGCGGTGGGGAGTGCGCCAGACGTCAGTTTTAGGTTCGCACTATCCCATTCATTCTGAGCCGTTTACTCGGCGAGCAGTCTGAGAGATACGCTGCTAGACTCAAAACCACAGAAATATAATAAGGACAAAGCTCACCATGAACATCAATGTTGAACCCTCGGGGCAGGCATGCGGCGCGCGTGTCACAGGTGTAGATCTTTCTCGACCATTATCAGATGACATTATAAAAGCGCTACGTGGAGCCTGGTTGGAGCATCACGTATTGGCGTTCCCCGAGCAAACGCTTAGCGATGATGACCTTGAGCGCTTTACCCAATACTTTGGTCCCTTTGGAGAGGATCCCTTCATCGCCCCCATAGCCGGTCGCGACCACGTCATCGCGATAGAGCGACGGGCCGATGAACAAGCGCCGTTGTTCGCGGAAGCTTGGCACAGCGACTGGAGTTTTCAGGATACCCCTCCCATAGGGACCTGCCTCTATGGCATTACCATTCCCCCCACAGGTGGCGAAACTCTCTTTGCCAACCAGCACAAGGCCTTGGACACGCTGCCTGCGGAGTTGCGTCAGCGCATTGAAGGACTCATCGCCATTCATTCTGCAAAAGCGGGTTACGCTCCCGATGGCATGTATGGTGCAAACGACGCAGCGAGTGATCGCAGTATGGATATTCGCCCCTCACCAGAGGCGGAAGCGGTGCAAACGCACCCCTTGATCCGCCGGCATAGCGAAACCGGGCGCGCTTCCTTGTATAGCTGCCTGGGTTACATCATCGGCATTGAAGGCATGGCCGACGAACAGGCCGTGGAACTGATGATGGAGCTTTACGCGTGGCAGACCCGAGAAGAGAACCTATACACGCACAAGTGGGAAGAGGGCATGCTGATTATGTGGGACAACCGTTGTCTCCTTCATCGTGCAACGGGTGGCTACGATGGGTACGACCGTCTTTTACATCGAACAACGATCGGGGCGGGGGGGCTTTGAGCACCTCGGTTTTGCGGTTCCCTACAACCAGCGGCGCATTTTAAAGATCAAGGTCAGTCCGATGCCGACTAGAGCACTAAGAAGAACCACAATCCAGAAAGCGTAGTCGTTGTTTATGCCGGGCATTCCGCCAACGTTGATTCCCATGAGGCCGGTAAGGAACCCCAGAGGGAGAAATATCACGGCGGCGACAGTGAACAAATAGCTACGTGCGTTCATTTGTTCCGCGATACGGCTCGCTAGTTCTTCCTGTGCGAGCACGGCCCGATCCCTGACCTCATCCATGTCTTCAATATGGCGTATGAGGCGATCATTAATCTCTCTAAGTCGCAGACGATTAAGGTCATCCAACCAACTGAGGTTTTCTGCAACTAAGCGGTTCATTGCTTCTCGCTGGGGAGCTAGGTAGCGCCGCACTGAGATGATTTGCTTCCGCAACGTGGCAAGCTCTGTCCTGATGCCCGTCGTTTCACCACTGAGGAGACGCTCCTCTATGAGCAGCACGTTGTCTTCAAAACCCTCAATGGTGTCGGTCATACGCCCGGTAATCCGTTCCGTCCACACGACCAGGAGCTCTACGGTGTTCCTAGGGCCGTTGCCGGCATCGAGCTCATCCAACACATCCTTCGTCGAGATGAGATTGCGACGACGTGTGCTGATTAGCTTCTTACCGTTGGTCCACATCCGTAGGGAAACCATGTCATCAGGTTCCTGACCGGGATTCATATTGATGCCCCGTAAGGTCAGCAGCAGGTTATCTCCACGGTTCAGAGCTCGAGGCCGTGTCTCCGCATTGGTGAGTGAGCTAAATGCGATATCGTTCAGGCCGCTCTTATCTCTCAGCCAGTTCTGCGCGCTTTCGTCCTCGAAGTCAAAATGCAGCCAGAGACTGCCTTCATCGGGGGTCCACGCACCGACCAACGACCAGTCGTAGGGGCGGCAAGTACCTGCGCCATCCAAAAGCAGCGCATGGACCAAGCCCTGAGGCGGCTTGGAATCGGAAGGAAGATCGTGCGGTGGTCGGACAGCCGACATTGCTACACCAGTTCACAGGGTAAACACCGGTAGATAATGCAGTGCGCCAAACGGCCGCGCAAGCGAGTCGAAGCGCAATCACTGTGTTGTCTTTATCTCCAGGATACTAATCAACGAAATAGCGTGTTCCCGGGAGTCTCCACAGACATCTTTATGAGGACTGAAATCTCGACAAACCTTTGGGTAATCATGGGTCTCCCAAATTTTGCAGCTTTTGGTTCGCGCATCGAGATTGATACAGGCTATGCCCGCGGGCTTTCCGTCAGGCATGCCCGGAAGGGGAGAGGAAATAGAAGGGGCAATACAACAAGCACCGCAGCCCTTTCGACAGATCACAAACTCTTCATACTTTTTTACTCTTGTTTTGCTTATTTGGAGCGTCAAAAAAGCCACCCTGCAGTGGCAAATATAACCATTCCCGACTCTTGATTATGTACTGAACATTCAGCAGAGTAACGCGGGTTCTGCGCAGTAAAACCTCTGTGCAAAGAATCGGACATGCTGTCCGGCAGACAGACTAACTCGGGTCAACCGTGAATAACTCTAATAACTCATATAACACCGGGATCAGCCAATATCTGCTGCCTGATCGGCGAGAAATACGCGTATTCGCCAAGGTGTTGCCCTTGGCGCTGATCGTGTTCAGCGTGCTTGTGTTTGGTGTGATTCGTTATGGTGACCAACGCTCCGAACAGGCCTTGCTAAAATCCTTGGAGAAAGAAGAGCAGCAAGCTGCCGCCTCCATGTCACGGACGGTTCAGCAAACCCTCTTTTCTACCACAGCCAGTTTGCAATACTTGGTGCTGCTCATTGAAAGGAATCTTGCGGAATCGACCCCCGTAGAGCGTGTCGCGAGAACACTGCTGGACTTTTCTGAAACACATCCGGTTTTTGATCAATTACGGTTTCTAGACCTGACGGGTAAAGAGGTCGTGAGAATCGAGTCTACGCGCGATGGCTCCAAGATCGTCGGGCAAGAAGGCTTACAGGACAAATCAGCCCGCGATTACTTTCAACGGGCGAAGGAAGTTGAGCGCAGCAGAGTTCTCATCGTGCCAGTAGAGTTCAATAGAGAACGAGGAGTGTTGGAGTATCCGCTTAAGCCCGTCATTCGATTGGCAATGGCCGTTTATGACGCTCAAAACAACAAGGTAGGCATTGCGATCATCAACTACAAAGCGCGTGTCTTACTTGATCGTTTGTTTGCTTCTGGAAAGGTAGCGAGGGGCAATGCAAATATTCTCAGCGCTCGTGGCCGATGGTTAATGGAGTCTGCCGGTTTTCAACCAGAGGATTACGTGCTGAATGCTGCCGATGATCTGAGCTTCGCGACACGTATGCCCCAAGAGTGGGGGCAGATCGGTAAAAGCACGGCGGGTGTGTTCCGAACAGACAACGGCCTGTTCAGCTATCGCGTGCTACTTCCTGCCCGGCTTGGCGAGCGACCGTCGGTCAATCCCGTAGCTTGGACTGTGCCAAAACCCGGAAGCGGTGCAGAAGGAGGTTGGATCGTTTTATCCCACATACCAAGGGTACAACTCGAGAGTATACTCGCCGCAAATCGTATGCTCCCAAGAATGTCCAAGGTACTTCTTGGACTTTTGATCATAACGATTTCGTGGCTAACAGCGCTGCAATTCTCGGGCAACAGGGTTCGCATAGAGGAACTTAAGACTTCTGCACGCTCCGATGATTTAACTGGTCTGGTTAACCGCGGTGAGTTCGATCGAAACTTGTTTAGAGCAATAAGCCTCGCCGAGCGAAACAAACGCCCCATGGGCGTTGTGTATATCGACGTTAATGAATTCAAGGCCCTTAACGACACTCATGGCCACGCGTCTGGTGACAAAGTTCTCGTCGCCATCGGAGATCGCCTTGCAAAGTCCTGCAGAAGCTCAGACGTGGCAGCCCGTTTGGGGGGCGACGAGTTTGCCGTCATCCTATGGGAGTTGGCCGGTCGCGCAGATGCACGGGTGGCGGCCATGGGTATTGCCGCACGAATGCAGAAACCACTGCATCTAGAGCACGGTGAGTACCAGACCAGTGTCAGTATTGGCGTAGCACTTTACCCCGATGATGGCACCACGCCAGAGGCGCTCCTTGCGTACGCTGACCAACGAATGTATGCAGACAAGGCTCTGTCCAAAAAGGCCGCTAACGCCTAAGCTCCGCTTGCTCGTCTGGTAGGCTCGTTGAAGCCGATTTAACACTGGAGTGTTTACGTTCTCCCGCCCATAATGCGGCGCTTTTTATCGCTCCCTGTTGTTAAGGACCTGTCCCAAGTCATGACCCAAGCTATTACTGCGCTCTTAGCCGCAGAACTCAGTATCGGACTAAATCAGGCCACGGCTGCTGTCACACTGCTGGATGAAGGCGCTACGGTACCGTTTATCTCCCGATATCGAAAAGAGCTGACCGGCGGACTCGATGACACACAAATGCGCCATTTGGAAGAGCGGCTCCGTTATCTTCGGGAGCTTGCAGAGCGTCGCGAAGCCATACTGAAAAGCGTGGATGAGCAGGGTAAGTTGACGCCTGCCCTGGAGGCTTCGATCCGAAGCGCTGACACCAAAAGCCGGCTGGAAGATCTTTACATTCCTTACAAGCAAAAACGCCGTACTAAGGCCATGATCGCTCGTGAGGCAGGTCTCGAGCCGCTGGCAGACGCCCTGTTAGAAAACCCTCAATTGGTCCCCGAGCCTACTGCAGAGGGCTACCTGGCTGTGGATGCGGGTTTTGATACTCCCAAAGCGGCTCTCGACGGGGCAAAGCAAATCTTAATGGAGCGCTTTGCAGAAGACGCTGATTTACTGGACAGCCTTCGTCGATTTCTCAGCTCTGAGGGCCTGTTGGCTGCACGTGTTGTGCCAGGCAAAGAAGAGGAGGGCGCTAAGTTCAGTGATTACTTTGAGCACACCGAGCCTCTGCATTCTGTACCTTCTCATCGGGCCCTAGCGATGTTCCGTGGTCGCAACGAGGGCGTCCTAATGCTGGACTTACGCTTAACTCCCGATGAAAGCAGTGCAGATGTGCATCCGTGCCAGGGAATGATTGCCAAGCATTGGCGCATTTACGACGAAGGGCGGCCGGCCGATAAATGGTTATCTGAAGTTGTTCGCTGGACCTGGTCCGTGAAGTTGTCAGCTCACATACAAAGCGATCTTTTGATGCTGCTGCGCGAAAAAGCAGAAACAGAAGCCATCGGAGTCTTTGCGAGCAATTTGAAGGATCTTTTACTCGCTGCGCCGGCCGGGCCACAAGTAACGATAGGTCTCGATCCAGGACTACGCACCGGCGTGAAGGTCGCTGCGGTAGATGCAACGGGAAAGCTGGTGGATCAGGCGACCATTTATCCTACTCCGCCGCAGAATAAAACTCAGGAGGCGGCAGCGACGCTACTGGCGATGATCGAACGGCACGGCGTGCAATTAATCAGTATTGGCAATGGAACTGGCAGTCGCGAGACGGATCGCTTCGTAGCAGAAATGCTCGCGAGCAAGCCACACTTGGCCGTGCGGCGTGTCATGGTGAACGAAGCGGGCGCATCGATTTACTCAGCGTCAGAGCTCGCTGCAAGAGAGTTTCCTGACGTCGACGTAACTATCCGGGGGGCTGTATCCATTGCGCGACGCCTCCAGGACCCCTTGGCCGAACTTGTAAAAATCGATCCACAATCCATAGGCGTGGGGCAGTACCAACACGATGTGAGCCAGCTGCAGCTGGGAAGGCAACTCAATACCGTTGTTGAGGACTGCGTAAATGCGGTCGGTGTGGATATCAATACCGCATCGAGTCCCTTGCTCACACGAGTATCAGGCTTAAGTGCCCGCGTAGCCGACAACATTGTCGCTTTGCGCGATGCCAAAGGTCGATTCTCCAGCCGCAAAGCGCTACTCGAGGTTCCCGGGATGGGGGCCAAGACCTTTCAGCAGTCCGCCGGCTTTTTGCGAGTGATGGATGGAGATAACCCCTTGGATGCCTCAGCGGTGCATCCAGAGTCCTATCCGGTCGTGGAAGATATAGCGCTACAGAATGGTCGCGAGCTTCACTCTCTCATCGGCGACAGTCCATTCCTTCGCGCTGTGAATGCACAGCAGTACGTTAGCGAACAGGTGGGTCTACCGACGGTGACCGATATTCTGCGAGAACTGGAAAAGCCAGGCCGCGACCCGAGACCAGAGTTCAAAACGGCTAGGCTTCAGGACGGTGTCGAAAAAATCACCGATCTGGAACTCGACATGGTGCTCGAAGGTACAGTTACCAACGTTACAAGCTTTGGCGCGTTCGTCGACGTCGGTGTTCACCAGGACGGTTTAGTGCACATCTCTGCCATGTCAGAGAAGTTTGTTAAGGATCCCCGAGATGCGGCTAAGGCCGGCGAGATAGTAAAAGTAAAAGTGATGACGCTGGATGTGACAAGACAGCGTATCGGTTTAAGCATGCGCTTGGACGATAGTGCGAAAGACAAGACCGGAACTGATGGTGAGGGGCAAAAAACTGGCGGGCGAAGGTCCCCCTCAGCGCAAAAGCCTGCCGGTTCCCGGGGTACAAAGCAGGGTGATCGGAGCAGGGGAGCAAGCCGTTCGTCCAACACCCAAGCGAAGCCAAGCGGAGCTTTTGCAAACGCGTTTGCCAAAGCGCTGAAAAACGACCAAGGTGGCTGACACAAAAATCATCAACTCGAAAAAGGCGTTCGTATGAGCCGTTCATTAGTGCAATTGGCGATGGTGTGTATTGCCACCGTAACCTCCTGGCACAGTCAGGCATCCGAATACGATGTGATAGTCCGCAATGGCACCATCTACGATGGCAGCGGTAGCACAGCATACAAGGCCGATGTCGGCGTCGAAGGTGACCGCATCGCCTTCATCGGTGACTTAGAAGGTCAATCGGCCCGCATCGATATCAACGCCAGCGGCAAAGCCGTAGCCCCGGGATTCTTCAACTTGCTTAGTCACGCACATACATCCCTCATTGATGACGGACGAGCTATGAGTGATGTGCTCCAAGGCGTGACTTTTGAGGTACTTAGTGAAGTGTCTTTAGCGCCGCTGACAAATCGGTCTCGTGCGCAGTTCGCTCAAAGCAGAAATCTCTCTTTAGAAGAACTACCCTGGAGCTCCGTAGACGAATATCTGCAACACGTCGAGGCCAGCGGTGTCTCAGTCAACTTCGCGACCTTCGTTTCAGCAGCGACGGTACGCGTAAATGTTCTCGGATCAGATGACGTCGCCCCCACGCCTGAGCAACTGGTCGCTATGCAAGCGCAAGTGAGAAGCGCGATGACTGACGGAGCATTGGGCTTAACGTCTGCATTGATCTATGCGCCCGGAACCTTCGCAGACACGGAGGAGCTCATAGCGTTATCCAAAGTTGCAGCTCAACACAACGGTATTTACACAGCGCATATGCGCAGTGAAGGAAACATGTTGCTCGAAGCCATTGAAGAAACTTTTCGTATCGGCAGGGAGGCCGGCATACCCGTTAAGATCCATCACCTAAAAGCAGGGGGCACGCCTAATTGGCCAAAAATGGAGGAGGCGATCTCGCGGATTAACGCGTACGCGTCAAGCGGCGGCGAAGTAACCGCCGATATGTACACCTACACAGCAGGCGCTACGGGCCTCGATGCTGCGATGCCCACCTGGGTACAAGCGGGAGGCTACGAGCAGTGGGCGGAGCGTCTCCGCGATCCTGAAATCCGCGAGCGTGTTAAGCGGGAGATGGCCCAGAATGCTAATGACTGGGAGAACCTTGGGTACTTTGCGGGCCCGGAAGGAATGCTTCTCATCGGTTTTAGAAACCCCGAACTGCAGAAGTACCAAGGCAAGACGGTAGCGGAAGTGGCCAAAAGCCGCGACCAGAATCCGCGAGACACCATTATCGATTTGGTGATAGCGGATGGTTCACGAGTCGACACGGTTTACTTCCTGATGAACGAAGACAATCTCAAAGCTCAGATACGCCAGCCGTGGATGATGTTCGGATCCGACGCGCAAGCCATAGCTGCAGAAGGGGACAAGCTTAGTCAGGCGGCGCATCCACGGGCCTATGGCAACGTCGCGCGATTACTGGGGCGTTACGTGCGCGAAGAGCAAGTTATAAGCCTGGAGGAGGCTGTGCGGCGTTTGACGCTGTTACCCGCAATGACCTTGGGTGTTTCTGAACGCGGTCGCCTTGCAGAAGGCTTTTATGCTGATTTAGTGGTGTTTGATGCTGACGGCGTGGCTGATCATGCGACCTTTGATAAGCCTCATGTGTATTCGGCCGGTGTTCATCACGTTTTGGTGAACGGTGTACCGGTAGTGGCCGATGGCGAACACACCGGCGCGGACGCTGGTAGAGCCGTTCGTGGCCCTGGCTACCTCAATTCAGGCGCAGAAAACTAAGCGGCCTCGCCGCTGAGAAACGGCTAAGCAATACGAAGGCTATTTGAAATCGTTGCGGTCTTGAGTATCGCGGGCAAGTCCTCAATAGGAGCAGGGCGCCCAAACAGGTAGCCTTGTACGAGATTTGCTCCGGCTTCACTGCATATAGAGAGCTCGTCATGGGATTCCACACCCTCCGCCAAGATCTCCATACCTGAGGACTGTCCGAATTCGGTCATGTGTTTCAGCAACAGGCGAGCGCGAGGGTCTTTCACACTTCGCTCAATGAAGTAGCGGTCGATCTTCAGTTGATCAAACTCATAATCCAGAAGGCGTTTGAGCGAACTGAAGCCGGTTCCGAAATCATCCATAGACAGCATAAACCCGCAGTCGCGGAGTCTTTTAAGCTCGCTGATCAAGACTCGAGAGTACTCCATCAACGCTGACTCGGTGAGCTCCACATACACTTGGTGCGGCGGCACGCCCACTTGAGTGCAATGCGAGCACAAGCGTTTGGCGAAGCCTCTCTCGCGCACCTGCGCCACATCGACGTTGAGATTAAGACGAATACCCTCAAGGCTTTTGTGCGATTTAATCAATTGACTAAAGGAGAGTAAGCTTTTGTGCATCAGTAGATCGAAAAACGCTGTGGTACCACCTGTAGTGCGACAAGTTTCAATAAGGTCGTGGATTGATCGGTGGTGAATCAGCGGTTGCGAAGGGCGACTCAGTGCCTCAAGGCCAATGAGCTCGGTACCGGATACATCGTAGATCGGCTGTGCATAGGTTCTAATCGCGCGATTTTGATGCAGTCGCTGGTATTCGTCGCTTTTATGGCGTTTTAAAGTCCTCGCCACCTCAAGCTTGGGCGTAAACAAAACAACAGTTTCGTCTACAGAATCACGGGTAGTGTTCAGGGCAATTTTGGCGTCATGCAGGCACTTATCGAGGTTTTCGCTGGTAAGCCCACCGGCGTCTTTGCAGTGTTCGCAGATACCTGCGAAGCACTGGATGCTTAGTTGAGTCGATCTACCATTAACAGTTACCGCGATTGGCTGTACCACAGCATCAACTAACGTTTTTGTCATAGTCTTTATACTAAGGTCGCTTGAGTCTCGGCGCATGAGAACGGCAAAGGTCGAGCCATTCACCCGCGCGATGACGTCGTGCTTGCCGCTGTGGTGACGCAAACGCTGGCCTACAGATTTCAGGACAGCATCACCCGCAGCATGACCGTACATTTGGTTGACGCCTTCCATGTCGACCATGTCGATTATGGAAACGCCCACAAAGTCAGCATCGGGTGGAGCTTGCTCCGCAAGGGAGAAAAGCCCCCGACGAGACAGGACACCGGTCATAGCATCGACATCTAAGGCCTGACCGATGATGGGCGCACCGGTGCTTTGGCCGATTTGGTGCTTGCTGAGCATGACATATTGGATGTACCGCTCGCCTGGGTCTTCTAATAAACGAACATAGAAGTCACTCGTTTTTCCATCGCCTGTCGATAGCCGCGCCTCTATGGAACCGCCGTTTTTTGGGAGTTTGAGCAAAGTTTCGCGGATGTCGTTTTCAAAGCAGGACATCCAGTTGGTGCCGGTGAACGGGGCAGGGTGCCCGGCAAACAAAGCCTGCGCGGCGGCGGTAGCGTCTAGGGCATTAAACTCAGGATCTACACGAATTATCGCAACGGGGGTGCGTCGCATGATGTCCCAGATACGCCTCCTGATGTTGGGCACCATTGCTACAGCCCACTTTGGGTCTGCGTGAGATTCAACAACAGCGATGATCTCAGGCCCCTCGGATGGGTCGCTAACATGTTCACACAAGTGAATGGAATATCGGGAATCACTGACCAAAGTTGCAGCACCTACCAACAGGTCGTCGAGGCTTGAGGGAAGCGGACGATCACAACCGTCTTCTATTAGCTGGCGATTAGCGTTGTAGCCCGCAAAACCGGCTTGCCGTTCTTTCCACGCGCCTCGAATAAAGGCGGCAAAACCGTCGGTCAGTGCGCTTTCTGTCATGCGGTAGCTCTCGAGGCCTAATGCTTACAAGTGTGGGTACAAAAACGGTAAATTAGTGGTGAAAAAATATCAATCAAAAGTTAAGGGTGCTTTGGGCGGATTATTAGGCTGCAGAGCGGCTTGGGGCAGAGGTCCGTGTTTGCGTTCTGGTACCTACAACGCGAGACACTTACCAAATCCTTTATTTAACATAATATGTATTATGCGCAG
>NZ_JBGCFU010000041.1:0-51506 GCF_045107095.1 Congregibacter sp. | reverse complement strand
CCACCGTCTTGTTGACCTTAGGCCGCTTGCCTAAGGCACTCGCTATCGCTCGAGCCTGCCGTGCGGCGGGGTGTCGCGTACTTGTTGCTGACCCTTTTCGCTGGCACGTCTGTAAGCCATCCCGGGATGTGGCCCGGTCTTTTCGGGTTACCGCGCCCAATGATTCTCTGTCGTGTTACCTCGCTGATTTGCTCGCTATAGTCGAGCAGGAGTCCGTGGATCTCGTGATTCCGGTTTCTGAAGAAGCACTGCACGTAGCCAAGCTTAGCGATCAGCTGCCCGATGGAGTCCGGCTTTGGGCAGCGCCTCTCAAACAGCTTGCGGAACTTCATCACAAGCGTGATTTTATTGCTCTCGCGGCGCGCAAGGGGCTAGAGGTGCCTGAGACATTCACAGCGGATGAACCTGGTGCGTTAGCGCTGTCACTCAACAACGACTACGTGGAGAAACCTGTACACAGTTGTTCGGGTATTGGCCTGCGGTTCGCTAAGGCTGGTGATGCTCTCGATTCCAGCTCCAAAGAGGGGCTGGTGCAGACCCATCTAGATGGAGATTTGATCAGTTCGCTCTCGGTAGTCAGTGAGGGACGAGAAGTGGCGACCGTGTTCTACCGCGGGTGCGTCTTTGCAGGGACGGTCGCTATTTGCTTTGAGCGTGTGGACGATGCGCCGTCGGCTCAAACGTGGGTGAGCGACTTCCTCAAAGACAGTAATTACAGCGGGTTCCTTGCCTTCGACTTTATCGTTGATGAATCGGGCGTAGCGCGAGCGATTGAATGCAACCCTCGGGCGACTAGTGGCGTGCACTTTTTCGATACCCACGCCCTTGGTAGTGCACTCCTTGATCCTGAAAGTGCGCCGGCCATTGAATTAGCATCAGGTTCGCGCTTTCAGTGGGCGTACTCAACGCTTACAGAGACCTATGCGGCAATCTTCAAGCCTCGCGAATTTATTCGGCGTTTTAAAGAGATGCTGGCAGCGCGTGACGTTATTTGGGCAGGGCATGACCCTCTTCCGTTTTTGCTTATGACGCCCATGTCCTGGGAGATTCTCTGGCCGGCCATGACCAGCGATCTTTCCCTCGGTGAAGCAACTCAGCGGGACATCGCGTGGTTTGGTGAGAACCCTTGAAGGTAATGCTACCGCTAGATTTACGACCGACTGCGGCGAGTCACGCGACAAAATATTTGTTCACGAGGACGCGTGGTAAGGCGCGCAGCGGGGCGAACGCGGTTCGGATTCAAGGCTTCAAAATCAAAGCGTCGCAACAGCTCAGCGATGATCAACAGACTTTCGGTCTGCGCAAAACCCGCGCCTACGCAGGTATGTGGTCCTTGTCCAAAGGGTATGTAAGCGCCGTTGGTAAGCGCACTCTCGTTCTCTTGCAAGAATCGCTCGGGCTTAAAGGCGTGGGGATTTTCCCAGTAGTCTCCATTGCGATGGAGTGTCCACGGCGAAATCATCACCAGCGCACCCTTGGGCAGTTTTCGGGGTCCCACCGTCGTGTCTTCCATGGCAACCCGAGGCATAAAAGTGATCGGGGGGTACAAACGGAGGGCTTCGCGAAAAACTGCTTTGAGCAATGGCAATTGCCGCATGTGCTCAAAGGTAATTTTTCCATCGGTCGCTCCTTCTACTTCACCCCCGCCTTCAATTCCGGTAACGCGATCAATCTCCTCACGCATTTGGGCGACCAGCGTGGGTCTTTGAGCGCAGATAAAAAACAGCCAGGTCAGAACGCTGGCGGTGGTTTCGTGCCCTGCAAGAAAGAACACGCCGAGCTGATCAATGAGTTCGTCCTTGGTAAAAGGCTCCTGCGTGTCACTGTCCCGCGCTGCCACTACCGCACTGGCAATGTCGTTGTAATCAGCGTCGGGCGCGAGGTGCGTGTCGATGAGCGCCGCGAGATGGCTGCGAATGCGAGTGCAGGCGTCAAGCACGACTTGTGGCTGCGGGGCCTTGGTCCATGCGGGCTCAAAGATCAGTCGCTTGATGTCAACCTGAGCAACAGAACGCTCAAAGACCGTGAAGTCTTCAAAGACATCGTGGGCAACCTGAGAATCCAGCGAGGTGGAAAATACCGTGCGGCAGATGATGTCAGCGGTGAGTTGACTCATAGCCAGATCCAGCGAGAGTGGCTCACCACTATCGGCACTCGCCTCGAGAGTGTGTACATAGTCGTTAACCGCTGCCTGCATCGCCTCAAAGGCGTGACTAATGCGCATATGCGAGAAGGCGGGATCAATCATCGCTCGCTGACGCCGCCACTTTTCGCCGTCGGTAACAAAGATCGATTCACCGATGAGATGCTCAAGGGCGTTGACCATGAGATCGCTCTTGGGAAAGATGCCATCGGGGTCGCGCATGATGTGTCGCACGAGATCGGGGTCATTAAACAGCACGGTGGAGCGTCTCGAGTACCCGAGGTTTCCCACAGGGAAGCGGTAGGCAGCAGCTGGGAGAAGATCCAGCAGGTTGCCATCACCGTTCCACAGCACCCGCATCAACGCCGGAAGCGCAGCGAGGGAATGAGGTTTTGGAGGAATATAGTGTTTGTCTTGGCTCATAGTGCCCAGGGTGTTTTTATGAGGTTTCAGTATCAGGTTCCTTCGCAATGATGTCGACCCACACTCTGTTTGAAATTCTTGTGGCGATACACATCGTCACGGGTGCTACCGGTTTAATCAGTTTCTGGGTGCCCGTGGTCGGACGCAAAGGCGGCGTAAATCACGCACGCTTTGGCAAGCTGTTCACGATGATGATGCTGGTTACGGGCAGCGTTGCGATATGTATTGCGCTGACCACGTTGTCAGATCCTATCGCGACTCACCCGCATTTGGTCGATCACGCACAATTCGGTGATCCTGCACTCATCGCAGGGATCTTCGGATGGATGATGCTGTATCTCGCTACGCTAACGATCAACCTGGCTTGGCATGGTTGGCTGTGTATTCAGAATCGTCGGGATCATAAGGCCAATCGCACCTGGCATAATTTGCTGCTGCAAGTCCTGCTCACCATCGCGTCCGCGAACTGCGCCTGGCGGGGCTGGGAGCTGAATCAGCTTTTGATGGTGGGCATCTCTATGGTGGGATTTGCCACCGTAGGGACGAATCTCTGGTTTCTTTACAAGCCTAATCCGCGGCCGCTCGATCGTATTAAGGAACACATTAAGTCGTTGGTAGGAGCTGGCATATCAGTGTATACCGCGTTTTTTGCCTTTGGGGCTGTGCGCATGCTGCCGGAGATCGCACTGACACCCGCGCTGTGGTCTGTTCCTTTGATTACTGGTTTGACCTTGATTATTTATCACCAGCGCGCCGTGACTTTAAAGTTTCGTGCGAGAACTGCAGCTTGAGCGCCAACCATACTCTCGTTATCGGTGCGGGGGTTGGCGGTTTAGCCGCGGCCATCGAGTTGGCAGCTGCAGGACATCGTGTCACGGTACTTGAGCGTGCGGCGGAACCCGGCGGCAAGATGCGTCAGCTACCCGTGAATGGAGTGGGGGTGGATGCTGGGCCGACGGTGTTCACTATGCGCTGGATTTTTGACCAGCTCTTCGAGACAGCGGGATCGGCATTGGAGGCGCATTTACGTCTGGAAAAAGCCGATGTGCTTGCTCGCCATGCGTGGCGACAGGGCGGTGTACTGGATTTGTACGCGAGCACGGAGCGGTCCGAACAAGCGATCCAGGAGTTCGCAGGGAGAGAAGACGCCTTAGGTTACAGGGCGTTTTGCGCGCGAAGTGCTGATATCTACGAAACGCTGCGTGAACCGTTTATCGCGTCCTCTCGCCCGGGCATGCTCGAGTTGGTTAGCCGGGTCGGTTTTAGCAAGTTAGATGCGATGTGGCGCACGGCGCCTTTCTCTTCTTTATGGTCCGCGTTGGATGATCACTTTGCCGATCCTCGTTTGAGGCAGCTTTTTGGTCGTTACGCGACTTATGTGGGTTCCTCTCCGCTAAAGGCCCCGGCAACGCTAATGCTCATCGCGCATGTGGAGCAAGAGGGCGTGTGGCTTGTCGACGGAGGTATGCGCGCTGTCGCGGTGGCGCTTCGGGAACTGGCGGAGGGCCTGGGTGTGCAGTTTTCCTTTGATGAAGGTGTTCGCCAGATCGTGATGGAGGCCGATCGTGCGGTAGGCGTGCTAACTGAGCATGAGCGAGAGCTACGGGCGGATCAAATCGTTTATAACGGTGACATCTCTGCCCTAGGTACGGGAATGCTAGGAGCGGCGGTGGCACCCAGCGTTAAGCCGGTAATGCCCACAAATCGGTCCTTGTCTGCAATGACGTTTTGTATGGTGGCGAAAGTCTCGGGCCTCGCTCTGCATTATCACACCGTGTTTTTTGCTGAAGAATATCCGGAAGAATTTGCCGCCATTTTTGGTCGAGGGCAGATCACGGAATACCCGACGGTGTATGTCTGTGCTCAGGATCGCGCTGGCGGAAACGTTCCCCAAGGCCCTGAACGTTTGTTGCTGTTGATCAACGCTCCTGCTGACGGAGATCGGCGTCTGCGAGACCCGCACAAGCTTGCACAGTACAAAAGTAAGGCGCTCGCCCTGCTGCGTGAGTGCGGCTGCGAGCTGGAATTTGATGAGGCATCCTGCGTGACCACGGATCCGCGGGGGTTCAGCGAGCGATTTCCGGGTAGTGGGGGAGCGCTTTACGGGCGCGCGAACCATGGATCTATGGCGAGCTTTGCAAGGCCCGGTGCCCGCAGTCGCGTCAAAGGACTCTATCTTGCCGGCGGCTCAGTGCACCCCGGTGCCGGGGTGCCTATGTCAGCGATGTCTGGGCGCTTGGCGGCGGGGGCAGTCCTTGAAGATCAGAGTTGAGCGCATTGGACTGTGCGCCCAACACTAATCTTTAGGGCTCTCAGAGCTTATCGCTCTCTCCGTTGGTGGCGTCTGGCCATTCCGAGTAAGAGCAGCGCCATAACAATCAGGGCACTGCGACTCATCGTGTCAACGCTTAATGCCGGGAACATATTGATTACCCGCGCGATGTTGTTTTCGGGCACAGGATCCAGACCGTTACTGAAGTCATCATTGGCTTCGATGATGTTAATGATTTGCCGGTTATCGGGTGTGCTTACAACGTCGATCGCGAACATCAGAGTTTCCATGAAACCCACATTGACCGCTCCCGCCTGGTACTCGCAAATCGTTCCGCCAGGCGCACCGTCTGCACAGCTCCAAGGAGTCGGGGCACTGTTGCTGGCATTAAAGGTAGATCCGAGCGGTACAGCCTCACGAACGATAACGCCGGTGGCATTCTGGTTTCCCTGATTTCCGTACATTGCGGTGTAGATGATGCTGTCGCCTTCGCGAACAATACCGGCATCTGTTTGTTTGCTTACGTAAATCTCAGGTACGGCGATGAGAGGTGTGTCATCGGTGTCGGTATCAGTTGCAGGGAGCACAGAGTTTGCGCCGTCATCCTCAATATCTACAGTGTTGATGATGAGCTCTCTGCCAGCCTCTGCAGGGAAATTGACATCAAGACCAAAGCGAGCCTGATCACTAACTGAGGCTAACAGTAGAGGTATGGTGATGGAGCAAACCGTACCCGGTGGGCTCCCATCGGGGCAGCTCCAGACACTCGGCAAACTCGCCACTGCACTAAACGCCACGTCGTCGGGAACGGTTTCCGAAACCACTACGCCGGTAGCGCCCTGATTACCAATGTTCGCGTAATCAATGAGGTAGCTATAACGTTGACCGGGGGTGACGCCGATGCCGCCATCATCTTTGGTGATCTGCAGTTGCGGGGATGCACCTCCAATCGGTGTTTGTTCTGTGTCCGTGTCTGTCGACGGAACAACCGGCGCCCCGGGGTCGAACTCATCGCCGTCATCGGTGATGGAAACGAGGTTGTCGATCTGAGTAACGGCTGGAGGTAGCGGTGTATCGACGAGTACGGCAAACACCACATTGCCCGGCGTGTCCGACAGATTTCCAACGGTGAATTCACAGGTCGTTCCGGGGCCACTGCCGTCAGCGCAGCTCCACCCTGCAGCGCTGCTTGCCGCGGTGTAAACAGTATTTGCGGGTACCGTTTCGGTGATGACCACGCCGGTGGCGTCTTGGTTGCCCAAGTTACTGTAGGCGATGAGATACTCGATTACGGCCCCAGGAGCGGTGAGTACCACTTGATCGTCTTTGGTAACGTTCATCACGGGATCCGCAATGACCGGAACAACTGTTGGATCGTCTGCAGTACCCGTAGTTGGGTCATCAGAGATGATGCCTTGTTGCTCTTTAGAGTCAGCGTTGGCTTGGTTGCTCAGCTCTTCCGGAGAAGTCTGCCCATCGGGATACGGCAGTGGCAACAGAACATCGTATGTAATCGTTGCAGTCGCGGTCGCCGCAAGTGTGGTGTAGCTCACACTGATACTGGTGTCGCCCGGCGTGTTGCCGGTGTCCACTACACCTATGCCCGATGCGCTCACAGATCCGGCTTGAAACTCACCAATGGCGTCTGGTGTATCGGTAATCACCAGCGTCGTAGCAGCAGCTAGTCCGTTGTTGTCCAGCGTCAGGGTGTAAGTAATTGTGTCGCCGGGTTCCGCCGGATTGTTTGGCCCTATCCACGTTTTCTCCAACACCAAATCCGGAAAGAACAGGCTGTCCGTTGCAGTTGTGGTGTACGTGCGCTCAGCGGGATCAACACCCGGTAGGCTGGTTGCTTCAACGTCCGCCGTGTTGTCTATTTGGCTGACGCCAACGATGCCGCCGTTTACCAGTTCCATGGAGAACGTGATAGATAGCGTTTCTCCCGGAGCCAATACTTCCTCGGGCTTCGCGGGATTACCTTCCGTCTCAAGGGTGACGGTAGTTGTGCCCGCTGCGGACGCTTCAGTCAGTGTGAATCCTGGCGGCAGCGTGATCGGAGTTAGACTTCCGGGTATCCAGAACGTCTCATCAAACGCATCTGTCACCGTGAGCTCATAAGCACTGGAAGTGCCACTGTTGGTCACCGTGATTTCGATAGTCGCGATGCCTTCCGTTAAGTCGGTAAAGTCTTTGGTCGCTGCCAGAACAGGTTCCACCACGTCGATATCTACGCTGCTGGTCTCAGGCAGTCCGGCACCTACAAAGTTCAGCTCTGCGGTATTGGTCAGAGTAATTCCGGCAACATTGTTGGGCACGTCCACCACGCGAGCGATCAATTCGTAGACGATGGTGTCCTTCTCGTTGAGGATCATGTCCGCAACGTTGTCAACCGTGCCGTAGTCAATGGTTATTACGTTTCCGGCAACAACAGGTGTTCCTGGCAACGAGGTTGTGATGTTGTCGCCAATAGAAATCACGTTGCCACCGATGAGTTCCAGTATGGGGCCACTGGGATCGTCATCCTGCAGCGTATCTGTAAGCACAACGCCCGTTTGCTGGCCTTCGCTAAATGCAGTCACTATCTCGTAACGTACCTGCTCTCCTATGGTGAGATCCTCAAGCAGTGGATTCGCCTGCGCGCTTCCTGTATCTGGAACAGAGGTGCCAGATACAACCTTGCTTACGGAGGCTGTGCTAAGGCTTACAAGGAAGTTGCGATCGCTGTCGCCCCCAGCCCGTGACTCTGGACTTGTCGGTGCAGACTCCCAGGCAATGGTGGCTACGTTGGGAAATTCACTAGGCACAGGGAATCCCGCTCCGATCGCTTGAACATCGTAGCCAATCTCACAGAAGCTTTCCGCGACACTGAGTGAATCTACTGAAAACTCAAGGCTCCCGTTGGTAAGTGGCGCCGGGCTATTTACTATCGCAAAGCCCGGGCAGTCAGATACGACCGTACTGTCGTTTACCCACAGCATGTCGCTATTCAATACATCAGTGACAGTGATAGATCGAGCCGTGGCGGTGGATATGGCGGCGTGATTAATTTCCAGTACAAATCTCTTCTGCTCCGCCGCGACAACGATGGCCGGTAAGGTGCCATTCTCGGTGAGCTTACTGATTTGCAATTGGGGCTCAATGAGATCGAAGCTTGTGGCCGCGACGACGTTAATGGAGTTACTGCGAAGCTGGGCGCGGTTTTGCAGGTTTTTGTCTTCGCCCGGAGCTCCGGAGTTTAGTGCGTTGTCTAACACTATGGCGTCGATTTCGAAGGTGACACGATCGTCGGTGTCGGGCTCCGGTCGATTGTCCGGTGTGTTCACCACGTTGCCCAGTAACCATTCAGCGCAGGTTTGCGGTGCTCCTGGGCTGCAGTCGAGAGCTGCGTCACCCACTAGCAGACCGCTACTGATTGAAAGGTCACTGCCAATAGCGATGACTTCGGTTCTTGTTATTTCGAAGGCGACATCGGTGTTCGGCATGCTGTCCGTGACGAATGCTTGCTCTGTCGTCCCGTCGGGGAAATCAGCATCAATGGTGAAGGTGACTGTTGAGCCGATGGTCAGATCCTGCGAGGAGGCGCCCAAGACAAAGTCACCGATATCAATCGCCGTAATCTCCTTGGCGATGCCCGGCGCACTAATGTTAAGTGTCCATTGGTCAGTGAGGTCGTAGCTTCTGTCATCAGGGTCGCCTTGGGTATCCAAGGTGGTCCATATCACTTCGGCGGTATTGATTATCGTCTGCCCGGTTACGGCTGTTACATTTACTGAAGCGTCAAACTCGATTTCGCAGACGCCTCCTAGAGGGAACGTTGACCAGGTGGCAGTAATTTCCCCGGCTGCCAACGTAGGCCCGGTATCGGGCAAAGCACTGCAGACAGCGCCTAGTCTGACGTCCGCGGGCACTACACTAAGGTCTGTAGGTATCACATCGCTTAAAGCCAGGTCTTTGGCGTCTATACGTGAGGCGGGGCTGTGCTCCACACGAAGGGTATAGGTAACCAGGTCACCTGCTTCCGCCTGTCCTGTGTTCGCTGTTTTGCTGATGCTCAGTAGCGGCTCGACGATTTCCAAGGCCGCGCTGTCAGACGATGTGATTGATGGTAGGAATCGGGCAATCGCGCCGTTGCTGGTGCTGTCGTTGTTTTGGTTGACCAGTACGTCTTTGACTTTGGCAACCACCTCTATGCGAATCCGGTCGCGGAAATTGGTGGTGCCGTCAGCGGCCTGCGTTACCGGACCGTAGTTCAATACTGCACGGTCATTAACGCCGTCGCCATCACGATCGTCGATAGCAGCTGTCGGGTCCGGGATCGTGGGTGTTAGGTCGCCACCGACAGAAATAGTTCTCGCCGAGACAAGTTCCAGCACATTGTCTGTAATGGGAAGTAAGTCAGTGATGGTCAGGTTGGGAATGTTGACGTCAGGGATGGTCGCCACAACCTGAAAAGTCACCGTCTCGCCAATCGTCAGTGATTCTGCGTCGGCGGGTGTACCGGGGATGTTGTCTGTGTGGCTTTGATCCGTTGTGGTGACATTCTTTGTCAGTCCCACGCCAAATACGGTGAAGATATCGCAGCTTTGCAGGCGATAGTTGTTTTGCTGCCCGGGATCGGCATCGTTACCGGTTCTTTCCACACCAAGGGTATTGTTTGGTGTTGTGGGTAATACGGGCTGATCTGTATCTAAAAGGCTCTCCCAAAGCGATTCCGCGCAGTTTTCTAATTGACTTCCCGCGATAGGATTGATGATGAATTCAGTCTGAAAGCGTAGCGTGCAAACCGCGCCTTGGGGGAATCGGCCCCAGGTTGCTTCTACCTGGTCTGATGCGGCTAGTGAGGTGATGGTTATATTGTCGGGTGTTGCCGGACAAAGACTGTCGTCGATGGGACCATCGACGCGCATATCGTTCGGGAGTACATCACTCAAACTCACATCGAAAGCGTCAGCGGTAGTTCCGCTCGCATGATTCAGCGTCAGCGTGACGAGCGGTGGTGTCGCATTGTCGCCGGTATCAGGCGTAAACGTTTTCGCAAGCTGCAGACTACTTTCTACGATGCGAATAGGGTCTGCGCGTCCTTGAACGTTGCGCCGAGACTCCCCGCTGGTTTGCCACAGCCACCGGGCGCGGTTGCGTCGTCGCTGTCCCGAGGTGTTGACCGAAGCGTTCAGGACTTTGGCTCGATAAGTAATAGTGATGGTTTCGTCGACGGTGTTGTCGCTGTTCGCATTCGTGATCGTTCCAAAGCCGCTGGCGTTGTTTGCGGGGCCAAAGACCAACCTGCGATCAGGCGCTGTTTCACCGCTGCCTAGGCTGTTGAATCCAGCATTGGCAAGCACGTTGTTGAAGTTGCCCAGCGATGTCGTGACGTCTGCGCTACTTGGCACAATGGAAACGACGTCTGCAAACGCCATTCCGTTAGGTAGTCGATCTTCCACCCGTACGCTGGTAGAGGTGCCCTCGGGGACAGTGATTACCAGGTCATAAGTGACGAGCTCGCCGATGTGTGCACGAAGGTTTTGGGAGCTGTAGCCCGGAGAAATATCGGTAATTGTTTTAGTGACCAGGGGATTCGCAATCACCGCCTCGGCTGTGTCCGTGACACGGGTAAACGGTGCAGAAGGGTCAGGGACTGATGTCCATGTTACTCCGGCTTCGTTAGTTACGGTTTGCAAAGGTTCAACCGCGTTATCCAGAGTACATCGAACGGTCGCCAGAGCTGTGTCTGTGCCGTATGGCGCTCCTTCCATTCCATCGTTTGCGGCTAATGGGTCATCTAAAACAATACCGGTGGTTAAGGAGCCCGTGAACGGCAACACGTTTCCGTTGCCATCGACAACATCACCTAAAGTGGGTTCAGTGCAGGCCAGTAAACTCACTACCGGTTCATCAAAAGTAACGTTGTAAGCGGGTGTTGTACCAACGTTCTCCACGGTTAACAGATAGGTGATTTCATCGAAGGCATCAACGCCGTTGACGTCGCTCTCCGCGGTTTCCGTGCTAGGGTCCGCCGGCGGAGCCGGAACAATGATCGCGTCACTGTTATCGGTAGCGATAACGCCTTTGGTAATGGTGAGAGACGGTGCGCCGATGGTTCCGCCAACGGCCTGTAGGTCTGTGATGGTCCTGCCATCGGTGGTGTCGTAGTTCGTTTCCAATAGGTTGGTGAGAAACAGTGAGTCCGCGAAGGGCGTGCCGACAATGCGAGCGGTCAGTCGTACACGCAGCGTGGTGGCAATGGTTGTAGCGACGTTGCCAAACTCCATGCGAATCGAGTTGTTGCTTGCCTGCGTCGTGACCGTGGGGTTGAGGCTTGCAAAGGGCGGCAAAATAGAAAGGTCATTCGCTTCGACAAAGTCTGCAACGGTAAACACGGGGCGCGGTAGAAAATCGACGAACGTCACATTGTCCGTGTTTCCAGCAGGAATGCTCAACGACAGTTCAAATACAACTTCATCCCCAGGCTCCAGAACCGGTGGAACCGGATTAGGAGAAAAAATAGTCTTGTCCGGTACATTGGGCTGCACTGCGGCCTCAATGGTTGAATCGTTAGCACCGCTACCGCCTTCCGTAAGTCCATAGGTGAGAGTTGCCGAATTATCGAAACCGTCTGCTGCCAGCACGGGATCACCGTTGGCGTAGGTGTCGAGGATGGTTGTCTCGTAGGTCAATGAACCTTGAGCGCCATTATCAAGCTGGCCGCCCGTTGCGGCAGCAATATCCCATGTCAGCGAGGTCTGTCCGGGACCTGGGCCGGGTATTGCCGTGGCGGTTATGGGTACCGTGGCACCGTCGATAATCAGTGCGACGGTGCCGTCGAAGTTGAGGCCATCAGCGATCACGTCATCGATCAAGAAGGCGTTAGCACCCGCGCCGGGAGGTGCGTCCGGGTAGTCGGTGAGACGAAAGTTCATTACATAAGTGAGGACTCCGCCGGGAAGTCCCGTACCCGACACGGACTTTTGCAGCGTCGCATGCTCCGCGGTAACAGTGCTGTTCGCAGTGTCATTGAATCCTGTGCCCTGATAGTCGTAATCAAAGGTCACCGTGTTGATGATGGTTTCGCTGTCAGGCAGGGTTTCGTCAAGAACATCAGAAATGTAAACCGGTACTGAAACCGTCAAGTCCGCGGTACCTGCGGTGCCGAGTACGGCGGTGCATTCTGCCGTCACAGTGCCGCCCGTGATCGGTGCAAGATTAGGGTCGCCGGTTATTGAGCAGCCGACGCCAAAGGGCGATGCGATGCTTATGGGGTCTCCCGTCCACTGAATCTGTGCAGGCAAGACGTCACTCAGGACAATGTTTTCAATCGCAACGCCTTCTGAAATGTCCACGTTCCATGTGTAGACAAAAGCGTGGCTGGGTCCGGGGGGGCGTTCGCCTTCAGGCGCTGAATTTGCCTTCGTAATACGCGCTAGTTCGGGTGTAACAGTGGAGTTGCTGGGCGTTCCGGTTATTGCGCCGTTTGTTCCTACCGTTGTGTCGCCGAACTCGAATCCGGGAATCACCTCTACCGGCTTCGCCACTCCAATATCCGCTCCTGCCTCGACAACTGCACACACAGTCATAACCAGTGCGGGTTGTCCTTGGTCAACAGATCCGACGGGGTACCGCGCAATCCATGCACTACCACCCGGGTTCCCGGTCAGAGGGATGCCTGAGATGGGGTCAGTTAACATGCCGGTGGCGTCAAAGGTCCCAATCTGGGTGAGCTGAGGAGGGATATCAACAAAATCGACGCTCAGTTGCCGAATCTGGCTATCCACAACAGCGATGAGGTAAGGGCCGTAGCCGGTTGTGCTATCTGCATTGGTAAAGCTGGCGTCGACACAAAATTCTTCACCAATCAATGGAGTTGCGGGCAGGCCCTGCAGGCTTACCGTAGGAATTTGTGCGATTGCAGTAGGAGTGATTAGAGCTAGGACTATAGCGGCAAAGGCGCAAACGATCGATCGTCCAATACTGGGTAATAATGAAGGGCTGCTGGTGTTGCGCTGCACTTTGACGTTCACTCGGTTTGCTCTACTGTTATATGTCTGTGTTATTGACGCTTTTCTTCACGTTACAGTTTAGCAGCAAGGTGCGTGCCAAAACTGTGACGAAACACACATTGCAGATTCATGCTGCGGCAAAAGGCCAAGTGTGATAATTCTAAGAGAATGTCCGGTGTAACAAGGTTTTTCGAATTCCTCGGGAGGGCGGCCCTTTGGAGTGCTGTGCTATGCGCCTCCGCGGGCGCGGCTGGGTCATCATCAGAGCTAGTCCAAGACATCGCCGAAGCAGAACTTAGCGAAGTGTTGGTCGAACCTGCTTCGGATATTGAGGTGCCGCACTGGGTCGACAAAAGCCACGAGTACGCCACAAATCGAACCCAAGCCTTAGCCCAATGGATGGATGACTTCTTCGGTGCGCAAGTGCGCGATGCGGAGCGGGCGGATTCCTTTGTTCGCGCCATCTTTATAGATGATTGGGATCAACGCGATGGTCATGATCTCAAGGTGCGGCTCCGTGGGCAGGTGGATCTTCCGAAGATTTCAGAACGCGTCGACCTGGTGTTTTCCGGCGAGGAGTCTGAGCAAACGCTGACTGAGGAAGAGCGCGGGCAGGAAAATGATGTAGGCCTGCGCGTAAATGTCCGAGATGGCCGCCGCACACGCCTCGATGCCACGATTTCCGTGCGATCAGGTCCGGCGATTTTACCCGGTGTGCGTTTTCGCTATCAGCAATCAATTACCGATAACAGTTGGGCGCGATTCACCCAGCGCCTGCAGTACCACACCGAGGATGGCTATCGCTCACTGACCAATTTTGAGGCGAACCGAATTCTGGACGATAAGAGCCTGATTCGATGGGCCGGGCGTGTTCGATACCGTGAAGATAAAGAGTTTTGGGATTACAACACCGGTATTACCTATCGACGCTGGCTGGATGACCATGCGAAGTTTCCGAGCGCCATTGAGTATTTTGTTGCCGTGAGTGGCCGCGACCAGCCTGAAAACTACGAGACCAGTTATCGTCTCGGGTTTTTATACCGCAAGCAGTTCTTTCGGCAGTTTTTGTTTTATGAGATAGAGCCGAGCTACAACTGGCGAAGAGATCTCTATGAAGAAAAACGGGAAGGCGTGATGGGTATCGTTTTTCGCCTGGAGGTCATGCTCGATCGGGAGCTGGTCGGCGGTCGCTAAACCTTGCTCAGCTTTTGCTCCTTGCTTGAACGTAGCGCTCTCGCGCTTCCTGACATTCTGGGTCTGAAAGTCCGGCAAGAAGGCTGTCTGCGTCTGACCAAGATCGTGCGAGTCCTACCTGATTGGCGGTCACCGCATCGACATGGCGCTTGGTAGCCTGTATCGGAAATGCTGGACGAGAACTTATGGACTCGGTCATGCGATGTACTGCCTCATCTAGTTCTTCTATATCCACTGTTTTGTTAAGAAACCCGGCGCCCAAAGCCTCCTGCGCATCAAACGGTCTGCAGGTCATGACTAACTCTTTAGTGAGAGCCGGGCCAATCTCGCGCACCAACCTGGGGATGCCTCCCCAGGCCAGCGGAATGCCGAGATCGACTTCGGGGATCGAGAACCGCGCATCCTGCGCCGCTATGCGCAGATCGCAAGAAGCTGCCAATACCAGTCCCCCGCCAATGCACCATCCTTGAATACGGGCGATGGTTACGGCGTTAATCTGTTCCATGGCGTCGGCCATGCGTCGTCCTGCATCAGCCGCTTCCCTGGCGCCAACGTCGCCAGGTGCTGGAAAGCCCGCAAGGTCAGCTCCTGCTGAAAAGCACCGGCCTCTGCCGCCTACAGTGACTACCTTAATGGCGTTGTCGCGATTAAATTCTTTGGCCGCGTGGGTGAGTTCTTCCAGCGTCTCTAAAGACAAAGGGTTGAGTTTGTCGGGTCGATTTAGCCACAACGACGCGGTCTGTCCTTGGCGCTCTATATCCAGTGTTTTGTACATCGATTGAATCCCTGCGACAGCTAATGAACTAAAGTTTAGCACCGCCACAAAAACGCGTGCGCGAAGTGTGTGCCCCGTGGTTCAAATGGTGTAACCTCCCGCGGGGGGACCTATTGCTGCAGCGTTTAGTGCGTGTTTCGCATCAAAAGCCCTGAACCCAGAATGCAAATTCCCACTAAAAAAACAGCAAAGAAAGGACATGACCATGAAATTGTTTACACGGCTTTTTGTACTCCTGTCAGTCGCCGTGCTCGCGGCTTGTAGCAGCGTTGATATACGCGATTACGAAACCTGTATCGTCGGCAGTAGCGCGGTGGGTGGCGTTGTTGGCGCGACCGCTGGCGGAGCCGGCGCGGTAGGTGGGGTAGCAGTGGGTGCCGGTGTAGGCGCTGTCATCTGCGATTACGAAGAGCCAGCGCCCATGGCGGCAGCTGCCGCAGCGCCCATGGATAGTGATGGCGATGGCGTAATGGACGACAAGGACCGCTGTGCCAACACCCCTGCCGGCGCAGAAGTTGATATGAGCGGCTGTGCCCTTGATAGTGACGGGGATGGTGTTGCCGACTACAAAGATCAGTGCGCGAATACACCCGCAGGCGTCAAAGTGGATGCGACAGGTTGTCCCGTTAAAGACGAGGTGGTGCTGACAGTGGACCGTCTGAACTTCGACTTTGATAGTGCGACTTTGGACGCTCAGTCGCGAGCAGCTCTTGATTCAGCGGTTGCTGTTATCAAGTCCCACAGCAGCGTGAAGATGGATGTTGTCGGTTACACCGACACCTCGGGTCCCGAGGAGTACAACCTGGGCTTGTCCGAGCGTCGCGCGCAAGCAGCAGTAGATTATCTGGTGTCTCAAGGTGTTGATGCTGACCAGTTGCGTGCAACGGGTCGCGGTGAGGCTAACCCGATTGCCAGCAACGACAGCCGGGACGGGCGCGAGCGCAACCGACGTGTTGAGCTGGTAGTTCGCTAAGGCACTTTTTGACGATCTTTGGAGGCGCCGGATTGCACCGGCGCCTTTTCTTTACCGTGAAGAATACTTGAGCGACAGTAAAACATACTGTATGTTCAAATCCGACTTTTTTGCGGTGCGGGCACAGGCTGCCCAAGCCCTTCATATTCGAATTCGTAACCCTCAGGAGGCTTCCGCTTTGACCGAGATAGATACCTTTCGTCAGGAAACCCGGGAGTGGCTTGCCAACCATTGCCCCGAATCCATGCGCCAACCCGTTAACAGCTTTGAAGATATCTATAACGGTGGTCGAAATCCCGAAGTAAACATCCCCGAACAGCCTCTATGGTGTGAGCGCATGGCCGAGCGAGGCTGGACCGTGCCTCACTGGCCCAAGGAGTACGGCGGTGGTGGTCTTTCCGCCGAGGAAGTTAAGGTTTTAAGAGAAGAAATGGCCAGAATTGGTGCCCGGCGCCCGCTGGACTCTTTCGGCATTTCAATGCTGGGGCCAGCACTACTGAAGTTCGGTAGTGAGGAGCAAAAACTGGAGCATCTACCGCGCATCTGCCGCGGCGAGATTCGCTGGTGTCAAGGTTACTCCGAACCTGGCGCAGGCTCAGATCTGGCAAGTTTACAAACGCGTGCTGACGATCATGGTGATCACTATGTAATCAATGGCCAGAAAGTCTGGACTTCCTACGCAGACAAGGCGGATTGGATATTCTGCCTGGTACGCACGGACAACTCCGGTAGCAAGCACGAAGGCATAAGCTTTGTACTCTTCGATATGGACCAGCCCGGAGTGACTGCAAAGCCCATTCGTCTTATTAGTGGTTCTTCGCCGTTTTGCGAGACCTTCTTTGACGACGCTCGCGCGGACAAGCGGAACCTGGTTGGCGAAGAAGGTCAGGGCTGGACAATTGCCAAGTACCTGCTTACGCATGAACGGGAAATGATCTCAGCGTTTGGCACCTCGGGAGGTAAGTCCCTGGGTAAAACGGCAGTCGAGCAGATGGGTGCCGATGCGGAAGGACGGCTTCGTAACGGCATCCTGCGCCAAGACATAGCCCAGCATCAGCTGGACACCATGGTGTTTGGCGCGACCATGGAGCGCGTTGGCGACGAAGTGAAAGCTGGGCAGGGCCTTGGGCCCGCGTCATCAATCTTTAAGTACTACGGCACGGAATTGAACAAGCGTCGTAACGAGTTGAATCTCGCTGTGGGTGGAGAAGCTGCGCTGGGTTGGTCTGGTGATGAATACCGCGGAGGCGAAACTGTACGCAGCTTTTTGCGATCAAAAGGTAATTCCATCGAGGGCGGTACCTCCGAAGTTCAACTCAACATCGTAGCCAAGCGTGTGCTTGGTCTACCCGACGCCTGAGGAGTTGCTGTCATGACATTAGTGCTAAATGAAGAACAACAAATGCTCAAAGAGTCTGCAGCAGGCTTTTTGGCGAGTAAGGCGACCGTAGGGCACCTTCGTAAACTGCGGGATTCTGGTGATGAGCTCGGCTTTGACCCCGCTGTATGGCAAGAGATGGTTGAGATGGGTTGGGCTGGGATTGCGATTCCTGAGGCCTATGGCGGTTTGGGTTATGGATACACGGGCTTGGGTGTGGTTCTGGAGCAGGCTGGACGTCATCTGAGTGCTTCGCCCCTTGAGGCAAGCGTACTGGTTGGCGCCACGGCGATTAACTGTCTGGGCACGGAGCCGCAGAAAGCGACGTGGCTCGCAGAAATAGCTGCTGGCGAAAAGCAGGTCACCTTGGCGTTGCAGGAGTCCGGTGCCTTCGATCCAGCAGCGGTGGCCGCGACGGCAACACGCGACGGTGACGCTTACGTCGTATCTGGTGAAAAGCGCATGGTTTTGGATGCCAAATCCGCCGATGCCTTTGTTGTGATTGCACGCAGTAGTGGAGCAGCCGGAGATCAAGATGGCCTGAGCGCGTTTTTGGTTCCTGCAGATGCCGCGGGACTGAGCGTGACTCCCTGTGACATGGTTGATAGCCGGCAATGCGGATCCGTCGCACTGGATGGTGTTCGACTGTCATCTGATGCGCTCATGGGTGGTGAAGGTGATGCCTGGGCAGCGCTTGAGCGCACACTTGATATTGCGGCCATTGGCTTTTCTGCACAGTTGCTCGGGCTGTCTTTAGAGGCCTTTGAGAGAACTATGGACTACATCCGGGAGCGAAAGCAGTTCGGGAAGGTGATTGGTTCCTTCCAGGGCTTACAGCACCGCGCCGCGCATTTGTTTGCAGAGTTGGAGCTGGCCCGGTCTATCGTCCTTAAAGCTCTGCAGGCAGTAGACGCGGATGACGAAAATCTGTCGCGTTTGGCCAGTGCTGCGAAGGCTAAGCTAAGTGAAGTTGCCAGACTCGCCAGTAATGAGGGCGTTCAGATGCATGGCGGGGTCGGTATGACAGACGAATACGACATCGGCTTGTACATGAAGCGTGCCCGCGTACTGGAGCATTTGATGGGTGACTACTACTATCATCTGGATCGTTTCGCGCGAATCGGTGGATACTGATGAGCTGATTTACTCCGCAGGCACAGGAAACTATAAAAAGTATGAGCGAAGAACTGCAGAAAATTGATGAAGCTGTCGAGCAGCTCACCCAGGACGGCGCGCCCTTTGCGTTGAGCACCGTTACCATCGATGGCGCGGAGTATAGAAGCTTCGCCTCAGCACCAGAGAATATGGCCGCGTACTTCCGCTTTATGCTGAATCACGCGGATAAGGAGTTCACGGTCTATCGCGATGACCGCATGACCTTTGGTGAAAGCTATGCGCAGTCCGCAGCGCTCGCACGGTCCCTTATTGATGACTTCGGAGTGAAGCCCGGTGATCGCGTGGCCATTCTCAGCCGCAATAACCCACAGTGGATGATGGGCTTCATCGCAGCGCTGTCCATTGGCGCGGTAGCCGTGCCAATGAACGCCTGGTGGACCACCGAGGAGCTCGACTACGGTTTAAAGGATTGCGGTGCAAAGCTGGTTATTGTCGATCGTCAGCGCATGGAACGCCTATTGCCTCTTCAGGATGAGTTGCAGCTTAAGCTTATCGCTGTGGACGACTGCGAAGGTCTTGCGGTGGAGTTCAGCAAGTTCGAGGATTTGGTAGCCGCTCATGCGGGTGCACAGATGCCCGAGGTCGAGGTGACCGGTGACGATCACGCCACAATTATGTACACCTCGGGATCTACAGGGCATCCCAAAGGCGCACTGTCATCTCACCGCGGTATGTTGTCGGCGCTCTACAGCTGGATGCTGTTGGGTTTGTCAGCAAAGCAGGCCGGTGGCGATAGCGAGCCAGCAAAGTTTCCAGCGTCAGGCCTGCTCACTATTCCGCTGTTTCACTGTACCGGCAGTCACACAGCTTTCTTGCTGTCCCTTATTGTGGGTCGTAAGTTAGTGATCATGCACAAGTGGGACGTGCAGGAAGCGCTTCGCATGATCGAAGAAGAGCGCATTACCTGGTTCACCGGCGTACCGACGATGTCTGCAGAGCTTCAGGCTGCGGCGGCTGAGTCCGACCGGGATCTATCGTCTCTTGCCGAGATTTATGGTGGTGGTGCGGCCAGGCCGCCCGCACAGGTCGAGAAGCTCGCAACCACCTTCAAGCATTCATCGGCAGGTATCGGCTACGGGCTGACCGAGACTAATGCTTTAGGGACCATCAATACGGGCGCCGTGTACCGCGCGAGACCGGGCAGTGCCGGACGGCCGGTACCTGCGGTCACGGACATCGCGATCTTCGATGAGAATGATCAGCCGGTGCCTGCGGGCGAGCGCGGCGAGGTGTGTATTCACTCTCCTGCGAATTGCCTTGGCTATTGGAACAAGCCCGAAGCCAGTGCGGAGGCTTTTCGCGATGGTTGGTTCCACACGGGTGATGTGGGCTACATCGATGAAGACGGTTTTTTGTTCATTGTCGATCGTATGAAGGAAATCATCATCCGAGGCGGCGAAAACATAAGTTGTATCGAAGTAGAGGCCGGCATCTATCAGCATCCGGCGGTGAGTGAAGCTGCTGTTTACGGCGTTCCCGATGAACGCCTGGGCGAGGCCGTTGCTGCCAGTGTGGTGCTGCGCGAAGGTGAGCGTTTGTCTGCCGAGGAGCTTCAAAGCTTTTTGAAAGAGCACATTGCGGGATTCAAGATTCCCGCACACGTCCGTTTTCACGAGGACGCCCTGCCACGTATTGCTACGGGCAAGATTTTTAAACGACAACTTAAGGCAGAGCTGAGCGAACAGCTAGCAGCTGCTTGAGGGTTTTCATTTATTTGCCCTGCAAGAACGTGGGGCATGCACGCAAGGAGATCGGGTCATGGACCTAGGAGTATCGGAAAAAGTTGCGCCGTTGTTGGCGCGCGTTACGGCGTTTATCGACGAAGAAGTCGTGCCCGTAGAGAAGGAATACGCCGCGGAGATTGCGACAGGTGATCGCTGGCAGTTCACTGAGCGACAAACCGAAATCATCGAGACCCTCAAAGCGAAAGCGCGTGCTGAGGGGCTGTGGAATTTTTTCCTCACGGAAGGTGAGCAAGCGAGCGGTCTAACGACCGTTGAATACGCTTATCTGGCTGAGCAGATGGGTCGATCGCACTTGGCCGCAGAGTCTTTTAACTGCGCCGCGCCAGATACCGGCAACATGGAAGTACTGACTAAGTACGGTAGCGAAGCACAGCAGGCTGAGTGGCTCACACCGCTCCTCAATGGTGAGATTCGCAGCGCCTACGCAATGACCGAGCCCGGTGTTGCTTCCTCTGACGCGACCAACATCTGCACCAGCGCCGTACTGGAAGGTGACGAGTGGGTCATTAACGGCGAGAAGCACTGGATATCTGGCGCGGGCGATCCGCGCTGCAAGATCATGATCGTGATGGTCAAAACCGATCCCGATGCCGCTAAGCATAAGCAGCAGTCTCAAATTCTCGTGCCCATCAATACTCCGGGCGTTGAAATAATCCGTCCCATGCAGGTGTTTTCCATGGACGATGCACCCCACGGACACATGCAGCTCGCGTTCAACAATGTTCGCGTGCCCAAGGACAACGTCATTCTTGGTGCGGGACGTGGCTTCGAAATTTCTCAGGGTCGTCTTGGGCCTGGTCGTATCCACCACTGCATGCGCGCTTTGGGCGCTGCCGAGCGTGCCTTAGAGCTGATGTGCAAGCGAGCGACCACACGAGTGGCCTTTGGTAAGCCTTTGGCTCGTCTAGGTGCCAACATCGACATCGTTGCCAACGCGCGCATGGACATTGAGCAAGCGCGACTCCTGACCCTTAAGACTGCGTGGATGATGGATAACGTTGATCCAAAGGAAGCGCGTATCTGGATATCGATGATCAAGACCGCCGTGCCGAATGTGACGCTCAAGGTAATCGACGAAGCGATACAGATGTTTGGTGGTCTGGGTGTATCGCAGGACACGCCGCTGGCAACTATGTACATGGGGCAGCGAACCCTGCGTCTTGCTGATGGTCCCGATGCCGTGCATCGCATGGTTGTAGGTCGTAATGAGTTTAAAAAATACTCGGATCAAGAGCCGGTTAACGCGACGTTCCGCGACGGTTAATAGGTACAGATAGCAAAGGCTGTGCGGCGCTTGGCGCCGCTCACTAACGACAGAATTCAATCAGTAATAGGGGAAAGTACATGGGAGTTACAGTCGTACCAAAAGAGCAGCTTGTGGATCAGGTGGGCAACAAGACAGTCGGCGAGTGGGCGACGATGGACCAGGATCGCATTAATACCTTTGCGGACTGCACGGAAGATCATCAGTTTATTCACATCGACGAGGAAAAAGCTGCGCAGACGCCCTTTGGTGGCACTATCGCTCATGGCTTCCTTTCACTATCAATGCTGCCAAAGCTGAGCGAAGGCACCGGTGTGGTACCAGAGAACGTTGTGATGGGTATTAACTATGGCCTGAACAAAGTGCGTTTTTTGAACCCGGTCCGTGCGGGGAAGCGCATCCGCGCTCACAGCGAACTGATCAGCGTTGATCAGAAAGATGATAATCGGTTCTTGCTGACATCGTCGGTGACGGTTGAGATTGAAGGCGTAGACACACCCGCGCTCGTCGCTGAGTCTCTCGCGATGATTGTCTGCGGCTGATACACATAAAAGGAGTATTTTAGAATGACGATTCGTTATGACGGTCGAGTGGCTATTGTTACCGGCGCAGGACAAGGACTGGGTCGCAGTCATGCCATCGAGCTTGCAAAGCGTGGTGCCAAGGTTGTAGTTAATGACTTGGGTGGCTCCAAAGACGGTACGGGATCCTCGTCTGATGCCGCTCTCGCTGTGGTTGCCGAGATCGAGGCAGCCGGCGGTGAGGCAATGGCCAACGGCGCTAATGTCGCCGACTACGCGCAAGTCGAAGCCATGGTCGCCGCGACAATGGAGAAGTGGGGTCGCGTTGATATCCTCGTAAACAATGCAGGCATTCTTCGCGATAAGAGCTTCATCAAAGGTTCCATGGAAGATTTTGAGCTTGTACTAAACGTTCATCTTATGGGTACCGTCTATTGCACTCGCGCCTGCTGGGAAATCATGAAAGAGCAGGAATACGGTCGGGTAGTGGTCACCACCTCTTCCTCCGGTCTCTACGGCAACTTTGGTCAGACCAACTACGGTTCTGCCAAGATGGGCGTGATCGGGCTAATGAACACATTGGTTCTTGAAGGCGCGAAGTACAACATCCGAGTGAATGCGTTAGCCCCAACAGCAGGAACTCGAATGACGGACGGCCTCATGCCAGAGAAGATGTTCGAGTTGCTGACTCCCGAGACTGTTACACCCGCTGTGCTGTACCTGGTGAGCGAGGACGGTCCAAATCGCACGATTCTTTGTGCCGGTGCGGGCTCCTACGCTGTGTCGAAAATTGTTGAAAGTGAAGGCCTCTGGCTAACACCTGAAGAACAGACGCCCGAAGGCATCGCTGCTCACTGGGGTGTAATTTCAGCCGCCGAGGGTGGACGCGCGCTACAGGCTGGTTTTGAACAGTCGGGCAAAATGCTGACGCAGGCTGCCGCAGGTTTGGGTATTTCTCTCGAGTAAATCGCGGGTTTTTTAGCTAGCAATGTTTTTTTGACGGCGAGGCTTCGTCGTCTTTTAGGAGATAAGTTATGAAAGAAGCAGTAATTGTATCGACGGCGCGTACGCCTATCGCAAAGGCCTATCGTGGCGGGTTTAACAATTTGCCAGCCCCCACTATGGGTGCTGCGGCCGTGAGTGAAGCGGTTCGTCGCGCGGGTGTGGAGCCGGGCGAAATCGAAGATGTGATCATGGGTGCCGCGCTACAGCAGGGCAGCGGTGGTCAGAACGTCGCGCGGCAGATTGCCTTGCGAGCAGGCTTGCCCGTCACCGTATCGGGCATGACGATTGATCGCCAGTGTTCGTCCGGCTTGATGGCAGTAGCCACTGCCGCGAAGCAGGTTATGTATGACGGCATGGACATCGTTGTCGGCGGTGGTCTTGATTCTATCTCGCTGGTCCAGAACGAGCATATGAACCTGCATCGCGCTGCAGATCCAGAGCTGGTAGCCATGCATCCCGATATCTACATGCCCATGCTGCAGACGGCGGAAACCGTTGCCAAGCGCTATGGCATTAGCCGTGACGCTATGGACGAGTACGGTCTTCAATCGCAGCAGCGAGTAGCGGAAGCTTATGAGCAAGGCCGTTACGATGCGGAGCTGACCCCCGTGACCTGCAAGCGCATTGTGTGGAACAAGGAAACGGGCGAACAGTCTGAGGCTGAAGCAACGGTCAGCCGTGACGAAGGTATTCGCGCTACGACCCCGGAGGCTCTTGCGGGTCTTAAGACCGTGATTGAAGGCGGCACTATCACCGCTGGTAACGCCTCACAGCTGTCTGACGGTGCGTCGGCCCAGTTGATCATGGATTCAAAAGTTGCGGAGCAGCGTGGTCTGGAGCCTCTGGGGCTTTACCGCGGTATTGCGGTCGCGGGTCTTGAGCCTGATGAAATGGGTATTGGTCCTATCTACGCTGTACCTAAGCTGCTGAAGCAGCATGGTCTGACCGTCGATGACATCGGCCTTTGGGAGCTCAACGAAGCCTTTGCAGTACAGGTACTGCATTGTCGTGACGTCTTGGGCATCGATAATGACAAGCTCAACGTCAGTGGCGGCGCCATCGCCATTGGTCACCCCTACGGAATGAGTGGTTCGCGCATGATTGGCCACGCACTCATCGAAGGTAAGCGACGCGGCGTTAAGTACGTTGTCATCACCATGTGTGTTGGTGGTGGTATGGGTGCAGCAGGACTGTTTGAAGTACTGTAATACTCAGTGTTGAGAGATTAAGCACCGAGCCGCGTGAAGCCTTGAGCTGCGCGCGGGCGTCGCGAGCCATGGATGGCGAGCGCCGAGCCTGTCATGGATGACGCTTTTTGGCGTCCCGCGCACAGTTCAAGGCTGCGCACGGCGCCATGCTAAGAATTACTGACCAGGTCATGGAGAGAGAGGATGCGCGCATTACTTTGTACAGAACACGGGATGGCCGACAAGCTGCAGCTTGCGACCGATCATCCGGAGCCAACCGCCGAGGCGGGTCAGGTCGTTATCGACGTTAAGGCGGCCGGCCTCAACTTCCCGGATGTTCTGATTATCCAGGGCAAGTACCAGTTTCAGCCAGATATGCCGTTCTCTCCCGGTGGCGAGTGCGCCGGCGTGGTGTTGTCTGTGGGCGAAGGCGTGGAGCGTTACAAGGCTGGCGACAAGGTGATCGCGATGACCGGTAGCGGCGCTTTTCGGGATCAAGTTGCGGCAGATCAAAATGCCGTAATGCCCATGCCCGAAGGTCTGGACTTTACGCAGGCAGCAGGCGTTGCCATGACTTACTTCACCTCCTATCACGCGTTGAAACAACGCGCCGACCTCAAAGAAGGCGAAACCTTGCTAGTGCTCGGTGCTGCAGGTGGCGTCGGTTCTACTGCCGTGGAGCTCGGTAAAATGATGGGCGCGAAGGTGATTGCGGCGGCGAGCTCAGAAGAGAAGCTGGCTATGTGTCGCGAGCTTGGCGCGGATGAGACCATCAACTACAGCGAGCAGGACCTGAAGGCAGCGGTAAAAGAGCTAACCGGAGGTAAGGGCGTCGATGTTGTTTATGACCCCGTAGGCGGCGACTACGCTGAGCCAGCATTACGCGGTATGGCATGGAACGGTCGTTACCTGGTGGTAGGTTTTGCCGCCGGACCTATTCCAGAGATTCCATTGAATCTTGCTCTGCTCAAGGGCTGCTCTATCGTTGGTGTGTTTTGGGGGCGTTTCATTGCTGAAGAGCCCGCGGTTCATCTTCAGAACATCGAAGATCTGTGGGGCCTTTTTGCCGAGGGCAAACTGAAGCCAGCGATTAATGACGTGTTTTCCCTTGAGGACTACGAGAAAGCCTATGATGTGATGACCGGGCGCTTAGCGCGGGGTAAGGTCATCATCACCATGGAGTAGGTACGGCATGCAGTCATTTGCCTTTAATACCGTCGCGCGTCTTGTCAGTGGAAGTGGCGAAGCACTGAAGCTGGCAGAATACTGCGCCAAACTGGGGGTTCATAACGCTTTACTGGTTACTGACCCCGGGCTGGTAGCTATTGGACTCATCGGGCCTGTTCAGGATGCTCTTGGTGCAGCCGGCGTAGGGGTTTGTTTGTTTCCCAAAGTCAGTGAAGATCCTCCGGAAGCGGTGGTACTCGCTGCGGCCGAGGCGGGCAAAGCCGCGGGTGTTGATGGCGTTATTGCCGTTGGTGGTGGCAGTTCGATGGACGTTGCTAAAGTCGCTGCTGCTCTGCTTTGCGGCGGCCAGGCTCTGGCTGATATGTACGGAGTTGATCAGGTCGTCGGCGGTCGCCTTCCCCTGATCCTGGTTCCCACCACAGCGGGCACCGGTTCTGAGGTAACGCCGGTCGCCGTTATCACCACGGGAGAAACCACGAAAGCCGGAGTGAGTTCTTCAGTCTTGCTTCCCGACGTTGCGGTTCTTGATGCAGACCTGACCCTGGGACTACCGCCCCACATCACTGCCATGACCGGCGTCGACGCCATGGTTCATGCTATAGAGGCCTACACTTCCAAGATCAAGAAGAACCCCGTATCGGACAATCTGGCACGGAGTGCACTGAGGCTCCTTGCCGATAATGTGCGCACGGCGGTACACGATGGACGTCAGCGTGATGCACGCGCTGCGATGTTGTTGGGAGCAATGCAGGCTGGTCAGGCCTTTGCCAACGCACCCGTGGCCGCAGTGCATGCTCTGGCATATCCCTTGGGTGGGCACTTCCATATACCCCACGGATTGAGTAATTCGCTCGTTCTTCCCGAGGTTTTGCGCTTTAACCTGCCCGATGCGACACCCCTCTATGCAGAACTCGCGGAAATTGTGGTGGGAGGGGCTGTGTCGGGAAGTGATGAAGCCCGAGCCCAGGCACTGATTACGGCCATTGAAGAGCTTATTGGCGATTTGTCGATGCCAGCAACTTTGCGCGAGGCGGGTGTTGATGAAGGGAGTTTGGAGACTCTGGCCAGTGATGCCATGCTCCAGCAGCGCTTGTTAATCAACAATCCTCGAGACCTTAGTTACGATGATGCGCTGGGAATCTATCGCGCTGCGTTTTGAACGCGGCATTTCGGCAATGGCTGCTGCCGCTTAAATCATAGCGAGGTAATTCAATGTCCAGAGCTCAGCCCCCGGCGCGCACGGACTACCCCTGGTTCACGGCTATAACGACGCGCTGGTCCGACAATGATGTCTACGGACATGTAAACAACGTCATTTATTACAGTTACTTTGATTCCGTCGCTAACCGATACCTCATTGATGAGGGTGGTTTGAATATTCACACCGGAGAGACGGTTGGCCTCGTGGTGAATTCTGGCTGTGATTACTACTCTCCTGTGGCCTACCCGGAGGCACTTCAGGGTGCCCTGCGAGTGGACCGCTTGGGTAATAGCTCGGTGCAATATGGTATTGGTATTTTCCGGGAGGGGGACGACAAGGCCTGCGCCAACGGGACATTCACCCACGTATTCGTTGATCGTGTGAGTAACAAGCCGGTACCCATTCCAGCGCAAATGCGTGAGGCGCTCGCCGCTATTGCGACTAACAGCTAGCGTTTGGCAGTGCTTACCAAGAATCCTATGGTTCCGAAAAACATCACGGCAGAAAATAACGCGGGTCCAAAGGGCGCCAGAGGATAGAGCAGGCCTCCGATAATCGGTCCGCTGACAAAACCGACTGCGGGACAGGCAGAGATCACTCCAGCTGCACCGCCTTGTTCCTCAGGGCTCACCGCGATGGAGGCTCCGGCTGTGATCGCCGGCATGGACAAGCCCAGTCCTGTCCCCAGCAACGCCATTCCCGAGGCAAGCATTGTAAAGTTGGCAAAGCCAGCAACAAGCAGTGATCCCAGAGCCATAAAAGCCAGACCCGTGCGCACAAATACGTGGGGGGGAAGTTTCAGTCGTTGCATGGCGGTGACCTGAACGACAAAGGTAAATACCGCCGAAACCATTAAGGCTGCGCCGGTGTATTGCGCCGTTTCGACACCGCTGAGTTCCAATTGGTCCTGAAGCTGAAACCCCAGCGTTTGTTGAATGGCGGAGAACCCTGTGAACAAACCTATTGCTGTGAGCGCAAAGCGCCGAATTCGTGGATCCAGGAATCGCAAGCGTTTTGGTTTCTCGTGGCTCAATCGCTGGGGTGCGGGAATGCTGGGCAAGGCTTTCCAAACGAGGACAGCGGCTGCAGCAGAAAGGGCGCCAGCGAAGTAGAGAGGCGCCAGTAACCCCAGAGTTGCAAGCGCTCCGCTCACGGCGGGGCCCAGAATCATGCCCAGGCTATTCGCTGTGCCCAGTTTGGCCATAGCAGCAGTACGCTCGCTAGTGCTAGTGCTGTCTGCTGCGTAGGCGGTTGTCGACGGACTGGATGCCGACATCACTACCGATTGGCTGCACCGGGTGACAAGTGCAACCCCATACAGTGCGAGGCCTGACAGCACTCCCGCGAGACCTGCCATAAAAACCGAAGTGAACAGCAGTGTGCCTACCGTGTAGCCAATTAGGCCGATGAGAATGACCGGTTTGCGTCCTATCCTGTCTGATAGACGGCCCCAGTAGGGCGAGGCAACGGCGAATACCAGTGCCGATAATGCAATGATCGAGGTGATTTGAACCTCGGCGAGATTAACCTCCCGTCCCAGTGGTGCCAGAATCGCAAACACCAGCGACTGACCAATGCCCGTCGCCATAAGCGCTGTGATGAGCACCAAGAGTTGTCGGCGTGTCAGCGTCTCGCTCATTAGCTATTCGGTTGTTCAGCTGTTGGCGTTTCCGAGCGTGTAGCTGTCAGAGCGCTTTCTGTCTTATCGCGAAACAGACGGGCATAAGCGGTGGGGAACAAGCGCACAATCCAATCGATGACCCTGGCGTCGCCGCCAATGAGGAGTCGTCTCTGGCCTTTTTCAGCAGCACGAAGAATCTGGCGAGCAGCATCTTCGGCACTGGTTCGCACATGCTGTGAAAACATTTCCTGCTGAGATTCGGGAGTAGCGCTGGGGTCAGCGTTGCGGGCCCTCCGGGCAATATTGGTATCGATCCCGCCAGGGTGCACGCAGCACAGCTTAATAGGGCTATCCACTAGGTCCAATTCCTGACGAAGAGACTCGCTGAATCCCCGCACCGCGAACTTGGCGGCGTTGTAAGCCGATTGTTGGGGTACCGCGATTAGACCGAAAACTGACGAAATGTTAACCAAATGGCTGCGCTCTGCCTTTTCGAGGGCTGGGATGAACGACTGGCAACCATGCACCACGCCCCAGAAATTGATATTCATCAGCCAGTGGAAGTCTTCCAGGCTGGTTTCTGCAACGGAGGCCATGAGGTCCACACCGGCATTGTTAACCACAAGGTGTAGGGCAGGGGTGATCGCTGTGACCGCGGCGGCCCAGTTGGTTACGGCCTCAGCATTTGATACATCCACCACAGTGCTATGACAACTCACCGTCGTATCGGTAAAACTGGCCGTAGTTGCGGCTAAACCAGCTTCGTCTATGTCGGCGAGGTACAAGTGACAGCCGGCGGAATTCAGCTGCTGGGCGAGCGCGCGGCCAATACCGGAGCCGGCACCCGTGATTGCCGCATGCTTGTTTCTGAAATAGTCCATTTTGAGAGTCCACCGATGAATATGGCCATCATAGGCAGGGAGGCGAGCGTCAGCCAGTGCTTAGTTTGTGGATCATCCGTATGGACAGAAAACAGGCGATTTCGTACACTGCGCACCCACGACCAGACTTCGGGTCTGGCGTAACACATTGATGACACAAAATTCTGAGCTGCCGGCATTAACGCACATTAACAATTCAAAGAAAGCGAGATGAGAACTACTCATCTCGCTTTTTTTTGAGCCTGCGAGCGGACTGCCTGCGCCCCTGGAGGAACGATTGACCCGTCCCGCAATTCTAGTTCTTGAAGACGGCAGCGAATTCCATGGGATATCCATTGGAGCTGCCGATACATCAGTTGGTGAAGTGGTGTTCAACACGGCCATGACTGGCTACCAGGAGATCCTTACCGATCCTTCCTACGCCCGTCAGATCGTAACGCTTACCTATCCTCATATTGGTAATACCGGCACGAATCCCGAAGACGAAGAATCGTCGCAGATCTGGGCTTCTGGCTTGGTTATCCGCGATCTTCCTCTATTGGCGAGCAATTTTCGAAATACCCAAGCACTGGATGATTATCTTCGAGAGCGCGGTGTGGTGGGCATTGCCGAGATCGATACGCGGCGTCTTACCAGAGTGCTTAGGGACAAAGGCGCACAGAATGGTTGTCTCATGGCGACGGATTCACCGGATGTCGATGCGGCTTTGGCCCTCGCTAAGGGGTTTGGCGGACTTAAGGGTTTGGATCTGGCTAAAGAAGTCTCGACCAGCGAGAGTTACAGTTGGACCGCCGGTACCTGGCAGCTGGGGGAGGGTTTTGCGGATCCGGCCATCTCAGACATGCCCTGGCATGTGGTTGCCTACGATTTTGGTGTGAAGCGAAATATTCTGCGTATGCTTGCGGATCGAGGCTGTCGCCTTACGGTTGTGCCCGCCCAGACGAGTGCCAGCGAGGTGCTCGCCTTAAACCCTGATGGCGTTTTTCTTTCCAATGGTCCCGGGGATCCGGAGCCTTGTGATTACGCTATCACTGCCATTAGTGAGCTTTTGGAGACGGGGATACCGATCTTTGGGATTTGTCTTGGCCATCAGCTACTTGCTCTTGCCAGTGGAGCCCAGACGCTAAAGATGAAATTTGGTCATCACGGCGCTAACCACCCCGTTCAGGACCTTCGCAACCAAACGGTGATGATCACCAGCCAGAATCACGGTTTTGCGGTAAATGACAACGCACTGCCGGATTGTCTAACCGTGACACACCGCTCGCTGTTTGATGGAACCTTGCAAGGTATTGAGCGAAGCGATAAGCCCGCCTTTAGTTTTCAGGGCCACCCCGAGGCGAGTCCAGGCCCCCATGAGCCGAGTGTGCTCTTCGATCATTTCATCAGCCTGATGCAGCAACGGGCGGGATAAGCACATGCCAAAGCGTACAGACATCCAAAGTATTCTGATCGTAGGCGCCGGCCCCATCGTTATTGGGCAGGCCTGCGAGTTCGATTACTCCGGCGCTCAGGCCTGTAAGGCGCTGCGCGAAGAGGGTTACCGGGTCATTCTGGTTAATTCCAACCCCGCTACGATCATGACTGATCCAGCGATGGCAGATGCTACCTACATTGAGCCTATTGAATGGCGTACGGTGCAGCGAATCATTGAGGTGGAAAAGCCCGATGCGCTGCTGCCGACCATGGGTGGACAGACGGCGCTGAACTGCGCGCTGGATCTGGCAAGAGAGGGTGTTCTCGAGGCCAATGGTGTGGAGCTTATCGGCGCAACCAAAGAGGCGATCGATAAAGCGGAAGACCGCGAACTATTCGATAAGGCCATGAAGCGTATTGGACTGGAGACGCCCCGGGCATCCTTTGCCCGATCCATGGACGAGGCGCACGCCGTTCTCGACTCTATAGGTTTCCCCTGCATCATCCGTCCCTCTTTTACTATGGGCGGATCCGGTGGAGGTATCGCTTACAACCGCGAAGAGTTTGAAGAAATCTGCATTCGCGGTCTGGACCTTTCGCCGACCTCCGAGCTGCTAATTGATGAGTCGCTCATCGGTTGGAAAGAGTACGAGATGGAGGTGGTGCGTGATCACCACGACAACTGCATCATCATTTGCGCCATCGAAAACTTTGATGCCATGGGTGTGCACACGGGTGACTCCATTACCGTCGCGCCAGCTCAAACCCTGACGGACAAGGAATATCAGATCATGCGCAACGCCTCTCTGGCGGTGCTGCGTGAAATCGGCGTGGAGACGGGTGGCTCGAACGTACAGTTCGGCATGTGCCCCGATACGGGACGCATGGTAGTGATTGAGATGAACCCCAGGGTGTCTCGATCGTCGGCGCTGGCCTCAAAGGCTACCGGATTTCCGATCGCCAAAGTGGCTGCCAAGCTGGCTGTTGGGTATACCCTCGATGAACTCAAGAACGATATTACGGGCGGAGCAACGCCAGCGTCTTTCGAGCCCTCAATCGATTATGTCGTCACGAAAATCCCCCGCTTTGCTTTCGAGAAATTCAATGCGGCAGATGCTCGCTTAACCACGCAGATGAAGTCTGTAGGTGAAGTGATGGCGATTGGTCGGAATTTTCAGGAGTCACTGCAGAAGGCTTTGCGTGGCCTCGAAGTGGGTGCCTCCGGACTGGAGTCCCGGTTAGGGCCCGAGGATATTGAGCCCAGCGATGAGCTGATCAGTGAGTTGATTAACCCCGGAGCCGATCGTATTTGGCATTTGGCGGACGCCTTTCGTTTGGGCATGTCCGTCGAAGATGTGTACGGGCACTCAGGTGTAGATCCCTGGTATCTCGTTCAGATAGAAGACATCGTAAAAGACGAAGCGTCCATTGCCGCGGGTTCCCTTGCGGATCTGAATGCGGAACGCTTATACCGCCTCAAGCGTAAAGGCTTTGCCGATCGACGCTTGGCAGCACTCCTTAACGAGAGCGAGACTTCGGTGCGTGAGCATCGACAAGCTTTGGATATTCGGCCCGTCTACAAGCGCGTGGACACCTGTGCGGCAGAGTTTGAGTCCAGCACCGCCTATATGTATTCCACTTACGACGAAGAGTGCGAAGCACAGCCCAGCGATCGCCCCAAAATTCTCGTGATCGGCGGCGGCCCGAATCGTATCGGTCAAGGCATTGAGTTCGACTACTGCTGTGTCCACGCGGTGCTGGCGATGCGTGAAGATGGCTACGAAACCATCATGGTGAACTGCAACCCAGAGACGGTCTCAACAGATTACGACACCTCGGACCGCCTGTACTTTGAGCCGGTTACTCTGGAAGACGTACTCGAGATCGTCGCCAAGGAAAAACCCGAAGGCGTGATTGTGCAGTTTGGTGGCCAGACGCCGCTGAAGCTCGCCCGCGCTCTTGAGGCAGCGGGTGTGCCTATTATTGGCACGTCCCCCGATGCGATTGATCGTGCGGAGGATCGCGAGCGGTTTCAGCACCTCATTCAGGATCTGGATTTGCTGCAGCCGGCAAACACTACGGTTCGCAGTGTTGAAGAGGCTGTTGAGGCGGCGCGCAGTATCGGCTATCCGTTGGTGGTACGCCCTTCCTATGTTCTGGGTGGTCGAGCTATGGAGATCGTGTATCGAGAAGAAGACCTTCTTCGCTACATGCGTGATGCGGTATCGGTCAGCGATGAGGCTCCGGTTCTCCTGGACAGCTTTTTGAGCGCCGCAATCGAGGTCGACATCGATGCGGTGTCGGATGGCGAGCAGGTCGTGATTGGCGCCATCATGCAGCATATTGAGCAAGCCGGTGTGCATTCGGGAGATTCGGCGTGTTCATTACCGCCCTATAGCCTTCCTGCAGATGTGCAAGATCAAATGCGTGAGCAGGTGAAGCAAATGGCCCTGGCACTGGGTGTTAAAGGCTTGATGAATGTCCAGCTCGCTTGGCAGGACGAAAAGATTTACGTGATCGAGGTGAACCCTCGCGCCTCGCGTACCGTGCCCTTTGTGTCCAAATGTATTGGCACCTCCTTGGCGAAGATCGCGGCGCGCTGTATGGCCGGGGTAAGCCTTGAAGATCAGGGTTTCACCGCAGAGATAGTGCCGGACTTCTTTAGTGTGAAAGAAGCGGTGATGCCCTTTAACAAGTTTCCCGGAGTCGATCCCATTCTTGGGCCCGAGATGAAGTCTACGGGTGAGGTCATGGGTACCGGTGATAGTTTTGCGGATGCCTTCGCTAAGGCCATGTTAGCCGCGGGAGACCCCCCGCCACGGAGCGGCACTCTGCTTATCAGCGTGCGTGATGTTGATAAGCCGGGCGCGGTTACCTTCGCCAGGCAAATGGTTGATTTAGGCTTTAGCCTCGCCGCCACCGGCGGTACTGCCGATGCCCTTGAAGCTGCAGGACTGGATGTCCGCCGCGTTAAGAAGGTGCTCGAGGGTCGCCCGCATATCGTCGATATGATCAAGAACGACGAAGCAGACATCATTATCAACACCACAGAAGGGCGCCGGGCTATCGCCGATTCAGCGCCTATTCGAGCCAGTGCCGAAGCGCATCGGGTTTTCTATACAACAACGCTTGCCGCAGCGGAGGCTATCTGCCTGACCTTGCAGCGAGAAGGGGATAAGACGGTACGCCGTCTGCAGGATCTCCACAGGAGCATGCATTAATGAGTAAAGTGCCGATGACAGCGCATGGCGAAGAAGCTTTGCGCGCAGAACTCGAGCAATTGAAGAAGGTAGATCGTCCGCGCATTGTGCAGGCGATAGCAGAGGCTCGTGAGCACGGCGATTTGAAAGAGAACGCCGAGTATCATGCGGCACGAGAGCAACAGAGTTTTGCCGAAGGCCGCATCCTGGATATAGAAGGCAAGTTGTCTCACGCGCAGGTGATCGACGTGACCACTATTCCCTACACCGGGAAAGTGATCTTCGGTGTAACAGTCGACCTGATCAATGTGGAGAACGACGACACGGTCACCTATCGCATCGTGGGAGACGATGAAGCGGACGCTAAGCAGAATCTGATTTCGGTGAATTCACCTATCGCTCGTGCTCTCATTGGTAAAGAGGAAGGTGATGTCGTTGTGGTGCGTGCGCCGGGCGGTGACCGAGAGTATGAGATCGACCAGGTGCGCCACCTGTAGCGGCAGCGACTGTATCCACTTTTGTGTCAACTATGGCATCAGCTACTGCATGAGCTACTACGTCGACGACTAAATCGACGACTAAATCGACGACAACAGCAGCAAAGTATCTAGTTTGCGCTAAGCGAAGCTCTTCGGTGGTTGTTTAGCCGAGCATTCGGAGAAGGTTGGATTTTTTGGGATCCGGCTTTGCACTGTGGCGCAGTATCAACGCGGTGTTTCCTACCCGCTGCACCAGCTCCGCGCGGCTGTCCTTTAGCAGTTGCTCGATAACTTCGTCGCGCGCTTCACGACTGCCCACCGCCAGCTTGATCTTGATGAGTTCGTGGTCTTCGAGTGCACGTTCAAGTTCGAGTTGTACCGACTCGCTGAGGCCGTTGCCTGCGATGGTGACGACAGGATTTAACTTGTGGCCGATAGCGCGAAGTTGGCGCGTATTGGTTTTGCGAGTCATGCTAGGGTAAACCGATTAAGTCAGCGGGGCGCGGAGTCTACACTACAGTGGCAATGGGACCCAAATACCGGGCTAGTACCCGGATTGATTTTTCAGGAACAGGAAATGGTTAAAAAGCGGTCGAGCAGCAAAGCGTGGCTGCGCGAGCATCGGGATGACCCCTACGTGCAGCAGGCGCAGAGGGATGGCTATCGATCCCGTGCTTGCTACAAGCTTCTGGAGCTGCAGGAACGAGAGCGAATCATCCGGCCCGGTATGACCGTACTGGACCTGGGGAGTGCTCCGGGCGGCTGGTCTCAAGTGGCGGTAGAGCTGGTGGGTGCCAGGGGGCAGGTCATAGCCTCAGACATTTTGCCTATGGACAGTATTGACGGAGTTGACTTTGTTCAAGGAGATTTCACCGAAGATGAAGTATTTAAGCGAATTTTGCAGGAGATGGGCGACAAAAGCGCAGACCTTGTAATATCGGATATGGCCCCCAACATGAGTGGTATGAGCGCTGTTGATCAACCGAAATCCATCTATCTGGTTGAGCTTGCATTAGACATGGCCTGTCGTGTTCTCGCCCCTGGTGGCTGTTTTGTCACTAAGGTTTTTCAGGGGGAGGGTTTTGATGACCTGTTTAGAGCTACTCGCGAGCAGTTCGACAAGGTTTTAACCCGAAAACCTGCGGCCTCCAGACCGCGTTCCCGAGAGGTATATTTAGTCGCTAGAGGTCGTCTGGTATCACCGAGCGATGAATAGAGAGAGTTTGGGGTGGCCCAAGCAGGCGTTTGTGCCGTAAAAAACGCTATACTGGTCGACCGGCAATAGCGGGACTCTGCGCTACGGCGATCTAGTCTCGCGACTCGCAGCAAACCGCTGCGGTGGTCGATGAATTTTCGGCGGTAGCCTTTAGAAGCTGCCGCAGCAATGAGGTAACGATTTTGAACGATATGGCCAAAAACCTGCTGCTGTGGGTCGTGATAGCTGCAGTATTGCTGTCAATCTTCAACAACTTCAGCATGCAGACACCCACCGAGCGCATGGTGTACTCCGAATTCATTCAGGAAATCCAGCGCGATCAGGTTCGTAAGGTCACTATTGATGGGCTTACCATCGCGGGTGAGCGCTTTGACGGTTCTTACTTCGAAACCACGCGCCCCATGGTGGAAGATCCCAAGCTCATGGACGACCTGCTAACCCACCAGGTCGAAGTCGAAGGCAAAGAGCCAGAGCAGCAGAGCGTTTGGACGCAGCTTCTCGTGGCTAGCTTCCCCATCCTCATAATCATTGCGGTCTTCATGTTCTTTATGCGCCAGATGCAAGGCGGCGGCGGTGGTCGCGGCGGCCCCATGAGCTTTGGCAAGAGTAAGGCCAAGCTGCTGGGCGAGGATCAAATCACCACAACGTTTGCAGATGTCGCTGGTGTCGACGAGGCTAAAGAAGACGTGCAGGAGCTCGTGGAGTTTCTGCGTGACCCCGGCAAATTTCAAAAGCTCGGTGGGCGTATTCCCCGCGGCGTGCTAATGGTTGGTCAGCCGGGCACGGGTAAGACCCTTCTTGCAAAAGCTATTGCAGGCGAAGCCAAGGTGCCGTTCTTCTCGATTTCGGGTTCGGACTTCGTAGAAATGTTCGTCGGTGTCGGTGCCTCGCGGGTACGTGACATGTTCGATCAAGCCAAAAAGCAGGCTCCATGCATTATCTTCATCGACGAGATTGACGCTGTTGGTCGGCATCGTGGCGCGGGTCTTGGCGGTGGTCATGATGAGCGGGAGCAGACCCTCAATCAGCTATTGGTAGAAATGGATGGATTCGAAGTCAATGACGGCGTCATCGTTATTGCGGCGACGAACCGTCCCGATGTATTGGATCCCGCACTTTTGCGCCCCGGACGCTTCGATCGTCAGGTCGTTGTTGGCCTGCCAGATATTCGTGGTCGCGAGCAGATCCTCAAAGTACATATGCGTAAGGTGCCGCTGGCTGAAGATGTAGAAGCATCCAAGATCGCCAGAGGCACGCCTGGGTTCTCTGGTGCGGATTTGGCTAACCTGGTGAACGAAGCAGCACTGTTCTCTGCTCGCTCGGGTTCAAGAACCGTGGGCATGACGCAGTTTGAGCTCGCGAAAGACAAGATCATGATGGGCGCCGAGCGCAAGTCCATGGTGATGTCTGAGGACGAAAAACGGAATACCGCCTATCACGAGGCCGGGCACGCAATCGTGGGCAGGATCATGCCTGAGCACGATCCCGTTTATAAGGTCAGCATTATCCCTCGAGGTCGCGCTCTGGGTGTGACTATGTTCTTGCCTGAGGAAGATCGTTACTCGCACAGTCGCCGTCATATCATCAGTCAGATTTGCAGCCTCTTTGGCGGGCGTATTGCTGAAGAAATGACTCTGGGCCCCGATGGCATAACGACCGGTGCATCCAATGACATTCAGCGTGCGACAGAGATTGCTCGCAACATGGTCACCAAGTGGGGCTTGTCCGAGAAGATGGGACCCCTCTTGTACGACGAAGGCGGCGAAGAGGTGTTCTTGGGTCGTAGCGCCGGCCAGTCTCACAAAGCGATGTCTGATGAGACAGCGAAGCAGATTGATGCAGAGGTCCGTCGGATTATCGACGAGTGCTACCGCGAAGCGCAGGACATTTTGGAAGAACACGTGGACAAGCTGCACGTTATGTCTGATGCACTCATGCATTACGAGACTATCGACGCAGATCAGATCGACGACATTATGGCGGGGCGAACGCCTCGCGAGCCTAGCGACTGGAGCAAGAAGGATGGCGACAGCGATTCGGGGTCTTCTTCAGCGGCAGGGTCCGACACCGCGGATCGCAGTGGACCTATCGGTGGGCCGGCAGGCGAGCACTAAGCTGCTTGCAGGTTTAGCCGTAGTCTTTTGACCGCCTCGAAAGGTACCGGTGCTACTCTCAGTTGCGCCGGTACGGTTCTTGATCTTTCCTCCCCCATTGTCATGGGGGTTCTTAACGTAACTCCTGATTCCTTTTCTGACGGTGGTCGCTGGATGGATGGCGGTCGCCCTGACCTCGATGGGCTAAGGCGTCAGGCCGTAGCGATGGTAGATGCCGGAGCCCGTATTCTCGATATCGGTGGTGAGTCGACGCGGCCGGGTGCTGCAGTGGTATCTGAACAACAGGAACTGGATCGAGTTCTGCCCGTGTTTGAGGTCCTGCGCGCCGAGGTTGATGCCGTATTGTCTCTGGATAGCAGTACGCCGGCTGTCATGCGTGCAGCTGCATCCGTGGGAGCTGGCTTGATCAACGACGTGAGAGCGCTGCAGCGAGATGGCGCCTTGGATACCGCTGCAGATTTGGGCTTGCCCGTGTGTCTTATGCATATGCAAGGAGCGCCTGAGACAATGCAGAACGCCCCCGCTTATCGCGATGTAGTGAGGGAAGTTACGGAGTTTCTTGGAGACAGAGCGAACGCCTGCATCAGCGCTGGCCTTGAGCAAACACAAATCGTTGTTGATCCGGGCTTCGGTTTTGGGAAAACACTTGAGCATAATCTTGTCCTGCTATCTCAGCTTGCACGGCTTAGTTCGCTGGGCTTTCCGTTGATGGCAGGCTTATCACGGAAGTCCCTCATTGCTAAACTAACCGGCCGCGAGCTCGACAGTCGGCTCCCGGGAAGCCTTGCATTGGCGATGCTTGCCGCGCAGCATGGCGCAGCCATTTTGCGCGTCCATGACGTCGCGGAAACCGCCGATGTTTTGCGAATACTCCAGGCAGTGAAGGATGTCCAGACTCTATGAAGAAACGTTACTTTGGCACTGATGGCATACGCGGGTTGGTGGGTGAGTCCCCGATCACGCCGGACTTCGTGCTTAAACTGGGCTGGGCCTGCGGTCGAGTGTTTACCCGGCTCATGGGTAGCCAGGGGCGATGTAGCGTCATCATTGGAAAGGACACGCGAGTGTCTGGATACATGTTCGAGTCTGCTCTGGAAGCGGGTTTGGTGGCGGCGGGTGTTGATGTAAAGCTCTTGGGCCCGATGCCTACCCCCGCAGTTGCTTTAATGACACGTACTCAAAATGCGGACGCAGGCATTGTGATCAGTGCGTCTCACAACCCTTACTTTGACAATGGCATTAAGTTTTTTTCTGCCAGCGGTTCAAAGCTGCCTGATGAGGTTGAGCTGGCCATTGAGGCCGAACTAGACCTTCCGCTGAGCTGTGTGGAGTCACACGACATCGGCAAGGTGCAGCGAGTGGTCGATGCGGCTGGTCGTTACATTGAGTTCTGCAAGTCGACGGTTCCTGAGGGTTTTAGTCTGCGCGGACTGAAAATCGCCATGGATTGCGCTCACGGCGCGACCTACCACATTGCACCCAGCGTATTGTCAGAGTTGGGCGCGCAGGTGATTCCCATCGGTATCTCTCCCGATGGCTTTAATATTAACGAGGGCGTGGGTTCCACCCATATGGGTACCCTTTCGGAGACTGTTCGAGAAAACAATTGCGACCTTGGCATTGCTTACGACGGCGACGGTGACCGCGTGTTGTTTGTTGATGATCAGGGCGAAACGGTAGACGGTGACCAACTGCTCTACGTGATCGCTATGCATCGATTGCGCGAAGGAAGCTCTGATACCGGAGTGGTCGGAACTTTGATGTCGAATCTTGGCCTCGAACTAGCGTTACGCGCTGAAGGGCTGCAGTTCGTCCGAGCGCAGGTAGGCGATCGGTATGTGCGCGAGATGATGGAAGCGCAATCTTGGCATCTGGGTGGAGAGTCTTCCGGCCACATTATCTGCTCGGATGTGACAACGACCGGTGACGGTATTGTTTCGTCTTTACAGGTACTCAGGGCCTTGCAAAGCGCCGGGCAAAGCTTGCGCGAAGTTTTGGCCGCTGTTCCGTTACTCCCTCAGACCATGATTAACGTGCGAGTGAGCCCCGGTGTCAGCGTTGATTCGCAGCCAGCGGTGACAAAAGCCATCGGCCAGGTGGAGGAAGAGCTCGGCGACAGTGGTCGCGTGCTTTTGCGCCCTTCGGGCACGGAGCCCGTTATTCGAGTAATGATTGAGGGGCGGGATGCTGAGCAGGTTGAGCGGCTTTGTCGTTCCCTTGCGCAGACGGTTGAGGGTCTTATGGCGGCTGCCTGAGAGCGTTGCCCAGACTCGGATCATTATGAAAGCCAACGTCTTTTCTTGCCCCCAGCAGACAGCTTGGGTAGTATTGCGCGCCCTCGCGACGCGGAGCTTGTAGTTATGCGACAGCCGCTGGTCATTGCTAACTGGAAAATGCACGGTAAAGGCACTTTTAATCAGGCCCTTGTCCGCGAATTTTTGACACTGTTAAAAGAACATCGAGCTGCTTGTGTTCTGTGTCCGCCCTCTGTTTATCTGGGGCAGGTCGCACAGTTACTGGAATCCAGTGATGTCATGTTGGGTGCGCAGGATTGCAGTCATATTGACGAAGGCGCTTATACCGGTGAAGTGTCGGCAGAGATGCTTCGCGATTGCGGTTGTGAATGGGTAATAGTGGGCCATTCGGAGCGACGACAGTATCATCAGGAGTCGGACGCTTTGCTTGCGGCGAAGCTGACGATAGCGCAGCGGGCCGGTTTAACGCCTGTGTTGTGCGTTGGCGAAACGCAGGAGCAGCGCGAAGCCGGGACGGCGGAACACGTCGTCAAGGCGCAGTTGTTGGGCGCTTTGAGTGATTTGTCCGATCTCAACGGATTGGCGATTGCTTATGAGCCTGTGTGGGCCATAGGGACAGGATTAACTGCTACACCAGAGCAGGCGCAAGACATGCACGCGTTTATTCGGAGTGTATTGCGTGAATTTGATGCCGCAAATGCCGATGCTTTGCGGCTCCTCTACGGAGGTAGTGTTAAGGCGGGTAACGCGGCGGAGCTGTTTGCCCAAACGGATATTGATGGTGCGCTAGTGGGCGGGGCATCTCTTGATGCGCAAGCCTTCGCAGCCATTGTAAGTGCGGCGTAGGTGCGGCGTAGGTAGAGACAATACAACAGCAGGGGTGGGGTTAGCGCCGCTGCAATGAGGTTTTAGGAAATGAGTGCGCAATTGATTGAACAGCTGGTACTGGTGACGCATTTGTTGCTGTCACTGGCGATTATCGGTCTGATCATCCTTCAGCAGGGTAAGGGCGCCGATGCAGGTGCATCTTTCGGCGCTGGAGCATCCCAGACTGTTTTTGGCAGTACCGGCAGTGGCAATGTTCTGACTCGTGCCACGGCATGGATGGTCACTCTGTTTTTTGTGACAAGCTTTGGTTTGGCAGTTATTGCAAAGAACAAAACGGCGACGGTAGATGAGTTTGTGATCCCCGTTCCGACAAATTCCGCGCCCGCGACACTGGACGCGGACATCGAAGCTGTGGATGATACGCTCCCGGTGAATGAGGGCGATCTTCCAGTACTAGATGACAGCATGCCGTCAATGAGTGCTGATGGGTTCGAAGCGGAAGTTGAGGCTGCGTCTGAGGATATCCCGCAGTCTTAAGAGAGATATGCCGAAGTGGTGGAATTGGTAGACACGCTATCTTGAGGGGGTAGTGCGCTATGCGCGTGGGGGTTCAAGTCCCCCCTTCGGCACCACAAAGAAGTCCAGGATGAACTTATTTTCATTACTGGCAAATGCGGGCTCCGTTGAGCTTGCGTGACGTGTTGGCCGCACCTATAATACGCGGCCTCTCACGGGGGCAGCTTAAGGGAGTGTCCCGCGAGTCGAAGAAATTTTCGGTTCGCAGAGAAAAGTTTTGATGCGGGGTGGAGCAGCCTGGTAGCTCGTCGGGCTCATAACCCGAAGGTCGTCGGTTCAAATCCGGCCCCCGCTACCAACACTATCAAGTACACCGTTAGCTCCAAAGACCGACGGTGTGAATAAAAAAGCCCCTTATGGGGCTTTTTTATTGGCTTGGCTTTTGTATGGGCCCGGCTTTTGTGTGGGTCCGGCGGATGTGCGGGGCTTGCGGATGTGCCGGTCCTGCTGCCAGCGAAGCCAGTGATAGATGTAAACAGTAAGTTTGACCGGATAATAGGAGGCTGGCGATGAGTGCACGAGAAAACAAGCTGCAGGCATTGCTAGCGCCTACGGTAGAAGCATTAGGCTTTGAGCTTTGGGGAACGGAGTTCCTTATTCAGGGCAAGCACAGTGTTTTAAGACTGTATATAGAGTCTGAAAACGGTGTGCAGGTCACTGATTGCGCAGCAGTGAGTGAGCAGGTTGGCGCGGTGCTTGATGTTGAAGAGCCCATAGGCGGCGAGTACACGCTTGAAGTGTCGTCTCCCGGTGTTGATCGCCGTTTGTTTCGGTTGGAGCAATACCTGGCGTATGTGGGTCAGGAAGTAGAACTGCGTTTACGCAGTCCCTTCGAAGGACGTCGCAAGTTCAAGGGCATTCTTAGGGGCATAGAAGACGACGATATTGTGTTGCTTGTGGATGACCACGAGTATCTGTTGCCTTACGGCGACGTGGACCGGGCGCAGCTGACACTGCGTATTTGAGCAACCCCTGAGGTTGTTGTTACGAGGCTTTAGAACGATGACAAAAGAAATATTGCTGGTAGCGGAAGCGGTATCCAATGAGAAAGGTGTGTCCGAAGACATCATCTTTGAAGCGATAGAGTCCGCGCTGGCCATGGCCACCAAGAAGCGTTACGACGAAGACGCCGATATTGAAGTCACTATTGATCGTGAAACCGGTGACTACGAGACCGTGCGCCGATGGCTGGTTGTGCCTGATGATGAGCTTGCACTGCTGGGAACGCAGTTCACCACGGAAGAAGCTATTGAGCAGGACGAGTCCCTCAAGCCGGGTGACGTGCATGAGGAACAGGTTGAGAACGTCGGATTTGGACGCATCGCCGCCCAGACTGCGAAGCAAGTAATTGTTCAGAAGGTCCGTGATGCGGAGCGCGCTCAGGTTGTTGAGCAATACGAGAGTCGTGTAGGCGAGTTGGTTGCCGGCACGGTCAAGAAGGTGACTCGTGACAACGTGATTGTGGATCTTGGTAACAACGCTGAAGGTTTGCTGCCACGAGAGCAGTTGGTGGGGCGGGAGACTTTCCGCATCAACGATCGCGTACGCGCCATTCTCAAGGAAATTAGCACAGAGACTCGTGGGCCGCAGCTGATTCTCAGCCGCGCTTGTCCGGAAATGCTCATCGAACTGTTTAAGATCGAGGTGCCTGAGATTTCCGAGGAAGTGATTCAAATTCGCAGTGCGGCTCGTGATCCTGGGTCTCGAGCAAAGATTGCGGTTAAGACCAATGACCAGCGTATCGATCCTGTGGGTGCCTGTGTCGGAATGCGCGGATCTCGAGTGCAAGCGGTCTCTAACGAACTGGATAACGAGCGCGTTGATATCGTGCTTTGGGACGACAACCCCGCGCAGCTGGTGATCAACGCGATGTCGCCTGCGGAAGTGGAGTCCATTGTTGTAGACGAAGAAAACGGCACCATGGATGTTGCTGTAGCTGAGGACAATCTCGCGCAGGCTATTGGCCGAGCTGGCCAGAACGTACGTCTCGCGAGCGAGCTCACTGCCTGGACGATCAACGTTATGAGTGTTGACGAAGCGCTCGAGAAGCAGGAAGCCGAGGCCGGCCAGGTTATTCAGACCTTTATGGACAAGCTCGATGTCGATGAAGACGTTGCGGGAATTTTGGTTGACGAGGGCTTCACCACACTGGAAGAAGTGGCTTACGTCCCGCTGGAAGAAATGACGTCCATTGATGGTTTTGACGAAGACATAGCGGAAGAGCTTCGCGCTCGCGCGAAGGACGCTTTGCTGACATTGGCGATCGCCTCGGAAGAAGAGCTTGGCGCCCAGGAGCCAGCAGAAGATCTGCTGACTATGGAGGGCATGGATCGTCACCTCGCATTTATTCTCTCTAGTCGCGGCATCGTGACGATGGAAGATCTTGCAGAGCAGGGTGTCGACGAGTTGATGGACATCGAAGATATGACCGAAGAGCGTGCTGGTGAGCTGATCATGACCGCTCGCGCACCGTGGTTCGAGGAAGAGTCGGCCTGATTAACCCTCTGGTAGTAGTAAAGCAGGGTAAACGGGTCACAAGGGAGACAGCGCGATGGCGCAGGTAACAGTAGAACAACTGGCAGAAACAGTCGGCGCACCGGTAGAGCGCTTACTGGCGCAAATGAAAGATGCGGGTTTGCCTCATAGTGCGGCAGAACAAGCCGTGTCTGATGAGGACAAGCAGACGCTGCTGGCGTTCCTTAAGGCAAGCCATGGTGAGTCCACGGCTGCGCCCAAGCGCATCACCTTAAAGCGCAAGACTATTAGCACCTTGCGCGGTGCTGGCGGTTCCCAGGGCAAGAAGACCGTTAACGTGGAAGTGCGTAAGAAGCGCACCTACGTGAAGCGAGATGTCCTTGAGGAAGATGCAGCGGATACGCCAGCAGCGGCCCTGGACGATCTCGTAGAAGAACCCGTTGTAGAGGAAGCGGTGGAGCCGGAAGTAGTAGCAGCGCCCGAGCCGGAACCTGTTGCGCCCGAGCCGGAACCCGAGCCCGAGCCTGAAGATGAAAAAGACCTTGATCCCGAGGTATTGCGTCAACGTGCAGCAGCGCGCCGTAAGAAGCAGGAAGCCGAGGAAGCGGAGGCCCGCGCGGCTGCAATAGCAGCTCGTAAGGCTGAGGAAGAGCGCAAAGCTGCGGAGGCTGCCCCTGCACCACGCTCAGCCCCAAGCGGTGATATCGCTCGCAAGCCCAAGCGTCTCCATGACGCTCCTGCGGCACCTGGTCGTGAAGAACCCCGGAAGAAGAAGTCCCGCGGCCGGGTGGGTTCCGAGCCCCTGGGTCGCGGAAAGCATCGAGGCCACAATTTGTCGCTCTCCGATCTGGAGGCCGCAGAATCTGGTGGCCCTCGTCGTCGCGGTGGCCGCCGTAAAGGTAAGTCCACGCACGAAGAGCATGGCAAGCACGGATTCGAGATGCCCACAGCGAAGAAGGTTTACGAAGTAGAGCTGGCGGACATGATTTCTGTTGGTGGTCTTGCGCAGCAGATGTCTGTGAAGTCTGGCGCGGTGATCAAGGAATTGATGAAGTTGGGTGTCATGGCCACCATCAACCAGATGATCGACCAGGATACTGCGACCCTTGTGATTGAAGAGTTAGGGCACTCCGTGAAACTGATTAGTGCGGACGCGCTCGAGGATAATCTCAGCGAAGCGCTATCCATGCACGAGGGTGAGCTGGAGTCGAGAGCGCCAGTGGTGACTGTGATGGGTCACGTTGATCACGGTAAGACTTCCCTTTTGGATTACATTCGTAAAGCTAAGGTGGCGTCTGGCGAGGCTGGCGGTATTACCCAGCATATTGGCGCCTATCACGTAGATACAGATCACGGAATGATCTCCTTCCTGGATACTCCGGGACACGCGGCGTTTACCGCAATGCGTGCTCGCGGTGCGAAGAGCACGGATATCGTGATTCTTGTAGTAGCAGCCGATGACGGTGTGATGCCCCAGACCATCGAGGCGGTTCAGCATGCGAAGGCAGCGGAAGTTCCTCTGATTGTTGCTGTGAACAAAATGGACAAAGAGGGTGCTGACCCAGATCGCGTGAAGAACGAGCTCGCCGCTCAGGAAGTCATTCCTGAAGAATGGGGTGGCGAATATCAGTTCATTCCTGTGTCGGCATTAACCGGTGACGGCGTTGACGCTCTTCTGGATGCTATTTTGTTGCAGGCAGAGCTTCTTGAACTGCAGGCTCCCCGGGACGTCCCTGCTCAGGGTATTGTCATCGAGTCCCGTTTGGACAAGGGGCGCGGTCCGGTAACAACGCTGCTGATCCAGAGCGGTACGTTACGTCAAGGCGATATCTGTCTTGCGGGACTGCACTACGGTCGTGTTCGAGCCATGCTCGATGAAAACGGTCAGCCCATTGAAGAAGCTGGGCCGAGCATTCCTGTAGAGATCCTGGGTCTTGATGGAACGCCGGATGCTGGAGACCAGTTTGCGGTGCTTGAGAATGAGAAGCGCGCACGAGAACTTGCGGACTCCCGACAGGAGAAGGTGCGCGACAGCAAGCTACAGCGTCAACAGGCTGCGAAGCTGGATAATATGTTCGAGAGCATGACGGCCGGCGAGAAGAAGACGCTCAACGTTGTGGTTAAGGCTGACGTTCGCGGTTCTCTAGAGGCGCTGCAAACAGCACTTCTGGAACTGGGTAACGACGAAGTTCAGGTCAATATCGTTTCCGGTGGCGTGGGCGGAATCGCCGAAACTGATATCAATCTGGCGATGACCTCTGAAGCGGTTGTGTTTGGCTTTAATGTTCGAGCGGATGCTTCTGCGCGGCGTTTGGTCGAAGCTGAAGGTGTTGATCTGCGTTACTACAACGTTATTTACGATTTGATTGATGACGTGAAGCAGGCCTTGTCGGGCATGTTGCCGCCAGAAATGCGCGAAGAGATCGTAGGTATCGCCGAAGTGCGGGATGTATTCCGGTCTCCGAAGTTCGGACAGATTGCTGGTTGCATGGTCACCGAAGGCACGGTTTATCGCTCCAAGCCTATTCGCGTTCTCCGCGACAACGTCGTTATCTACCAGGGCGAACTCGAATCGCTGCGTCGATTTAAAGACGATGCCAATGAGGTTCGAAACGGCGTCGAGTGTGGTATCGGCGTTAAGAATTACACCGACGTGAAGGTAGGCGATCAGATCGAAGTCTTTGAGGTTCGAGAGATAGCGCGCAGCCTCTAAGGGGCTGCTTTCGCTACTTTCAACACCATGGCCAAAGAGTTTAGTCGGACAGAGCGAGTAGGTGATTACCTGCGTCGCGAACTTGCGCTGATTATTCAACGGGAAGTGCGTGATCCTCGTTTGGGCATGGTGAGTATTACGGCTGTCGATGTAAGCAGGGATATCTCCCACGCTAAAGTACACTTCACTCTATTGGGTTCGGACACTGCCGAGGAAGCGAAGCCTTGTACGGACGTTCTCAATAAAGCCGCAGGCTTTTTGCGGTCAGCCCTGGCTAGGGACGCATCTATGCGAAGCGTTCCTAAGCTACGTTTTTTCTTTGATAGCAGTGTTGGGCGCGGGCGAGATCTTGAAGCTTTGATCAGTCGCGCACGTTCAGCAGATGACCGTCGCTACGCGGATGTCGAGCGTGAAGCTGAGTCATCCCATGAGCATGACGGCTTTCATGGGCATGAAGGCTCCGACGATCAGGGCGAGGCGCAATAGTCATGGCGCGACGGCGCCGCGGTAGAGCTATCTCTGGCATCCTTCTTCTCGATAAACCGATGGGCATGAGCTCGAACCAGGCTTTGCAGCGTACCAAGTGGCTGTTTACTGCTGCAAAAGCCGGACACACGGGTAGTCTCGATCCACTTGCTACGGGCGTGCTACCGCTGTGTTTTGGCGAGGCGACCAAGTTTTCTCAATACCTGCTTGATGCCGATAAGGGCTACGACAGTACCTTTCGTCTCGGCCAGAGTACTGACACAGGTGATTCCGAGGGAGAAGCCATCGAGGAGTCTGACGCTTCAGCGCTGGATTTAACGCAGCTTGAGCAAGCGCTGGACAATTTTCGTGGCCCTATTGAACAGCTTCCGCCGATGTACTCAGCGCTTAAGCGAGATGGCCAGCCGCTTTATAAGTTAGCCAGGGCCGGCATTGAAGTAGAGCGTGAGCCTCGGCCTGTGACCGTGATGGCTTTGGAGGTTCTGGCATTTCGCCCCGGTGTCTGCGCAGAGCTTGATGTGCGTATTTTGTGTAGCAAGGGTACCTATGTACGCTCCCTCGCTATGGATTTAGGCGCGCTATTGGGTGTCGGCGGCCATGTTTCAGCACTACGCCGTATCAAGGCAGGTCCTTTTGAACTCGCCGAGTGCGTAACTATGGGGGCCCTGGAGGCACTTCATGGGAAGCAAGATATCGCAGGAATGGACGCGTTTTTAAAGCCCACAGATACCGCCGTGGCGCATATGCCCCTATTGAAACTTCCTGAATCCAGTGGATTTTACCTCCGTCAGGGGCAGCCGGTGCTAGTGCCAAATGCGCCCTGTGATGGTATGGTGCGCGTCGCTTTGGAGACCGGTGAGTTTCTGGGGCTTGGAGAAATTCTGGACGACGGGCGCGTGGCGCCCCGTCGACTGGTTGTCAGCGGTGGATAACGCTCTAAAACTAGAGTGATTTCTGCGGACGTTGACGAGAACCTGGCTGTCAATCTGCACGGGCAGGCTCTTTTTTTAGTTGGTTACCAATGGGTAACGGTGTTTCTCTTTGATGAGAAACCCGGCCAAAGGGGTGCCAGAGCAGATTATTACAAGGAAATTGAAATGGCTTTAAACGCAGAACGCAAAGCGGAAATCGTCCGTGACTATCAGCAAAGCGAAGGTGATACCGGCTCCCCGGAAGTACAGGTAGCCCTGCTCACAGCAAACATAGAGCAGCTTCGCGATCACTTTGAGTCCCACAAACAGGATCACCATTCTCGACGGGGCCTCATCCGCATGGTTAATCAGCGTAGAAACTTGCTGGATTACCTCAAGCGAAAAGATTCAGCGCGTTACGCTGAATTGATTAAGCGACTCGGCCTACGCCGATAATCGCTGACGCGACCGGGGCATGGGCTCCGGTCGTTTTATTTTGAATTGGAGAAAAATTGTGAACCCAGTTACTAAAACCTTTCAGTATGGCGGCCAAACCGTCACGCTGGAAACAGGCCGCATCGCCCGTCAGGCGACCGGCGCCGTTCTTGTTACCGTTGAAAACACGAGTGTGTTGGTAACCGTTGTTGCCGAGAAGACTGCTCGCGAAGGTCGTGACTTCTTCCCTCTGGCCGTGCACTACACCGAGAAAGCTTATTCTGTGGGTAAGATCCCCGGCGGTTTTTTTAAGCGTGAAGCACGCCCCAGCGAAAAAGAGACACTGACATCTCGATTGATTGATCGGCCCATTCGCCCGCTGTTCGCTGACGGCTTTATGAACGAAGTGCAGGTTATCTGTACTGTGATGTCTGCCGACAAGCATATTGATCCCGATATCCCTGCAATGATTGGTACTTCAGCAGCTCTCGCGATCTCTGGCTGTCCTTTCAATGGACCTATTGGTGCAGCGCGTGTCGGATTTAACGACGCTGAGGGTTACATCCTGAACCCAACTTATGACCAGCTGCCCGAGAGCAAGCTTGAGATGGTTGTTGCGGGAACCCAGGACGCCGTACTTATGGTTGAGTCTCAGGCGGATCAGCTGACCGAAGATCAGATGCTGGGTGCGGTTTTGTTTGCGCACCAGGAAATGCAGGTCGTTATCAAAGCGGTTCAGGAGCTGGCTGCAGAAGCTGGTAAGCCTAGCTGGGACTGGCAGGCACCCGCTATCGACGAAGCGCTTTTCAGCTCGGTTGAAGAGAAAGCAAAAGCCGATCTTGGTGAGGCTTATCGTATTACCGACAAGGCTGAGCGCTACGCGCGCGTCGGAGAGATCCGTGAGGCTTGCGTTGCAGAGCTTGCTATCGAAGGTGGCCCTAGCGCTGACCTGGTTAAGGAGTACTTCAAGAAGGTCGAGAAGTCCCTGGTACGTAACCGCATCATCGCCGGCGAGCCGCGCATTGATGGTCGCGACACGCGCACCGTACGCCAAATCGCTTGCGAAGTAGACGTACTGGCCAAAGCCCACGGTTCAGCACTGTTTACCCGTGGCGAAACTCAGGCTATTGGCGCTGTAACGCTGGGTTCTACCCGCGACTCTCAGATCATTGACGCGCTGGAAGGCGAACGTCGTGATCCGTTCATGCTGCATTACAATTTCCCTCCCTACTCTGTAGGTGAGGCTGGTCGTGTTGGCTTTACCAGTCGCCGCGAAATCGGTCACGGTCGTTTGGCGCGTCGCGGTCTGGCGGCAGTTCTTCCTAACCTGGAAGAATTCCCCTACACGATCCGCGTTGTGTCAGAAATTACAGAGTCCAACGGCTCCAGCTCTATGGCGTCGGTATGTGTAGGCTCTCTCGCCATGATGACCGCGGGTGTGCCTCTGAAGGCGCCTGTTGCGGGTATTGCCATGGGTCTAGTGAAGGAAGGCAATCAGTTTGCTGTTCTCACGGACATCCTGGGCGACGAAGATCACCTGGGTGACATGGACTTTAAGGTAGCCGGTACCGCTGAAGGTGTTACCGCCCTGCAGATGGATATCAAGATCGAAGGCATCACCGAGCAGATCATGGAGATTGCCCTCGAGCAGGCCATGCAAGCTCGCTTGCACATTCTTGGTCAGATGAATGCAGTGCTTGCAGCGCCGCGGGAAGTGACTTCTGAGAACGCTCCGAGCATGGTGACTCTGAAGGTTGATTCCGACAAGATCCGCGACATCATTGGTAAGGGTGGTGCGATGATTCGTTCCATCACCGAGAATTCGGGTGCCACTGTGGATATTGAAGATGACGGCACCGTACGCGTATTCGGTCAGGATCAGGCCTCCCGCGATAAGGCGGTAGCGATGATCGAAGAGATCACTGCAGAAGCTGAAGTAGGTGCTATTTACACCGGTAAGGTTGAGCGTATCGTCGATTTCGGCGCATTCGTAAACATCCTCCCGGGTAAGGACGGACTGCTACACATCTCCCAGATCGCTAACGAGCGCGTAGAAAACGTATCTGATCACCTGACTGAAGGTGAGGAAGTGCGCGTTAAGGTTTTGGATGTGGATCAGCGTGGTCGTATTAAGCTGTCTATCAAGGAACTTCTTGAAGACGATGCTGCACCGGCAGAAGAAGCGGGCGACGCCTAATCGATTTAGGTTAAGCAGCTGTATCAAAGGGCGCTTAGGCGCCCTTTTTTATGGCCCGTGTTTTATAGTTGCGTTCCTGTTGAGTGATTAGGTAGCCGGTTTAAATCTATGCGTCTTTCTCTGTGCATGATCGTAAAAGACGAAGCGTTCTTTATTGAGGAGTGCCTCGCATCAGCAGCGCCCTTTGTTGATGAGGTTGTAGTGGTGGATACGGGTTCCACTGACGGCACTCGGAAGATTGCTGAGCGCTACGCAGATAAAGTTCTGGATTTTGAATGGATTGACGATTTCTCTGCCGCGAGAAATACCGGACTCGCCGCAGCCTCGGGAGACTGGATTTTGGTGCTCGACGCAGATGAGCGCATCGCCGCTGAGGACTATCCTAAGCTCAGAGAGGCGATGTCGACTTCTGAGTTTGACGGGTTTTACCTGGTCCAGCGTAACTATAGCGACGAAGAGCTACAGTTAAACTGGATTGCGGTAACTGAGCCGGATGAATGGTCGGGGCCCTGGGCCGGCTACACGGAGAATCCTATTCTTCGCCTCTTCCGTCGTAACCAATCTATAGGTTACGAGGGCAGTATTCATGAAATTGTGGATGGAACTATCTCAGGACCTGCCAGAGGCACTTTAGATCTGCCTATTCATCACTATGTTGATGCAAATCCTGCTCGTTCGCGTCTTGAGCGAGCTAGTCGGTACCTCGTCCTTATGGACCGGTTGTTGGAGAAGCGTGACGATGGTCGAATTTACGGTATCGCGGGTTCTACAGCTTTGAATGCGTCAAAGGATTACGCGAAGGCCGCTAGTTATTTCCGTCGCGCAGCAGAGCTGGGATATGAACCTTTGCGCAGTCTGGAAGGTGCGGCAGAGGCGGCCTATCGCGGTGGAAACTATGGTGAAGCTCAGGACCTCTATCGTCGCCTCTACGATGAAGGCCACAGGACAGCTTCGTTATGTCTAAATCTTGCGAATCTCGCCGTTCGCAGCGGGGACAAATCCCGTGGTGCCCAGTTGTTAAAAGAGTGCCTTTCTCTTGGGGGTATGGGCCCTCAGACCGACGAAACCATCCGACGTAACATAGAGTTTCTTAGCGCGTAAGTCGGCTTCAGGTTGTTGAAGCCGACAGGGCTCAGATCGTTTAGGCGTCGCGGTTACTGATTAGTTCGTCGACCACACTGGGGTCTGCAAGAGTCGATGTGTCCCCAAGGCTATCCAGCTCGTTCTCCGCAATTTTGCGCAAGATGCGCCGCATGATCTTGCC
>NZ_JBGCFU010000040.1:0-2834 GCF_045107095.1 Congregibacter sp. | reverse complement strand
CGTGTCTTCGTTTCTCATAGCGCCGGAGATGGTCATCAATACCAGCAAACTGACCGTGATGCACAAGCGATTGGCAAAAATGTATGAAAAACGTCTTCCCATTGCTATTGCGGCAATGCCATTTGAATTTCCGCTGATGCGGGAAATGATCCAGTACCAACAATCGCGCCAGAATGACGAAGGCTTGCGCTGGCTTATTGAGCAGATAAAACAGTCCTATTGAGCACCCCTTTGCATAGGCTTTCTTTATGCAAACCCATAAATACAATCACTTTTTACAATCGTACCCTTCGCTCTATAGTCCTCACGGCGGGTGAAAGGCCCTTTGGGCATCCGCACCCACCCAGGCAATAGGCTGAGGCCCGCGCATATAGATACCCACTCCATACCTAGCTTGAGCATCGATCCGTTTAGCGACGCCGTATTGAGCGACCCCTATGCTTTCCACAGTGTGTTAAGAGATACCGGGGCCGTCGTTTGGCTAGAAAAGCTGGGCGTTTACGGCATGGCACGCTTTGATGAAGTCAGATCGTCACTAATCGACCACGAGACGTTCGTGTCAAGTCGAGGTGTCGGCGTTGCCGACTTCTCTAAAGAAGAACCCTGGCGCCCCCCGTCACTACTGCTGGAGGCAGACCCACCTCTGCACGACCGTACCCGCGGCATTATGAGCGCAATTCTGGCACCCGCGAGACTAAAGTTGCAGGAGTCGCTGTGGCGAGAACGCGCTGAGGATCTGATTGATAATTTAACCGAAAAAGACAGCTTTGATGCGGTGACCGAACTCTCCGAAGTGTATCCCATGCGTGTATTCCCCGACGCTGTGGGCCTGATGGATGAAGGCCGCGAGCATTTACTCACCTATGCTTCTGCTGTTTTCAACGCCTTCGGTCCGCGCAACAAGATCTTCGAGGAAGGCAACGCATCATCAAAAGAGGCCTCTGCCTGGGTAGCTGAAGCTTGTAAGCGGGAAAACCTCAAGCCGGGCGGATGGGGACAGGATGTGTTTGCAGCTGCAGATCGCGGAGAATGCACCTCGGATGAGGCAGAACGACTGGTTCGCTCGATGCTCTCGGCAGGTGTGGATACAACGGTCAATGGCATCGGTCATCTGGTACTTGCGCTTACCGAGTATCCTGATGAATGGGAAAAGCTACGCGCAGAGCCTCGCCTGATCAGACGCGCCGTTGACGAAAGCATCCGCTGGGACTCTACTGTGCAGACTTTCTTTCGCACCGCGTCCTGCGACACCGAGGTAGCTGGCCACCTGATTCCCAAAGACTCCAAAGTGCTATTGTTCCTGGCCGCCGCTAATCGTGACCCCCGAAAATGGGAAGCACCGGAGCGCTTTGACTTATCTCGAACAACCAGTGGTCACGTTGGCTTTGGCGCCGGCATCCATCAGTGCCTCGGACAGGTTATCGCGCGCTTGGAAGCACAGATGATTATCGGCGCTCTTGCACAGCGCTACACCCGCATTACCCGGGTCACCGAGCCCGTACGCCGTCTAAACAACACACTGCACGCACTTGCCTCACTGCCAGTGCGCGTCGAACTCGCATAGGACACAGTCATGCCACGTACTTTTATCGATCTGTCTATCTACCTTGAAAATGATGTCATCACCGACCCACCTTTCATGCGCCCAAAGATCACCTATCAAAAACATGGTGAAACCATGGCAGAAGCCAATCACTTCTTCCCTGGTGTAAGCGCTGAAGAAATGGCTGGTGGTGAGGGCTTCGCCGCCGTAGAAACCATCACATTGTCGACTCACAACGGCACGCATCTAGACGCACCATGGCATTTTCATCCCACCATGAATGGTGGTGAGCGCGCGATAACAATCGATGAAGTCCCTCTGGACTGGTGTTTCAGACCCGGGGTAAAACTGGATTTCCGACACTTTGAAAACGGCTATGTTGCTACCGCGGCTGATGTCGAGGCAGAACTGGAACGCATCGGCTATACCTTACAACCACTGGACATCGTGTTGGTCAACACCGCAGCAGGAATGGCAGTAGGCAATCCAGATTTTGTGAACATCGGCTGCGGCATGGGTTACGAAGCAACTATGTACCTACTGGATCGCGGTATTCGCGTGACCGGCACCGACGCCTGGTCCTGGGATGCACCCTTTAGCCATACCGCAGAACGGGTTGCCGAGACCGGCGACACATCGCTGATTTGGGAGGGCCACAAAGCAGGCCGGGACACGGGCTATTGCCACCTCGAGAAGCTGCATACCCTCGAAGCGCTGCCGGCCTACGGATACACCGTCTCGTGTTTTCCTCATAAAGTAAAAGGCGGCTCAGCCGGCTGGACCCGTGCTGTCGCCATTGTTGACGAAGCATAAAACTCAATATGCAGACAACGGCGTTTATCATCGCTAAGGTCTCAAACCTTCGAAGCCAAGCCCAGTCTCAATGAGAATAGTCATCACGGGCGCGGCGGGCTTTATAGGCAGAGCTCTTGTGAAGGCCTTGGCACGCGAGGGCCTGCACGAGATTGTCGCGGTGGATTACGCTCTATGCCCTGAATCAGAGGCGACTGAAGAGTTTGTAGGGGACCTGTGCTCACCCGAGTTTGTCGCCGAAGTGTTTGAGCAACCCTGCGATGCCCTCCTGCACCTTGCCACGCTCCCCGGCGGCGCCGCAGAGCTAAACCGATCTCTGGCACAGCGGGTCAATGTGGATGCCAGCCTGTCGCTGCTTGATGCAGCGCGGGGTAGCGCCAAGTGCCCGCGCGTAATCTTCGCCAGCAGCATCGCAGCTTACGGTGATCTTTCCAAAGGTCCGATCACTGACGACACCCCACTTAGACCTCAGATGATT
>NZ_JBGCFU010000004.1:0-73719 GCF_045107095.1 Congregibacter sp. | reverse complement strand
CGTGGGTTGGTTACAAGCCGAGTATGAGGACTTCACAACGGTTATCGATGGCGCGCCACGTGTGCTGGATGGATTGACCGTCCCCAATTCGCCCGAGTGGACCGTGTCCGCAGACGCGGAGTACAGCTTTGCATTGACTGGAAATTTGGATGCCTTTGTGCGAGGTGAGTACATCTATCGCGATGAGATACGGTCTTCTATCGACTCTCTAATTCGTGAGGGCTTTCCCTGGGTTGTTCCGGCCTTTGATATCGTGAACCTGCGCGCGGGCATACAGCACGAGAACTACACCGTCGCTTTTTACGTGGAGAACTTGTTGGACGACACCTACTTCACTAACTCTTATCAGAAGGCCTTTGTCGGCGGGTTGCACATTGAGCCCGGCGTGCAGCGCTATGGTCTGCGAGCGCGATACAACTTCTGAGACTTGGCGAGTGTAGTCGGGGTTTCGTGAGGTGATGGCGGATGTAGTTTCGGCAAAAGCGGCGGTGGGAGTCGCTCCTTTGTCGCATGTCGCTAGGGCAGCGAGCTGGGCATGGTGGGGGCTGCTACGGACGTCGTTGCTTTGTGCTGTTTGTGTTGCAGCCACAGTCGTCGCCCCGCTCCCCGTCGCGGCCAAGGCAAACAATTTTCGAGTTTCCCTTGATCGCGACTTTGTTGCCTACATCGACGCCTGGCGGGATTTTTATCCCAGCCAGGCTTTTGCCTACGGCGATCGCAGCAGTGCTGCTGCTTTTGAAAACTTCAGTGATCACAACGTCGCGAGTTGGCTAGCACTTAATGTCAAAAGCCGCCAGGCCATGAAGGCTGTCCTTGCGCACTCGAATCCGGGTGTTTCTCCCGCGCAGCTTACGGACGCCAAGGTTCTTCTTGCCCAAGCAGAGGATGAATTGGCTACCTGGAGAGAAGACGCGCCGCTCACTCATCAGCCGCAGTGGTATGCCGAGCAGGTATCCCAGGCGCTCACCCATCTATTGGTGCGAGATCAGCTATCCAAGCAGATGCGCAGTGACGCGCTCATGGTGCGATTGCAAGGAGTAGAGAGGCTCTGCCGTCTGGGCGCGGTTTCGCTCACATCGGGGAACGCTCTGCGCACGCGTAGGGCGCTCCTTATCCTTAGCAATAGTAGTGAGTTTTATGAAAGCGGCTTACGAAAACTCCTTAAAGACTGGCCTGAAGCAACGGGCGAGCAAGCCTTCGGCGTGCAGATCACTCGAACCCTCGCGGCCATAAATAAGCTGATTCTTCACCTTCGCCAGAACATTTTACCGGTCGCCCAAGAGCAAGCTGCGATTGGGGAAGCGGTTTATACGGCGAAACTCAAGCGGCGAACCTCAGGTTTGTATAGTCCCCAGCGTCTGCTCGCTGCAGCGGGAGAAGAGCTCCGGGCCGTTCGTGCGTTGATGTATCAGGAGTCTGTGCGCTGGGCAAACTCTGTGGATGACCGGGCTGAAAAATTCCGCTTGCTAGAGCTTAGCGATGAGGAGCGTTTGACTGCTGCCCTAGAGGCGATGGAGTCCTATCGGCAGAACAATAGCGCCGATTTTCTAGTAAGTTTTACCGAGCTAACCCTCGCAGCTGAGCGTTTTGTTGAGGAGCAGGGCATTGCCACAATCCCCAAACCCACGACTTTGCTCATAGCGCTTTCGCCCGCGCACTTCAGCGGCGCCGCGGTAGGGGGCGTTTATCCCAGTGGCCCTTTTGATGCTTCGGCCGACACGCTGTTCTACATACCCTCGATACCGGATGATGCGCCGCCGGCGGCTAAAGAGGGGTTTTACCGATCGTTTAACACGCACTTCAACACCATGATTTTGTCTCATGAAATGTTTCCGGGTCATTATCTGCAATACAAGGTCGGCGTAAGCGAGGCGCCCGCGCTGCGTTCACTGTTCTCCAACGGATCGTATGTGGAGGGTTGGGGCAGCTTTGTCGAAGAGCTGATGCTGGATGCAGGCTGGGCAAACAATGCACCTTTGACGCGCTTGGCCCATCTTCGAAAACGCCTGGAGAACGCCACTCGGGCTTATGTGAGTGTGCAGGTAAATATGGCGAACTGGGGCGAGCAAGACGTATTGCGTTTTGCCCAGGACGAGGGCCTGCTGGCGCCACAGTTTGCAACGAATCTGTGGCAGCGCGTGGTGAATTCGCCACTTCAGATTACGGACTATTTTACCGGCTTTAAGGCATTCAAGGATCTTTATGATGAGCACCGAGCAGCTCCCTCGGAGACTTCGTTGCAGACATGGGTTGATGCCGTGTTGCGAGCCGGGCCGCTACCTATGGCCTTGCTCGAATCAGAAATAGCCAGGCAGATTGCACTATCGCAGGCTGCGTCAGATATGCCCCAATCGTAGGGGCTCATTGATAAGGACAGCACCATGAAGGGCACAAAAAAAATCATTGGCATGCTTACGTTCTGCCAAATACTCATGGCGGCCCAAGCGCTCGCTGCAGTCAGCGCAATTGTTGGCGGCAATATAGTGAATTTAGAGGGCGGACCAGCGCTCAGAAATGCGGTGATTTTGGTCGACGATGAGCGCATTGTCGCGCTGGGCGGCAGAAACGATGTTGACGTGCCTAGCGACGCCACGGTGGTAGATGTTTCCGGTAAGTGGCTGATTCCGGGTCTTATGAACATGCATGTTCACCCGGGACTGATCTTGCCGGGCAAGATGGCGAACGAGTTGGCCAACGAGACAGATGCTGCCCTAGCGCTGCGCATGGCGGCAGCGGCGCGGGGTATGTTGCAGGCAGGCGTAACGACGATTCGGGTTCCCGGCGATGAGCGTCACGCAGACTTGGCATTGGATCGATCCATAAAAAAGGGTGAGTCCGATGGTCCGCGCATTTTTTCGGCGGGGGAGTCTCTCATCATCACGGGCGGACACGGTTCTCAGCCCGGAGTTCTATATGCAGATGGTCCCGATGAACTCGTGAAAGCGGCGCGTCAGCAAATTAGCCTGGGGGCATCCTGGGTAAAAATACTCATATCGGGTGGTATCGCCACGGACGGCGGTGACATTGCAGAAGCCTTGATGACGCCGGAAGAAATCAATGCGGTGGTGGACGCAGCACATCGCTACGGGGCTAAAGTCGCTGCCCACTCGGGCTCCTCCGTGGCCACCACTGTAGCCGTTGAAGCGGGCGTCGATAGCATTGAACATGGCTACACCTTGGATAAAAAAGTGCTGCAAAAAATGAAGCGCGCGGGGACCTGGCTGGTCCCCACTATCGTGGTGAGTCAACCGGCGACTGCGCCGTTTTTTGAGCGTATTGGTTCACCCCAGTGGTATCTGGATCGCAGAGATTCAGTAGGCAAGCAGCACTGGGAGGCATTGCGAACGGCCATAGAGGTGGGTGTTAACATCGCCCTGGGTACGGATCAGCTTCCTCAAGAACCGAATGATGGTACGACGGCGACCGTGCGTGAGGCCGAATACTATGTCGAAGCGGGAATGACGCCACTGCAAGCGTTGCGAACCGCGACTATCCAGACCGCAAAAATGCTGGGCGCAGACGAGGACATCGGTTCCCTCGCCGTGGGCAAATATGCGGATATCGTCGCTGTTGATGCCGACCCCAGTGCCGATATCAGCGCTCTTCGATCAATCAACTTTGTGATGAAAAGCGGAAAGGTCTACCGCGACGATGCCGGCAGTCGCGTTTCGCGGTGATGTCTGGGCGCATGATTGAGGCGAGCGGTTCATGATTGTCCGTCTGTTTAGCAAGCTTGTAGGCCCGGCGGCTGTTATGGCCGCTGGCACCATGGGCGCCGGTGCCGTGGCCTCGTTTCTTTTAGCAGGAGCTTGGTTTCGCTACGACTTGTTGTGGGTGATTCTCGCGATGCTGCCGGTATTTGTTATTTCTGTAGACACCGCGTCGCGCATCGGTGCTCTGAATCCAACACAGGGGATGTTTGCCCTCGTTCGCAGCCGAATTAGCACGAGCCTCGCGTGGGTGATGTTGCTGATGATTGTCCCCGTGCATTTCTTGGTGACTATGGGACAAATCTCCGTCATGGCCTCAGCGTTCACGGCGTTACTGGGTTTAAGCCAGGGTGCTACCGATTCATTGCCGATGGCATATCGGGTATTGCTGTCGCTGGCTTTGTCCGGCGGGGTGCTGTGGCTGGTGTTTTCGAGAGGCTATCAGCGCATGCAACGGGTCATGACCGTGCTCATGGTTTTGATGTTCCTATGCTTTTTGGTGGTTGCCCTTCGTGGGTTGGCGGAGCTGCCGGCAATCCTCGCGGGGTTCGTGCCTACATTGCCGCCTGATCTTCCCGTGCCGGGCAGCGACAATCCCCGAATAGCAACGAGCTCAATTATTGCGATGGTCGGCGCCGCGGTAGCACCGGCAGCACTGCTTGGCATGCCTTATATGTGCGCCGACGATGGTAGCACTCGCGAAGAGCTGGCGTTGATCTTCAAGCAGGCCATTATCAATATGGGGGTCATTTTTGGCGCTTACGCGATTTTTGTTGTGATTGCCGGGGGCTATGCTTTGCACTCCTTGCCAGACTACGCGAGCTTCGCCGACGTGGGCCAGGCCTCTGCAGTGTTTCGCGATGCCTTGCCCGGGGTGCTTTCTCCCTTGGGGCCCATGGTTTTTTCTTTGGGCCTGTTTACTGCCGCGCTGACCACATTAGTTGTCGCTGCCCAGGTGACGATTTATTTTATTTTGGATATGGCAAATCAGGAGTGGCGCTTTGCCGATGACAATAAGCTCTATCACCGCGTGCTTACGGCCTTCGTTTTAGCAGCGGCTGCGCTGGCGCCATTTTGGGACTTTCCGGCCCTGCTCAAGGTGATTTTGCTGATGGGTATTAATGTCGTGGTGATCCCCCTGGGATTTGTGATCGTGATCCTGCTGGCAAATAACGGCAGTGTGATGCGCGAATTTAAAGCGCAATGGTGGCGTAACCTCACTTTAGCGATCGGCTTGTTTGTCTCTATCGCGCTGGCAGTCGATAAGGCGCCGCATTATTTTGATTTGTTGCTGGGCTGAGCACCGTCTCTTTTAGGTGGAGCGCGGGAGTCCATCCGTGATTTCGACCGGCATTTAGCGTCCTGTCTATGGGTCTGTATTTTGAAGATTTCGGATGGCCGCAAGGAAGCTATTTGCCGCTTCTGACAGCGTGACGTTGTTATCGAAGTACGCTGAGTTTCGAAGCCCGATAAGCAGTGCATACCCAATCTCTGCGGCCTGGGCCGGGCTTATTCCATCGCGTAAGCTGTGCTGTGACAGCATTAGCTCCAGTGACTCTTTGCAAGAGCGGTCAAACTGAGATTTAGTCTGGCGCATCACACCATCGTGTACAGCCTCACCGAAGCACTCAAGCATAAATCCGATATCAGCATAGGCGTCTTCACTCTCCTCGAACCAGAGCTCTGAGAGCAGAAAAATTCTCTCTTCGACGGGCTCCTCGCTAATTTCGGCGATACGCGCAAGAAACCACTGAGAGACGTTGTCAAAGTACTCTTCGAGAATTCGCTCTTTGCCCTGAAAGTAGTAGAGCAGATGGCTAGGGCTCATATCCGCTCTTTTTGCGATATGTGCCAGCGTAGTATTGCTATATCCCGTTTCTATAATGCAATCATGTAATGCGCGGAAGATTCTACGTCGCCGATTCTGGGCGCGATTAAGCCGTCCGTCGGCGGTACTGACATGCGATTGATCCTTGGGACCTAGCGTCCGGTTCCTGCTTGAGCTAACTGTATTGGCTTGCGTCATCGCTTGAATTAGAAACGTCCTTGAACAATTGATAGAAACACAGATAACAAACTAACGCAGGATAACTGATTCTTTTCACGGCCGAGACACCGGTTTCTGTGCACGTGCTAAAGATTCTTGAACAATATTCAAAACTCACCTATGCTCAGGCGATAATTTCAATAAAAATTAAATATAGGAATGACTCCATGGGTGTAGAAAACTTGCGGATCGTCATCACCGGTGCAGCCGTTGGCATCGGAGCTGGCACGGCTAAGCTTGCTGCGCAGCGAGGCGCTAGCGTTGTTTTATCTGATTTAAACTCCAAGGACGGAGAGGCCTTAGCCGCCGAGATTGTCAGCGATGGTGGACGGGCTATTTTTGTACCTTGCGATGTGACCAACGAAGACGATGTTCAAGCGCTTATGGCTGCGGCGAGCGACGCTTTTGGTGGTATTGACGTGCTCCACAACAATGCGGGTATTCACGAGAGCCTGATTTCTTCGGATTTAACGCTCGAGACGATGACTCGCGAGACGTTTGAGCGCGTTATCAGCGTGAACCTCACCGGCGCGTGGCTTTGCGCCAAGTACGCCCTGCCTTACCTAAGAAAAAGCGACAGTCCCTCCATTATTAATGCCGGTTCCACCAGTTCCATCACGGGCTACCCTCAGTGCCAGGCTTATGGTGCGAGTAAGGGCGGCATTATGCAGCTCACGAAAATGTTGGCGGTGGATTTAGCGGCCGATGGTATTCGAGTGAACTGCTATTGCCCGGGAGCCATACATACGCAGATCGTCGATAACTTTCTTGCCGCGGCCCCCGACCCGGCAGCGATGCTAAGCACGATGACCAACACGCACTTGATTCCGCGTATGGGGCAGCCAGTAGATGTCGCCGAGTTGGTGTGTTTTTTGGCAAGCCCGGAATCTGAGTTTGTAAACGGCGTGGTGTGGAATCTTGACGGTGGCTCTCTCGCTTGGCGTGGAACAATAGATATTCTAGGAATGGAGGCTAAGTCATGAGCCTGTCTACAGAGGATAAGCTTGCAATTATGGGTCTGCTGTCGCGATCAGCCTATGGCTATGACGAGCGTAAGCTCGATATGCTCGAGGCCTGTTTTGCCCAAGATGCGTCGTTTAGCATTCTTATCAAGGGTGGGGACCTCATGGGTCCTTTTGAGGGTCGCGAGGCAATCATGGGTCTTTATCGTGGTGCACTAGAGGCGCAGACCGATGTGCGCCGGCATGTTGTATCCAATGCGTTTTTTGAAACAGAGGGTTCGCAGCCCTCAGTCATCTCAAATCTGACGCTTTTTGCTACGGAAAATGCCGAGGCGCGTTTGCTGGCGACCGGTGTCTATCGCGATGTCGTCAAGCGTGAAGGGGATGCTTGGGTTATTCATCGACGACACCTGGACCTCGATGGTCCCTATTAAAATTTTGTTGCGGGAACTGTCCCTGTGAATATTGGCAAGATTCCGGCGAAGATCGCTCGGTTGTCGCCTGATAAAGACGCACTGGTCGATCCTCATAGCGATCGACGTATAAGCTACGGCGATCTGGATGCACGGGTTCGGCGTCTGGCAAACGGACTCCGCCACGGCCTTGGCCTTGGCAAAGGCGACCGGGTGGCAGTGCTTTCTAAAAATTGTATCGAATATATGGAGGTCATCTTTGCCTGTGCGCGATGTGGCCTCATCGCCCAGCCCCTAAATTGGCGCTTGTCGCCCGAAGAGCTGTCGCGAATTATCCGTGACGGTGAGCCGTCCGTGCTCATAACATCAACCGAATATGAGGCCGTGGGCGAGACTCTCGCGGGAGATTGTGCGGTGCCGACGCAGCTTGTTTTTGCGACAGAACAATCCGGCAGTTATGAGGAGCTTCTCCGTGAGGCAAGTGACGAAGAGCCCGATCCGGACAATAGCATTGGCGACCGTGATCCAGCCTTGATCCTCTACACGGGGGGGACCACAGGCGATTCAAAAGGTGCGCTGCATTCCCATCACAGTCTTTATATGGGAATGCTTAATCAGACCGTTGCTGAGCGCGTGGTGCCCACGGATGTTTATATGCTTACAGGACAAATGTTCCACATTCCTGTAGCACTGGCCATGAACTACATGGGCCACGGTTGCCCGGTTGTGCTTATTAATTTTGATGCTCGCTTTGCGCTTGAAATTATTCAGCGAGAGAAAGTGACGGCGTTTTTGGGCGTTACCACCATGCTCAACTGGATGATGGCTGTGGAAAACTTCACAGACTACGATTTGAGCAGCCTGCGTAACATTCAGTACGGCGGCGGCCCGATGCCACATAGCGTTGTGTCTGCAGCGTTAAAAGCATTCCCCTGTACCCTGATTCAGGGCTATGGCCAAACCGAAGGTACGACCATGAGTTTTCTCTCTCAGGAGGATCATAGGAATGCTATCGAGGGACGGCACAGTGAACGACTGGCTTCCTGTGGGCGCGAGGGCTTTGTTACGAGCATAAAGCTTGTAGACGAGGACGGGCTCGATGTCCCCCGTGACGGAGCGACCCCCGGAGAAATCCTCGTTCGTTCCGAGGCCAATATGTTGGGGTACTGGCGCAAGCCGGAGCTGACAGAGAGCGCGTTTAAAGATGGCTGGATGTGTACTGGTGATGTCGCGATGTGGGATGAAGATGGCTACATCTTTATTGTTGACCGCGCAAAAGACATGATTATCTCTGGTGGCGAAAATATCTACAGCACGCAGGTGGAGGCCGCTATTCATCAACATCCGGCGGTGCTCGAATCGGCTGTGTTTGGTATCCCGGATGATGAGTGGGGTGAAGCCGTCAAAGCCGCGGTCGTACTCAAGCCCGGCATGACAGTCACTGCCGAGGAGATTATCACCGCGGCCAGCGAGCACCTCGCTTCCTATCAAAAGCCAAAGTCCATCGATTTTGTCGAGAGTCTACCCAAGGCGGCCACGGGGAAGATCTTGAAACGCACACTGCGCGATCCCTACTGGGCAAACCAAGGTAAGCAGGTATGACACAGCTACTGGGCCCCGAGGTTCTTTCGGCTATTGGCCGGCAGAGCGCACCGCGACGCGAAATAGTGACGCGACGGGATATACGCAAGTATGCAGTTGCCACGGGCAACCGTCAGCGAAAGTATCTCGATGGTGACGAGGCCCCCCCCCTGTTTCATCTGAGTCTGTTTTGGGAGGTCGTCGAGCTCGACCAGCTGACACCCGATGGGGTGTCTATAGACAGGCTGTTGCCGAAATTCCCCCTGGAAAAAGCCATGGCGGGAGGTTTGCACATTGAGTATCACCAGCCGGTCAAACCCGGCGATTGGCTTACCGCAACGCGAACTCTCACAGAAATCTACGAAAAAACGGGTCGCAGCGGCCCCTTGATTTTCTATGTCGTGGTTATGGAGATCGTGAACGATGCTGGCGAGCCAGTGGTCACCGAAAAGACCACGAGGATTATGCGATGAGTGCGGCGCAGTCCCAAGTTTTTGAAGGGCTTAAAGTGGGTGATCAACTGCCCGAGCGGCAGTTTACCCCGGACAACGTGCAGTTAATGATGTACAACGCCGCGATCTGGAACGGACACCGGATCCACTTTGATGCGCCATACACAGCGGACGTCGAGGGATATCCGGGATTGGTTATTGCTGGACCGTTGTTGGGCGATTGGTTGCATCAATGCCTGACGGAATGGCTGGGCGACGACGGTCGCATCGTGTCCATCGAATACTCCAACCGTGTCGCCTCATTCATTGGTGAGACCTTAACGTCGGGGGGCGAAGTCCTATCCATCGACAGAGAACATCGTAAAGCGGTCGTGACGGTCTTCGTGCGCAATGAGGCCAGCGAGGTTATCACCCCTGGAGAAGCGGTGGTGCATTTTGATGCGTAAGTTCCCACGCCAAATTTCGCATTGCGGGACGTCCTTTGAGCGTTAGCCTGAAAGGGCAGGTGGCGCTGGTCGGTGCTGCCGATACTGCGGTTGGCGCTGTGCCCGATCGTTCTCCCATGGAGCTTTGTGTCGAAGCCGCCCTGTTGGCGATTGATGACGCAGGCTTAAGAAAAAACGACATCGACGGCGTTGTCACCTGCAACGCGATGGCTCAGCCAATGCTGTATCACGCAGAGGCTTTCGCTGAGTATCTGCAAATCCATCCGCGCTATTGTATGACTGTGGGCGCCGGCGGCGGCACCACGTTCTCGATTTTGCATCATGCCGCGTCGGCCATCGTTACCGGCATGGCGGAGACCGTCGTGATTTCCATGGCTGATTCCCTGCGCACCGGGCTGAGTCGAGAGCAGGCTCTAATGGCTCAGTCCGCAACGGGACATCCGCAGTTTGAACAACCGTACGGTGCGACGGTTCCTGCGTACTACGCACTTATCGCTCAAGCCCATATGCATCAGTTTGGAACCACCTCGGAACAATTGGCAGAGATTGCTGTAGCAGCGCGGGCACATGCGGCGCTGAACCCGGCGGCGCAGAAGCGGGATCCGATCTCCGTACAGGATGTCTTGGCATCGCGTCTGATTGCCGATCCGCTGCATTTGCTCGATTGCTCTTTGGTTTCCGATGGTGGCTCGGCCGTCGTAATGACCTCTGCAGAGCGTGCCGTGGATTTAGTGCATCAGCCAGTGTATCTCTTAGGTGTGGGCGAGGGGCACACCCACGAACACATCAGCGAAGCTCGAGACCTAACGACATCATCGGCGCTGCTTGCGGGTCAGCGGGCCTACGAGATGGCTGGGGTTTGCGCCGCCGATATGGATTTTGCCCAGCTCTACGATTGCTTTACGCCGACCGTACTCGTAGAGCTCGAAGACCTCGGTTTTTGTAAGAAAGGCGAGGGCGGTGCCTTTGCAGCCTCGGGGGCTCTGCGTCCGGGCGGACGCCTCCCGGTAAACACCCACGGCGGTTTGCTGTCCCACTGCCATCCTGGAAACCCGGGCTCAATGTTTGCACTAACTGAATCTGTTTGGCAGCTGCGCCAAAGCGCTGGCGATCGTCAGGTACCCGGTGCTCAACTAGGTCTTGTGCACGCGCAAGGCGGCATTATGTCTTCGCATACGGCCTTAATTCTTGGACGGGAACAGTCGTGACATGCTGAGGACACAGCCGACACGCAGCGCTTTTTCAGAGCCATGGTTCAAAGCATGTAACGAGGGCCGCTTATTGATCCAGCGCTGCGAGAGCTGCGGGCACCATCAGTTTTATCCGCGCATCGTATGCCGGAATTGCGGAGCAGCCGAGCCCGCTTGGGTAGAGGCTAGCGGTAAAGGCTTGATCGTCAGTTTTACCGTGGTGCGTCGCCCAATCAGCGAAGCCTATGCGGCGCCCTACGTTGTCGCACTTGTAGATCTTGAAGAGGGGCCGCGAATGATGGGCAATATTGTTTCTGCTCCCTTAGAAGGTCTCGGAATCGGGATGGCCGTCTCTTTGCAGTTTGAGTCCTGGGGCGACGATGTCGCGCTACCCGTATTTACCTTACTTAACACCTCGCAACCGTCATGAACATCTGGAGGCATCGTCGTCTATGAACGCTTCAAACCTTATCCCCGTTGCCGTGATCAATCCCGATGCGCCCCCGGAGTCTTTAGAGGCTAAGCAGCCCGCTATCGACAATGGAGCGCGCAATCATGGTAAGGCCGGCTATTTTAGCCACGACTATATGCAGAAGGAGTGGGAGCGAGTTTGGACCAAGAGCTGGCTCATAGCCGGCGTCGCCTCGGATATTCGCGCCGTTGGAGATTATTTTTTGTTCGATATCGGGCAGGAGTCCATTATCGTCACACGCACGGATGAGGGCGTTAGAGCGTTCTATAACGTTTGCAGCCACCGTGGAGCTAAGTTGGTATCCGAGGAGCGCGGGAATAAAAAAGTATTTGTCTGCCCCTTTCATGCATGGAGTTTTCACAATAACGGGGATCTTCGGCGGATTACCGATGAGGAGACCTTTCAGCCTGAAGTTATCGCCCATAGGCCGGGTTTGACTGCCGTGCGGTGCGAAGTGAAAGCCGGTGTTGTATTTATCTGTATGGACGATGAGGCGGCTCCCCTCGCCCAGATGCTTGGTCTCCCCGACAATTATTTAGAAGGCTACAACATTGATGATATGCGAGTTGTTCGCCATGTGCGCAGTGAGTGGCAAGCAAACTGGAAGGTAGGTGTAGAGGCGTTTTACGAGAGCTACCATCTGCATGTCGTGCATCCAGAAACCCGCGGTGTAATGGGTGATTTGAATGTGCAATATGATCTGTATCCCCACGGTGCCAGTCGCATGATTGTACCCCTGGGGCAACCCAGTCCTCGCGTGGCAGATCAAGAAACGGTGAATGAAGGTTTGTGCATGATGCTTGAGGATGCCGGCGTGGACCCCGCAAGCTTCACGGGCAGCGCGGCAGACGTTCGCGGCGCCATTCAAAAAGGCAAGCGCGAGCGGGCCGAGCGTATGGGACTGGACTATTCCCGATTTGTGGACGGTCAGCTTTCGGATAGCTGGGCGACGGGGGTGTTTCCCAATGTCCAGATGGGCTGCCATCCCGAAGCGGTTTTTCTCATGCGATTTCTGCCTCATGAGACTGATCCAGAGCGCTTCTATTACGACACCATGACCTTGCTGTTTCCCGTAGAGAGCCCCGACTATCGGCCACCGGCTTGGATGGGCCTGCCCGACGGAACTGACGTTACTGGGCTCACACGGCCCGCCACGGAGTATTACGCCCACAACGAAGATGCAAAGCTTGGACAGGTCCTGAGTCAGGACTCAGATTTGCTGCCAATCGTGCAGCAAGGTATGCGCAGCCGGGGTTTTTCCGGCCAGCTCTGGGGTGAACAAGAGCAGCGGCTTCGTCACTTTCACGTAGAGCTCGAAAAACGCATGGGCATTGAACACTAGGCGCGTTATTGGCCGACGACAATCTTTGTTGGAGGCACAGAAGCGCCTGTTAGAGGCAACGAGACCGACAACTATTACTGACAACTATTACTGACAACTATTACTGACAACTATTACTAACAACTAAGTACTGAAAACTAGGCACTGACAACTAACACTTACAATTAAAAACGATAACTAGCTTTAAACGCAGGTGAGGAATATAAAAATGAAGACTCCATTTAGACGTTCGCAGCAATATCTTAATTGGCAAACTGCTCGCAAGGGTATCCTTCTGGCCATGCTTCCAAGCTTCGCTTTGGGTAGCGCAGCAGTGTCAGCACAGCAGCTGGAAGAAGTGGTCGTCACGGCGACCCGTCGCGCGGAAACCGATATTCAAACGACTGCGGTAGCGGTCACATCGATTTCGGAGGACGACATCATGCGCGCTATTCCGCGCGACCTTGGCGATGTCTTGATCTACGCCCCCAACGTGATCAATGGAAAGCAACCTGGATTCAAGGCGGCAAACTTTGCCATCCGAGGCGTGGGGCAGAACGGCATCATTCTTTACTTTGAAAACCAGGTAGGGGTTATCGTCGACGATTTTGTTATCCCGCACATTCAGACTGCAAACGTAGAGATGCTCGATATTCAGAGCGTGGAAGTGCTTCGGGGGCCCCAGGGCACACTATTTGGTAAAAACACGACCGGTGGCGCGATCAACGTAAAAACTAAGCGCCCCGAACTTGGTGCCAACACCTTGAGTCTTCAGGGTCAGGCCGCTGAATACAATACCTTTGAAGTCAGAGGCGTCGGCAACGTCGCTTTGGGCGATAACGCAGCTCTCCGCGTTGCGCTCATGCAACGCAACTCCGATGGCTTTTACGAGAACGGCGCGCAGTTTGGTCCGGTCGCCGATTTCGGTGTGAACTACCCTCTAGTCGGAGCGACCGGTGGCGGTAATGGGGCGAATGTCGGAGGGGATGATTTGCTCTCCGGACGATTCAAACTTCGCTGGCAGCCGACTGACTCTTTGGACGTTAATCTCGCCTATGAAATGGTGCGCGATCGAGGTGAGGCGCCGCCGTCGGTGAACAATACGCCCATCGATGGCGCCTATGTGTTTAACGCGCTAGGTTTTACCCGTGATCCCGGCAGCCGCTTGGATGTAGCGGCGGCCACAAACCGTAATGGCTTCTTACTGGACATGGGCAGTCGGGGGCACGAGACGGACGTTGATGGTTATTACCTCAACGTCGATTGGGAGCTGAGTGATGAATACACCCTAACCGCCTTTGCCGGTCGCCGGGAGACAGCGTCTTGGCTTCCAAGCACTTATACGGGAGAGACTGGGCCGGTATCGCTCTTTGATGCCAACCGACAGGATGAGCGAGAAACCACGCAGTTTGAAGTGCGCGTTGCGTCGGATCTGAGTGGTAGTTTTAACTGGGTGGGTGGCTTCTTCAGCCAGCAGGACGATACGGTCTTTACCGTGGCGCAGGTTCTGGGCTTTGTCGACATGACCCTCGATAGCGCTGCTCTGTTTGGCGACCCTTTGTTCTTTAACAACAACCCGCAGGTTCTAGCCAATGCGCAGGAAGCTGAATCTTGGGCGCTGTACGCAGATGGCACCTGGGAGTTGAACGATAAGTGGACCGTGGGAGCGGGCATTCGTTACACCAATGAAGAGAAGAAGTGGACGGGACGGAATCAGGTGTTTGTGCAGGCTCTAGACGGCGGTTTCGATCCCTCGTTCACATGGCGAGAATTGGGTGAGCCGCTGGCGGCCGCAGATTTTAATCGTTTCCCTACGGGTGTTGTCCGCGACGAAGAAGAATGGGATGAGCCCACTTGGCGCTTCACTACAAGCTATCAAGCAACTGATGACGTTTATACCTACGCCACCTATTCTCGCGGCTTTAAGAGCGGTGGTTACAACGATCAGACCGGCACCGGGGGTAACCCCATTGAGCCCCTCCAGGCACGGCCCGTTAATCCCGAAACTGCAGACTCCTACGAAATTGGTATGCGTTCTGAGTGGATGGACAATCGTCTTCGCTTGAATCTGACAGCGTTCTACGTCACCTACGACGACTCACAGCAGCAATTACTGGCAGAGATCGAGGCGGACCGGGATGGTGATGGCGTCAACGAAAGCACTTTCCAGGAAACTCGATTCTTTAACGCCGCACAGATCAATGTGTCTGGCATTGAGTTGGAGAGCACGTGGATAGCGACGGAGAACTTCACCATACAGGGCAGCTTGGGTTTGCTGGATAGCGAATTTGATGAGTTTCAGGCTGACACTAATTTCGATGGCGTCATTGACACGGATCTGAGTAATAACGCCGTGGCGCGCGCACCCGATGTCACTTGGAATGTCGACTTTCTCTACGATCAGCAGCTTGCCGCCGGCTCCTTGGATTGGGCGTTGAACGTTAACTACGTCGATGAGGCCGTTTATGCCTATACCGCAGTACCGGGTACAGACGATGGGATCACCGATGACCGAACATTGGTCAATGCATCGGTAACCTATCGTGCTAAGTCCGGCGGTTGGTGGTTGCGTGCCTTTGGTCAGAACCTCACGGACGAAGAGTATCGCGTGGGTGAGTTGCCGGTGGCCAACCTTTGGGTCATGTCGTTCTACGGCGCTCCTCGGATCCTGGGTCTTGAGGCGGGCATGGACTTTGGTTGGTAGGTATTACGGCGGCCGGCGGGGCGTATCGCGTGTGTTGCGATACGCTTCGTCGTAAGGCCTTCTCATGTTTATTTCTGAAAGCTTAAGACTAAGAGGTGCGTCGCTAGTGATGAGAGTTCCATGGATTCAAGGACTCCTTGTGTTAGCGGCGGTTGCGTCGCTGTGGGGAATGCCTGTAGCTAGTGAGGAAGAAGACGGCGCCGCGCTGTATGAATTGCATTGTGCGCAATGTCATAACGGCACGGTATCCAAGGCGCCGCCAACGAGCCTTCTTGCAATCATGTCGACCGGTTCAGTCTTGCGCGCTATGGAATCTGGCGTTATGCAAAGCTATGCCGCGTCGATGACTTCACAGGAGCGGGCAACCTTAGCTGCCCATCTCACGGGTGGCGATTTAGCCAAGGCAGGGCTGGGCTATGCGGCGCCCATGTGTACTGCCACGGATGGGAGCCTGGCCTTATCTACCCAGACCGACGTGCGCGGGTGGGGTAGCGGCCTTGAAAATCGTCGTCACGCCGACGCGACCGTGACAACTTTATCCGTTGCAGATCTGAGGAATTTAGAGCTGAAATGGGCTTTTGCCTTCCCGGATGCGATTCGCGCTCGTTCGCAGCCTGCGGTGTCAGGTAACACCGTATTTGTGGGGAGCCAGAACGGGAGCGTGTTTGCCATCGACAAACACTCGGGCTGTCTTCGTTGGGTTTTTAGCACCGTGGCAGAAGTACGTACGGGCATTGTGATTGCAACACCCCGTGCCGATTCTAAGAATTCGCTCATTTATTTTGGCGATCTTATTGGCAATGTGTATGCAGTAGATGCGACGACCGGAAGTTTGATTTGGAGGGATCGTCCCGATGACCATCCGAGTTTGACACTGACTGCGGCGCCGACGCTGCACGATGGGGTTCTTTATGTACCGCTGTCCTCTTTGGAAGTGACGGAGGCGGCCGATCCCAACTACGCCTGCTGTACGTTTCAAGGTGGTGTGGCCGCCTACAACGCTGAGACTGGGGAGCGCATATGGTTGGGTCGCACGATTGATGAGCCTCCCACTGTCGTCGGTAAAAACTCGGCAGGCACAGCGCGTATCGCACCCTCGGGCGCTCCGGTATGGAATACCCCAAGCATTGATGTTGAACGAGGATTGCTTTACGTCGGCACAGGAGAGAACTACTCGTCACCGGCGAATGACTTCAGCGATGCTATCGTGGCGCTGAGCCTCAAAACCGGCGAGATTGTTTGGCATCGCCAAATGACATCCAAAGACGCGTGGAACATGGGGTGTGAGACAAGCGAAAGAATCAATTGTCCGCCAGAGGACGGTCCCGATTATGACTTCGGCGCGGCAACGATCATCGGCCGCAGCTCCAGCGGCTCGGACCTTTTACTCGCCGGTCAAAAGTCCGGAGACGTCTACGCCCTTGATCTTGCAAACGAAGGCGCGATTGTTTGGCAGCGAAAGCTTGGCCGTGGCGGAATTCAGGGTGGTGTGCACTTTGGTATGGCCTTACACGGCAACACCCTATATGTGCCCATGTCAGATTTTGACGGTGGCCCCCGATGGCCTGGAACCCCTAAGCCCGGAATGTTTGCCGTAGACGTGAGCACGGGGGAGACTTTGTGGTACACCGCGGCGGAAGATATCTGTAATGGAAGGGAGTTCTGTCAGCCAGGAATCTCGGCTGCCGCAACGTCGATATCCGGTGGTGTTGTTGCCGGCGCTATGGATGGCGTACTGCGTGCTTACGACGCGAAAACCGGCGCGGTCCGCTGGCAGTTTGATACTGCCAAAGAGTTTCAAGCCACTAACGGGGGCAAAGCCCTCGGGGGCTCCATGGGGGGAGCAACGGGCCCCGTATTTAGCGATGACATGCTGTTTGTAAACTCCGGTTATGGAATCTACTTTCATATGCCCGGCGCTGTTTTGCTTGGCTTTGGGCTCAAGGAATAAAATAGATCCTGGATATTCCCTTCAAGTATTAGCAAGAAACAAAGCCGTCTAATGCGGATAGGCTGAATGCCAGTAGACTGCGCGGCTCCTAAGAACGAATATGAGTACGCAGTGGACATTCTCGATAAAAAAGATCTCGAGGCTCGCGCCGATAAGGTGGTGGAGAGGCTTCACGCCTACCTAGACGATGGAAAGAAGGTATTTACTACCAGTTCTTTTCAATCTCAAAGCCTACCGTTGCTGCACATGATCAGTCGCGTGGATCGTGATATACCCGTGTACTACACCAACACCGGGTTTCTGTTTGCGCAGACGATTCGCTTTGCGGATCAACTCGCGGATCAGTTGGGACTTAGGGTCATTGCGCTGCGTCCCGAAGTGCCTAAGATCAAGCAGCTGGATCGCGAAAACCGATTTTTATACGCCTCGGATCCAGATCACTGTTGTTATCTGAACAAGGTGCAGCCTCTGGAGCCCGTGCTCCGAGAGAATGACATTTGGGTGAACGGAGTTCGCTCCGATCAAAGCTCTGTCCGAGCCGCAATGCAAGAAGAGGAGCCTGCGCAATATGGTTGCACGCGGTTTCACCCAATGTTGGGCTGGGATTCGCGCATGGTCTACTTTTATCGCAAGAACCATGATTTGCCCGAGCATCCTATGGAGGCAGAGGGTTATTTAAGCATTGGCTGTGATCCCTGCACCATGAAGGCAGTGGGTGATGGCAATTCGCGGAACTCACGCTGGTTCGGTATGAATAAGACCGAATGCGGGCTAAACACGACTTTAGTTTCGGGTGGTAACTAATGAAGGTCATGGTCACCGGCGGCGCCGGTTACATCGGAAACGAATTGGTTTACCGTTTGTCGGCGGAACCGGGCATCAAAGACATTCTGGTTTATGACAACCTCTGTAAAGGCAACTACAACCTGTTTACAGGTTTACGTAAAGTGCCCGGACACAATGTGCGCTTTATCCAGGCCGATATTCTTGACTCGCGAAGTTTGCGCAGTAGCATGGAAGGCATGGATGTGGTTATTCATCTGGCGGCAAAAGTCGAAACACCCTTTGCCGATCAGAACGCTCATGATTTTGAGCAAACCAACCACTGGGGTACCGCCGAGGTCGTATACACCGCTGAAGAGGTGGGTATAGGGCGTTTGATTTACCTAAGTAGCCAGTCTGTTTATGGGCAGGGGGAGGTTAGCGATACGGACCACCCTAGAGTCCCCAGCAGTTATTACAGCATTTCTAAAATGCGCGGCGAGGAGCATGTTATGCGCCTCATGGAGAAGATCCCTGTGCAGCTGCTGCGCTGCGCTAACGTGTATGGGTACTCCAAGAATTTGCGCTTTGAGACGACGGTAAATCAGTTCGTTTTTGACGCTCACTTCACTAACCGGGTTGCGGTTCACGGTGACCCCAGTCATAGCCTCAGTCACATCAGCGTCTATCGATTGGTGGAGGTACTGGCTCGCATGATCAAACGCGATATGGACTCCGACGTTTACAATCTTTCCCACCGCGACTTTTCTTCTATGGACCTGGTGGACTCATTGAAGGAGTTGTATCCGGAGCTTGAGACGATTTTTGTGGACCAGCATATTCCCCTTTACGATCTCACTATGCGCTGCGACGAGCGTTTGCAGGAAATGCTCCCCGGAGGCTCAACCATGACCGAGGATTTGGTAAAGTTTCGGGAATTGTTCACGTTCTAAACGGAGTGCGTTGCCATTACTGCCCTAGCTCTTAAGGTTGATATTGTCTCGGATGTCGTTTGCCCATGGTGTGTTATCGGTTACAAACAGTTTGAGAGGGCCTTAGCGGCGATGCCGGGCCGCTTTGATGTGAGCGTGTATTGGCGGCCCTTTGAGCTCAACCCACAGATGCCTGCCGCGGGGCAGGATCTGCGAGAGCATATCGCGCAAAAGTACGGTTCCTCTGCGGAACAAAGTCAGCAGGCACGATCGCGCTTGTCCAGCATCGGTGATTCCCTGGGATTTCACTTCGACTACTTTGACGGCATGCGGGTAGTGAATACCTTCGGCGCTCATCAGTTGCTGCATTGGGCCGGCACGCAGGGCAAGCAAACGGCGTTAAAACTTGCGCTGTTCTCAGCGTTCTTCAGCCAGCGCCAAGATGTAAGTAAGGAGGAGGTTCTCGTAAGCGCTGCGGGCGGCGTTGGCTTGTCAGAGACCGATGCTCAGGAGGTACTGAGCAGCGGCCGCTATGCCCATGAGGTTCGCGAAGATCAGCGATGGTGGCTAGATCGAGAGATTCATGCGGTACCGGCGTTTATCTTTAACGATAAGTACTCGGTGCTGGGCGCGCAGGAGGCTGATACCTTCGTGCGCGTTTTAGAAAAGCTTGAAAGCCGTGCCAGCGCTGCCCCCGTGAGCACCAACGCCTCCTAAGGAGCCATTAAATAGGCACCGGGCTTTATCAGAGCGCCGATGCATCGCGTTCGTGCTTTCACAACCTTGCCCATCGCCCGAAAGATACGCGCTACCGGTTCTCGCGGAGCGCTAATGTAAAAGCCCAAGATTACACACAAACAGAGTATTGACTCTGCTTGGGCTTTCTTCTAACTTGCTTAACACAAACAAGCAACTTCATTTTGACCACCGCTCTTAATAGACATAAATAAAGGTGATCGATGAACGACCTGCAGGACATCGTCCGCCGCCTGGACGAACAAGAAAGTCGAGTCGCCATTGCGAACTTGGCCTTTAATTACTGCCACGGCTTCGACAAGCGCGATTTTGATCGCTTCTTGGGCATCTGGTGGGACGACTGCGCATGGAATATCGGACCGCCTTTCGGCAGTTTTTCTGGTCACGATGGTATTCGCAAAGCAGTTAAAGAGGTTCTCTGGCCTGCTTGGACGCTCTCACAACACGTCACCTCAAATCTTGTTATCGAGTTTAGCGATGCAGATCACGCAACATCCTTGTGCGACGTGGATTGCACTGGCGTGTTAGCGGGTGGCCCCGAGGCTACCTTCGTGGGCGCTTCTTACGCCGACAAAATTGAGCGTCGCCACGGTGTATGGAAGATCGCAGAGCGGACGGTAGACATCCACTACTTCAACAGTTTTTCGGGAACAGAGCTATCCAAACCAGCACCATCAGATTCAGCACCATCACATCCAGAAGCATGATCACATCCATACCCATGATCATACCGGCACTATGAGAAAGTCGGGCCTCGGAGTTATTGAGGGCTGCATACAGGGACTACAGGCGCAAATCCGGGATTTTTCCGGTAACAATAATTTTAAAACACTGCATTGAACGTCAGGAGCTCGACAATGAAAAAGAAAATCCTATGCACCGCACTCGCTGTAGCCACAGGCTCCCTCGCGGGAACTGTTGCGCCGATAGTGGCCGCCCAAGACATTGCCTTGGAAGAAGTAGTCGTTACGGCACGGAAGCGCCGGGAGGATTTGCAGGATGTGGGTTTGTCAGTAAGTGCAATGACAGGCACCGAGATCGAGCGTACTTTCGCAAGAGACTTAAAGGATCTAGCGTATATCTCCCCGAACCTCATTCTTGATGACACCTCTCAGGGGCCTGGCGGCAACGCAGCGATCTATATTCGTGGCGTGGGTGTAGCCGACGTTGAGAAGAACTTTGAACCCGCGGTTGGTGTACAGGTAGATGGCCTGTTTATTGGTGCAAATAGTGGTGCCATCCTCAGAAGTGTTGACCTGGCATCTGTCGAAGTCCTGCGGGGGCCTCAGGGCACCCTGTTTGGTCGTAATACCATTGGAGGCACGATCAACGTAGATCGAACTCGGCCTACGGGTGAGCTCGGTGGCAAGGTGCGTGCAGGGTATGGCGCCTACGAGAACTACTGGTATGACGGTATTTTCAACTTTGGTATCACCGATGATCTTGCGGTAAAGCTCAGTGCAGCAAGAAATAATCAGCAGAAGGGATACTTCTTCAACGTCAGCACCCAAGACGATGACGGTATGGTTGACTACGAGTCCTACGGACTCAACGTGCTCTGGAATGCCACTGATAACCTTGAGCTGGAATACACCTTTACCATGGAAGAAACCGAACAGGACACGCCCCCGTTGCTCAACGTGGGCCAGCCTGACCAGCTGTTTTGCGCATCTTTTGGTTTGTGCGGGCAGTCGGTTAGTCTTCCAACAACGGGTGATCGCTACAAGACGTCGACCCTGAATTTTGAGCCGACGACTGCGTCTTTGAATCCCGCGCCGCTGCAAACCGTGGTTTCACCGACGGCTGATTTGATTGCGAATAACGATCTCGCGACCTTCGATGCCGATACACATATTTTTGAGGCGCGCTGGGATATCAACGAAAACCTGCGCATGAACTATATCTACGGCACCTTCGAAACCGAAGAGACTGTGGTCACTAACTTTACCGCCGAAGCGCCCATGTTGTTCGGCACCGATCGCCCGGCTGAATACGAGCAGGTGAGCCACGAGTTGCGACTCACCTATGACGCGGGCGGTCCTCTTAAGTTGGTTGCAGGGGTCTATGATTGGTACTCAGAATACGATATTCGTCTACGCAGCTGGATTACCTTCGCTGTGCCCGGCGTGGTGTTGGACATTCCGCAGAACACACACCAAGAAACCGAATCGCAAGCGCTCTTCTTCGAGGCCGACTATGCCTTGAGCGACGATTGGACACTGACCGTAGGTGGTCGTTACACCAAGGACGAGAAGCTCTCTGAGCAGCGAGGAAACCTGGACACCGGACCAAACGATCCCAGTGAAGAGTGGAGTGAGTTCACGCCAAAGGTCGGTTTGCGTTATCAATACAACGACGATGCCATGCTGTATGCCACGTACTCACAAGGGTACCGTAGTGGCGGTTTTAACGGGCGAGTAGACAGCCAGGATTCTGCGCGAATTCCCTATGATCCTGAGTTTGTAGATAACTATGAGCTCGGTTTTAAGAGCGAGTGGGCCGGTGGAAGAGTGCGGGTTAACGGTGCTCTGTTCTTTATGGACTACGAGGACAAGCAAGAGGAAATTGGCCTGCGGTCTGATGGGGGAACGGGTCAACGGATCTCGGTGTTCAACGCGGCGACCGCGACCATGCAGGGCCTTGAACTTGAAGTACAGGCTCTTGTTACCGAGGGACTCTCGATACGCGCAAACTTTGGCTACCTCGATTCCGAATACGACGAGTTTGTCTTTGATTCAGGCTTTGGGATTGTTGACAACAGCGGCTTAGATTTTCGGCGTGCGCCGGAATTCACTGGCGCCTTCGATGCGACCTACGAGTGGCAGATTGGCGGCGGAGAAGCGTGGGTAAGGGGCTCGTACCAGATTATCGATGAGTTGTTCACTGAGCAGACCAACCGTGCAGAACTGGCAAACGACGTTCAACACATCCTTAACTTGTCTGTGAATTACGCGGTTAACAATGTGAACTTTGGTCTCTTTGGCCGTAACCTGCTCGAAGAAGACGCCTATGCTCACGGTTTGAACGTCTCTGGCTTGTGGTCCTACGCGATACCCAAGGCGCCTCGTACCTGGGGTGTTGAGGTGACGTACAACTTTGGGGACTAGGTAATATGGATGAGGCATTGGAGTTGCTGCTTGCAAAGCAGCAAATCATTGAAGTGACTTCGATTTATGCCAGAGCCATCGATCGAATGGATGAGGCGCTGCTACGCAGCGTCTTTCATGCGGGCTCAGTGCATAATCATTTTTATCAGGGGCCTTCGTCAGAACCTGATAAAAGCGCATCGGGGGACGACCCGGGTGATTTCGTGCGTTTTGCATTTCAGGTGCTGTCTGCGCACACGCACACCCATCATCAGTTGGGGAATCACATCGTGGAATTTGAATCCTCGTCGGTCGCTAGGTCCGAGTGTTATTTCACGGCGTTTCACCGCATGCGCCCTTTGGGTGACCCGCTCGCGGGAGAAACGGCGTTTGAAACCGAAATGGACTTTTTTGTGGGGGGCCGCTATATCGATCGTTTTGAGTTGCGCGAGGGCGAATGGAAGATTGCCGAGCGCGTCGGTATGACCGACTGGATGCGCATCGAGGCACCTGCGTCTCACGGGATCGCTGGTATTGACCAATCCACGGTGAGCAAGCGATATCCCGATGATTACTTATACAAACAGGCGTCTGTATAAGCAGTCGCTCATCTGACCTCGCGACCGCCTATCCTCAACGCTTAGTCAGTAAAACCATAATTGGAGAAACAAACATGGATCAACGATTAGCAGGCCGTGTTGCCGTTATCACCGGGGGGGCCAGTGGTATTGGCGCCGCCACCGCTGAAAAATTCATCGCTCAGGGCGCGAGCGTTGTTCTGGGCGACATCCAAGATGATTTGGGGAACGCTTTTGTCGCAAAACTCGGAGAGAAAGCGCGATTCCAGCATTGTGACGTCACCAAAGAAGAGCATGTAGAGGCGCTAATTAATACGGCAGTTAAAGAGTTTGGTCGCATTGACGTGATGTTTAACAACGCGGGCATTGTAGGTGCGATTGGCCCCATGGAGTCGACTCCAGCAGCGGAGTGGCAACTCACTTTGGATATTCTTTTAAACGGTGTTTTTTATGGCATGAAGCACGCATCGGGGCATATGAAAAAGCAGGGCAGTGGTTCCATTATCTCGATGTCGAGCGTTGCCGGCGTTACCGGCGGTTTGGGCCCCCATGCCTACTGCGCGGCCAAGCATGCGGTGGTGGGCCTTACGCGCAACCTGGCGGCGGAGGTGGGGCCTTTCGGTGTCCGCGCCAACTGCATTGCGCCCTACAGCATGGCAACACCTATGGTCGCCGATGCGTATTTGGGAGACCACACGGATATTGACCAAACCATGAAAATGCTCGCAGACGAGTCACCACTTAAGGGGCGCGCGGGGACTGCGGAAGATGTGGCTAACGCGGCTCTGTGGCTCGCCAGTGACGAATCTGGATATACAAGCGGCATGACGCTAACTATTGATGCAGGTATTACGACGGGCTCTGTTGCCGGGGCGCCGCGCTTTGCAGAATACCAACCCATTATGCGCGAAGCAGGAAAGGCAGGGCTTTAGGCGCTGCCTTTTTTCGCAACAGAAACCTGTCTATAACCCCAACGTTTTGAGAGAGGCGACTGATCATGGATGACCGTGATGCGATTCTGGCGCTGATGGCCGAGTACTGCGACAGCATTGATCGCGGCGACCTGAGCGGATGTGCCGAATTGTTTGCCGAGGGCGCTTGGGGTATCGAGGGCGATCTCGCCCATGGTAGCGCCGCGGTGAAAGCGGTGCTGGATAATGTGACACTCTACGATGGCCGGCCTATGACCCGTCATCTAATGACTAATGTTCGTATCTTGACGAACGGTGATACCGCCAACGCAGAGAGTTGCATCACCGTCATGCAGGGGCTTACGGATTTTCCTCTGCAGGCGATATTCATTGGTAGCTACTTTGACACCTTTGAGCATCGCGACGGTCAATGGCGTTTTCGCGAGCGGCGCATCGCGCCTGATCTTGTTGGTGATTTGTCCCGGCATCGCGGTGATATGGCCCAATAGCAAAGTTCCGCTCGGCGCGGGTTGCCGTTAGTCTGCTTTCATCGTTGTTTTTCTTATTACTCTCTGTACCGCTCTAGCCACTCAATGTTCATGGCGACTGCGGCAGCTCGTAGACGTAAAGTGTTTGGCCGCCGACCGGTTGATACAGGTCAGGATACAGAATGGCTGTCAGGGCTCTAAACACGCCAATACCTGACTGTACGGCAACAAACTGGCGTCCCCCTGCTGCGTAACTGATGGGGTAACCGTGAGCCGGTGCAGCGAGACGCGTTGACCATAACTCTTCTCCGGAGTCCGCGTCGTAGGCATGAAAATACCGATCTAAATCGCCTATGAAGACGAGATTTCCATCGGTAGACAGCGCACCTGTTTGGTAGATCACCCGCTGCTCATGACTCCACAAGGGCGTCATGTCTCTTGCATCAATAGCCATGAGAAGTCCCGTGGCGTCCTCTTTGCCCGGCATAGGATAGGTCACAGAGTCGGCACCATAGCCGCCACCGCCTGGTCCAAGATCGACTTCTCGGGGCGTCATATCGGTACAGAGCTGATGTAGGGGCAAAAACAGCCGATGTTTGTTCGCGTCATAGGCTGAGGCTTGCCAGTTGTGGCCGCCGTAAATACCCGGGCACGCTGTGAACGTGTCGCCGATCGCTGCCTTGCGAATCTCTTCGCGATAGCGAACACGTCCTGTTTCTGTATCAAGCTCTTCAAAGATGTTCTGCTCTTGTGTCTCAAGCAGGGCTTGGAAGGCCCCCGTGGCGCGGTCCAGCTTCCAGAGGATGCCATCCTTACCCACCGTGAGTACGACTTTATTGCCATCGATATCAGCAAGTATTCTCTCGAAACCTACCTCCATATCGATGGTTTCTCCGGGAATATGTTGGTAGTGCCAAACTATTTCGCCAGTGTGGGGGTCCAGCGCAAGCGTCGAATTGGTGTACAGCGCGGCATCGTCCACGCTCATGCCGCGGCTTACGGCGACCCATGGCTTGGCCTGGGAGGTTCCTAAAATGAACAGCTTGAGCTTCGGGTCGTAAGAGCCAGCAATCCAGTTGTCGCCTCCGCCACGTCGGTCTGGGGCGACATCACCCCAGCTGGCATAGGCGTCAGTTCCGGGCATCGCTAAGGTGGACGTGCGCCATAGTTCCTTACCCGTGACCGGGTCGTGACCGGTGATGAAGCAACCGTCCTCCGTGAACCATTCGCAGCCGTTAATACCACTGATGACAACCCCATCGGCAATAATGGGTCCGGCCGAATGCGTGTAAGCTTCGCGGTAGTCCGCTTTTTCTGAACGCCAGAGTTCGTTTCCGCTGCGGGCATCAATCGCTACGACAGCCGCGTCGTAGGTGGCCAAAAAAAGTGCGTCGCCATAGATAGCAATATTGCGTGTGGGCCCGCCCAGTAGTTTCGCCGCTGCTGGGTAGCTGTATTGATACTCCCATAAGACGTCGCCGGTGGCGCCGTTCACCGCCTGGATTCGGTTGCCGGGGTGAGTCAGGAACATGACGCCGTCTCTTACTAGGGGCGTGCCCTGATTGCTGCCATCGCCCATGCTGAGAGACCATCTAAGCTGCAGGCCCCCAACGTTCTCCCTATTGATTTGCTGAAGAGGACTGTGCGCGTGACCATCGAGGGTTCTCCGCCAACTTAGCCAATCTTCTGCTGGTGGGTTGGCGAGTGTCTCACTGGTAACTGCGCGATAGTCATCGATTGTCAGGTTCTGAAAGCCACCGGCACTGCGAGCGAGTTGATCAATAGCATCTGCGCCGGACCACTGCACTTCACCGTTGCTGGTATCGGCCGTGGTTTGGTCGAGATCGATACTGTTTGCGGCTGGATCTGAATCTATCGCCTTGCTTGCCGACACGGAGCCTTTAGCGAGCGTTGACCCCACCAGCTTGTCAGCATTTGCCGCGACAATGAAATCCGCGAGGGCTACATGTTCGTGCACTGTGAGGGCCGCCGACTGTCCCGGAGGCATATTGCTTTTGAGGTAGGTTAGGAGTTTTGACACGGGCTGATCGGCCCACTTGTCTACGAACGCGGGACCCTTGAGCGCTGCGCCATGGGCCGAGCCGCGAAGACTTGCGCTGTGACAAGTTGAGCAGTGCGTGTCGTAAACATCTTGAACGTTTACATCGCTTGTCGTGACGGAAGCAGCAAGAACGGCTACCGAAAACAAGGTCGACGCTGGAACCAGGATTAACTCTGGAACCAGTATCGCCCTCAGTGCCGCCTTTGATGTGAATAACAGCCGGCTGCTCATGTCGCTAAGCCTCTGTATCAACTCGCGAGACGTTGAAACTCCATCTCGGGAAAGCCTGCATCGACGGACTCGCGAAGTTTGTCGTAGTAGACATCGGCGCCGCCAAAGTAAATTAGTACCCGGGGCGTATGCTTTTCTATATTCGCGCCCATCATCCACGAGTGCACCGAGTCACCTTTGTCCATGAGGGTCATCTTGTGCACTTCGGTAACGTGCGCAGACCACTCTTCTTCGGCTTCGATTTTCGGCGCCATGACGTCATAGCCTTCTGCTTCCATCTTCTTGATGCAGTCTGCCGCATACATGGCATTTTGCTCGATGGATGTCGGTAGGTTGGCAAAGGGGGCTTGAGGTCCGGTAATGGTGAAGAGGTTGGGGAAGTCAGCGATGCACATACCCATAATCGCGTTCGACGTTGTGGTCCACTTTTCTTTCAGCGACTGGCCACTCAAGCCTCGGATAGGGAACGCTTCCAGCGCGCCTGTGTAGGCAGCAAAGCCTGTGGCGATAACTATGATATCGAACTCATAGTGATTCTCTGTGGTGCGGATACCCGTTTCGGTAATTTCGACCAAGGGTTCTTTGTCCCGAATGTCTACCAGATGCACATCGTCGCGATTAAACGCCTCTAGATAGCCGTGGTCCAAAGGCGGACGTTTGGCAAAGAGCGGATATTCACCTATTTTCGGTACCAGAAGGTCGGCAATTGCCGGGTCGTTAATACGCTCACGCATTTTTCGAGTAATGAAGCGCGCAGCCACGGTATTGGCCTCTTCGCTGACGAGCAGGTCGTCGAACGTCTCGAAGAACCAACGGAAGCTGCCTTTCCAGTTTTCTTCAAAAATCTTTTCAACTTCGTCAGCCGGAGTATCCATGAGGTTACGTCCGGCGGGACTGTTGAATGCCATACCAAAGCTGTGTCTGCGACACGTTTCAACAATCTCATCGTAGTTGTCTTTGATTTCCTTTTCGCGCTCTGGCGTAACGTCCTCTTGCATGGCGGGCAAAATGAAGTTGGGTGTGCGCTGAAAAACGGTGACGCTTTTAGCGTCTTCAGCCATCGCTGGAGTCATTTGTACCGTCGTGGCGCCAGCACCAATGATTCCAATGCGCTTACCCTTCCATTGAAGATCCTCGGGCCAACGGGACGAATGAAAGATAGGCCCTTTAAAGCTATCCATACCCGGCGTCTTGGGGATGACGGGCTCGGAAATCATGCCCATGGAGCTGATGAGGTACTTACATGAAAAGCTCTCGCCAGCAGCGGTTTTCACTAACCAGTGGCCCTGTTTGGCCTGGTAATCCGCGCTGACAATCTCTGTGTTCAGCTGAATGTCTTTCCACATATCGCACTCATCGGCGACAAAGTGAAAGTAGGAGAGCGCTTCTGACCAGTCAGGATAGCGGCGACTCCATGACCACTTTTGCAACAACTCTTTAGAAAAAGTGAGGCAATAGTAGTAGCTCTCACTGTCTGTCATGGCACCCGGATAGCGATTCCAGGTCCAGGTTCCACCAATATCTGATGCCCGATCGAATACCTTGATCGATAAGCCCGCCTCGCGGATGTAGTGGATGCAGGCTAAGCCTGCAAAGCCAGCGCCAATCGCGATTACGTCATAATCTGCCTTTTGCTGAGACGCCATGATTCTTCTCCTTATACTTTTATCATTGTCTACGCTGTTACTGATGCCCCTGCCTCTATGGGGCGAGCTCCGCTGTCCGCAGTGCGACTTTAATCAAGACTCCAGAAAGTGTCCGTATTTTTTCATGGCTGCTTCGCGCTGAGTTGGGGTGTGGTAACTCGGGAACAGCCCCGGCGCAGGTTCGTAATCGCGCAGCACAGTTCTGGCGACGGTGATTTTGTGCACTTCAGTGGGTCCATCAACTACGCCCAGCTCCGGTATGTCGCCCCACATATACATGAGGGGAATCTCGTCAGACATGCCTAAACTTCCATGCAAATGCATTGCCCGGTATACCACCTCTTGGAGTACTTTGGGCGTTGCAGCCTTTATCGCAGCGATCTCTTTGCGAACTTCGCGGTTGTACTCTTTATGCTTGTCGATCAGCCACGCCGTGTAAAGAACGTGCAATCGATACTGCAAAATCTGCGTGTAGCTGTCGGCGATTTTTTCTTGGGTGAACTGCTTGTCACCCAGCAGCTCGCCTTTGGTGGTTCGGCTGACTGCTCGCTCGCACATCATGTCCATTGCTTTTTTGAGCTTGCCGACGCTGCGCATTGCGTGGTGCACGCGGCCCCCACCCAAACGGGTCTGCGCGACTAAAAACCCCTGACCCTCTTCGCCCAGCAGGTTTTCCGCAGGCACGCGACAGTTGTCAAAGCGGATATACGCGTGAACGCCATCACCCTGCTCGACGTAAGGTCCCACAGCGGAATTACGCAGTATTTCCATCCCCGGCGTGTCTTTCGGCACCAAAATGATCGAGGCTCCTTGGTGGATTGGCTTGTCCGGACTCGTGACCACCATCACCAAGAGAAATTCTGAGAACCGCGCGTGGGATGCAAACCATTTTTCGCCGCTAATGACCCATTCATCACCTTCTTGTGTTGCGGTGCAGGTGAACTCAGCCGGATCGGCGCCAGCTTGGGGTTCGGTCATCGAGTAGCAGGACGCTATGTCACCGTTAAGTAAGGGCGCAAGGAATCGTGCTTTTTGGTCGTCTGTCCCAAACTTTGCCAATATTTCTGCGTTGCCTGAATCTGGTGCTTGGCAGCCAAAAACGCTGGGCCCAAATCGACTGCGTCCCAGTATTTCGTTCATTAGGCCCAGATTGACCTGCCCGTACCCCTGCCCGCCGAGCTCGTGCTCTAAATGGCACGCCCAGAGACCTTTTTCCTTAACGATTTCTTTGAGGGGCGCCATGGCCTTAGCGGCGGGTGAGTTGGGGTCAAAGGGATCCCCGGGACCTCGGAATACCAAATCTAATGGTTCGATTTCCTTTTTTGTGAATTCATCAATCCACGCAAGCGAAGCTTCAAATTCTGCGTCTGTTTCGAAACACCAAGACACTTGTATTCTCCTTATTTATTGTGGCGCTAGAGCCAAATCCGAAGGCTTGGAAGGCCGGTTTATCTCTGTCTCAGCGACCCTGGAAGCAAGCGCCGCTGTTTTCGCCTAGCCATTGTTATAGCATCTTCGTGGCGTCGTTATGTGGTCGCGACACGGCTGTGAACTAGCCACGGCAGTGTGCTAGCCATGACGGTGCACTACCCGTAGGTTCACGGCCCAGAGTCGTGACGCGGGGCGCGCGTGCTACTCGGGAGACAGTGCCTCGCTGCGCACGGTCAGCAAGGTGTTATCCGTAATCAGCCGGATCATCGAAAACTTGAGCGCATCGTCTCCGCTATGCAGCGCTCTTTTGATCAAACTGCGCTTGCTTTAAAACGAGCCTAGTTTAAACTTGCTGAACACAAACAAGCAATAAAAACCAATAATATTTGCCAGGCTGTCACACAGCTAAGGTTTCCTATGAGTAAATCGGGCGTTTGGGTGATCACGGGTGCCTCGCGAGGTATCGGCGCGGCTATAGCAACGCGCGCTGCTGCCGAGGGGGCGAGCGTTGCGCTGCTCGCACGAGGCAGCGACGTGGAGACGGTCGCTGATTCTCTTGGGGACCATGCAATCGCGATCAGAACAGATGTTTCTGATGCCCACTCTGTGGCTGCAGCCTTCGAGCAGATTATCGATCGTTTTGGCACCGTTAATACGGTCGTCAATAATGCAGGCGTGCACCGAGGGGGACGTCTTAAGCGTCTCAGTAAAGAGAACTGGCAGGAAGTTATCGATGTCAATTTAAGCGGTGCTTTGAATGTAGCGCAGGCTGCGGCCCCGCACTTAACCGCGGGCGATAGCCTCATTAATATTGGTGCCGTGGTGGGGTTTCGGGGTTTCCCGGGAGACGTCGCTTACGCCTCGTCCAAGGCCGGCCTCGCCGGCATGACCAAAGCTTTGGCGATTGAGCTTGCGCCCAAAGGCATTACGGTGAATTTGGTGATCCCCGGTTTGGTGTTAACCGAAATGACCCAAGGCCTCACCGAGACCGCGCTGGAGAGTATGCGAGGTCAGATTCCCATGGGTCGTTTTGCAGACCCCTCGGAAATTGCCGATGTTGTGTATTGGGTAAGTAACAGCCGCTACATGACCGGCGCAATCGTGCCAGTGGAAGGTGGCTTGATGTCCAGTTTTGGGATAACCGGCTAGTGTCGCACGAGGCCGAGGAGGTGATCCCCTGGCTGGCGCAAGAGCTGGGCTGGAGTGAGACGAGATTTACCGGCGCACTGGCCGGAGGCAATTCAAATCTGACTTGGCGCTTTGCCTCAGGATCTGAATCCTGCGTAGTGCGCACCTTTCCAGCTGAGACTATTTCGCCCACGGCCCATCGCGGGATCGAGCGAGAAGAGCGTGTGCTGCGGGCCGTGGCGGGCCACGTACGAGCGCCTCGCGTACTTGCGTGGTGCGATGACCTGAGCGTGCTGGGTCGCCCCTTTTTAGTGGTCGAATGTATTGATGGCACAGCCATCACCGACGTCTTGCCCGAAGCTTATGCCGAAGATGACGATGCGGTAAATCGCTTGGGCTGTGAGCTCATTGATCAGCTGGCGGCTATTCATCGAGTGCCTTTCCCCTCGGCCGATCTTGAGGGCCTGGGTCGCCCCGAGAGTTTTTTACAGCGCCAGCTTACGCGGTGGACTGCGGTGCGCGAAAAAACGTTGGTGAGGGCGCTTCCCGAACTATTTTCCCTAGGCCAGTGGCTGGCAGATAACGTTCCTCCGGATTGTGAGCCGAGTCTAATTCATGGGGATTATCATTTGGATAACACCCTGGCTTCTCATCACAAACCAGAAATTCTCGCGGTTATCGACTGGGAGCTTGCAACCGTGGGAGATCCCTATACCGATCTTGGCTTAGCGCTCATGCTCTGGGGTAACGAGCGCCATGCTGATCCGCCGGCGTTTGCTCATCTTCACGCGATTTCAAGGCGCCCCGGGGTGCTGAGTCGTCGTGACTTGGCGCAACGCTGGTCAGAATTGACCGGCAGAGATCTTGCGCATCTGGATTACTACATGGCTTTTTCCTTTTGGCGTCTCGCCGCCATTGTAGAAGGGGCTTACTGCCTCTACGTACAGGGAAAAGTAGATTCTGATTACGCCCGAGACTTGGAGTACAACGTGCCGGCTTTGTTAAAAGAAGCCCAAGAGGCATCCCGTGGAAACTGGTAACAAGATTAGGAGCAAAAACGTGAGCAGTGGAAGGTCCGCATGCTGAGCACCATGATGCATTTGCCCCTGGGGGTGAGTACATTGGCGCGCTTTGGCGCTCGGCATTTTGCGTCAAGTCGCGTCGGCGAATACGACGGGACTCGTATTCAATGGAAAACCTACGCTGATGTAGCAAGTGATGCCGCCCGCCTAGCGCATGCTCTGCAAGCTTTGGGTCTGCAAAGCGGCGACCGGGTTGGCACATTTATGTGGAATAGCGCCGAACATCTGCAGGCGTACCTGGCAGTGCCCGCTATGGGTGGTGTGATGCACACCATAAACTGCCGCCTCGCACCGGAGCACATCAGTTACATCATTAATCACGCCGAGGATCGATATCTTATTGTCGATGGGCGTCTCGAGGCTCTGCTGGTAACGGTGCTACCAGAGCTGCGCTCCGTAGAGAAGATTTTGCTGGTGAATCCGCAGGGAGAGCTCGGGGATGACCCTAGAGTTCTTGACTACTCGACACTGCTTGCCGGGCAGGCCTCGACCTTTGAGTGGCCGGAAACCGATGAGAATCAAGCAGCGGGCATCTGCTACACGAGTGGAACCACTGGAAACCCCAAAGGTGTGGTCTACAGTCAAAAAACGACGTACCTACATGCCCTCGCGTCCCGGGCGGTGGACAGTTTTGGCGTGTGTGAGCGCGACACTATTTTGATGTTGCCCTCAATGTTTCACGCCAATGCGTGGGGGTTTCCCTACAGCGGATGGCTTTCGGGTGCAGATATGGTCATGCCTGGGCCGCACACGCAGCTGTCTCATTTGCTGAACATGATTGAGAGTGCCAAGCCGACGTTGACCGCGATGGTGCCCACGATTCTCGGCGATCTGTTGCGTGCCGATCCAGACACCTGCGCGGATTTAAGCTGTTTTCGGGCGATTGTGTCGGGGGGCTCTGCGGTGCCCTCGTCAATGATTGAGGCCGCTCGTGATCGTTGGGGGGTGCCCGTTATTCAGGGCTGGGGTATGACCGAAACTAGCCCCATGTGTGTCTTGTCGCATCCACCCAAGGATTTAGGTGGCCGCAGCGAAACCTACTGGCGTCTCAAAAGCGGCCGGCCTGTTCCGGGGTTAGAGGTGAGGGTGGTCGATGAGTCCGCCGCGGCTCTGCCTCAAGACGGAAAAACCGTCGGCGAGCTTCAGTTGCGCGGAGCGTGGGTAACGGGCAGCTACCTTCACGCCAATAGCGAAGCATTTAGCGAGGATGGCTGGCTGCGCACTGGCGACATGGGGCATATCGATGATCGAGGGTACGTCCAGCTTACGGACCGTACCAAGGACGTGATTAAGTCTGGAGGCGAGTGGATCTCGTCAGTGGACCTTGAGGATCAGTTGCTTAAGCACGCCGACGTTAGTGAGGTGGCGGTGATCGCCCACGCAGACCCACGATGGCAGGAGCGCCCCTTGGCGATCGTCGTAGCAAAAACTGGCTGCGCTGCCGATCCCAAAGAGCTACGGGAGTTTCTTAAAGGCAAAGTGGCAAAATTTTGGATACCGGAATATTGGTGTCTCACAGATACGATCACTAAAACCAGCGTTGGTAAGATCGACAAAAAAGCATTGCGCGATCAAAATGCTGCGGGCGACCTTACGGTTGATGTGATCACCTAACGTATCTGAATTTAATATGGGGCGGCCTTTGGCGAAACAGCGCGATCAAAGCAAAGCAGAAGGAGTGCTTAACAAGCAAACAGAGCGGAGCGCCTTGTCCGATCGTAAAATGCTTGAGGCCGCGGTAGCACTTGTTAATGAGCGCGGCACTGCAAAGACCACTTTGAAGGATATCGGCGAGATTGCAGGGTACAGCCGGGGTCTTGCGAGCTACCGCTTTGGGTCAAAAGACGGTCTCTGGATGGAGCTGTTCGCGCGCTTTGACGAGTTGTGGAAGTCCCATTTGCGGGAATGCCTGCAAGGCAAGAAAGGACTGGAAGCAATCCGCCTGGCGATTCACGCTCAGCGAGATTTCTTTCAGCGAGAACCACAGTATCTGCGCGCCATGTATATCCTCTGGTACGAGTCCTTAGGTAAAGAATCGGATATTCGAGCGATGCTTGCGGGTCATCATCGTATTTATAGGCGGGATGTTGGTCGTTGGGTGGATACGGGAAAGCAACTGGGGGAGGTGTCTGAGGAGATTGACTCTGAGCAGTTCGCCATAGGCTATTGCTCGTTTATGTTCGGTACGATTTACCAATGGGTGGTGGCTCCTGATTCCTTTGATTTGGAGTTGCAGCTCGCCAATTTTGAAGAGAGCGTAGTGTTTAATTTAACCAAGGGAACACGGTAGCCATGGCATATCTTGAAGTAGAAGGAAGCACCCGCATATATTTTGAAGATCATGGTCGTGGAGATCGGGCCTTAGTCCTCATCCACGGCTGGGGTATGAATAACCGCGTGTGGGACGGTGTTCTGATCCCCTTGTTAGAGGCGGGTCTGAGGGTAGTCACCATCGACCACCGGGGTTGCGGACGCTCTGATCACGACTTTGAGGATCTTAGTATCAAAGCCATCGCATCGGACGTCGCCCAACTGGTGTCGCACCTGGGCATAAAGGAAGTCGTCCTTAACGGTTGGTCCCTGGGGGGCGCTGTGGCGACCCAGGCAGCTCACAACTTGGGCGCTACCTGCGTGGGTCTCGTGCTCACCGCGGGCGCCAGCCCTGTGTATACCCAGAAGCCTGACTTGCAGCTTGGCGGAACCGCTGCCGACGTAGAAGCTACCGTCGGGGCGATTGACGCGGATCGCATCAATTTCTTCGCTGGCCTCGCCCATGCTATCTGCGCCAAGCCTGTCTCAGAGCACGTCACAGACTGGATGGCTCAGAGCTTTATCGACTCTTCCGCGCGAGCCTCCGCCACTTTGGGTGAGCTCGCACATCTGGATCAGCGAGAGATGTTGTTAGCGCTTGATATCCCGGTCTTGTCATTCATTTGCCAGCAAGATGGTTTTGTCGCTTCTGAGATTTCTCAATGGGTAGCGGATAATCACCCTCGGGCCAAGGGAGTGGTGTATGCAGAGAGCGGTCATGCGCCTTTTATCGAGGAACGAGAACCCTATCTTCAGGAGCTACAACAATTTGTTCATTCAATCTAGCGTGCTGGTAACCCAGTAAGTGAAATCTTTTGGTGAGCGGGTAAGTTGAGCAACACACCCATACAGATACCCTAATAACGATAAGGAGAGCATTAATGAGTCAATACAGATTTCCAAAGGGAGTAGCCATCGTTTTTGGTGGATCGGGCGGCTTAGGGGGGGGCGTTGTCGAATTGATGAGCCGTAGTGGCACAGACGTTGCTTTTACTTACTTCAAAAATGAAAAAGCGGCAGGAGAGCTACTAAAAAAGATAGAAGACAATGGACAGCAAGGTATGGCGGCTAGCGTTGATCTTCTGGATATTAGCGCTGTGCAGTCCTTTGTGGACGCCGTGAAAGAGCGCTTTGGAAGAATCCATTCTGTAGTGTTTGCAACGGGGCCCTTTCTCAACATACTCCCGATAATGGACGCGGACCCCAGCGTTTTTTATGAAACCTTGGATACGGATGTAAAAGGTTTCTACCACGTATTACGCGCAGTCGTTCCTGCGCTTCGAGAAAGTGGTGGCTCGATCACTGCGCTCACCACCGCAGCCATCCATAAATATATTAGCACTGACGGGTTGTCTTCGATTCCCAAAGCGGGCGTTCAGCATTTGTGTACCGCTATCGCCCGAGAGGAGGGGCAGCATGGCATTCGAGCCAACTGCGTAGCTGTTGGGCTTATAGCTATTGGTTTGTCCCAAGAAATCGAGTCACCCCCGGGAGGTATCCTTGACCAGTGGATGCAACAGGTGCCGTTGTCTCGAGCAGGCGCACCGGATGAGCTCTTTGACACGGTCGTGTTTCTTGCATCGGAAAACGCAGGCTATATTAGCGGGCAGTCGTTGCCCGTAGATGGTGGCTACTCAGCCTAAAAAGCTTTCAAACCATCATGGGACTGTTCATTTGGTTTGATTGAGACTAAGGCAGCGGCCTAACTGGCCGCTTTTAAAAGACCTTCGCTGTGCACGTGCTCCAGCGTCGCATCCAGGCCAATGGCTAACTTGTCCGTCAGCTCATCGATCTGCGCCTCGGTGATAATCAGCGGAGGGCATAGCGCAAACGCCGTTCCTGCTACGGGACGGCCGATAAGACCCGCTTCGGCGCAGGCGTTGGTTAAAAAGCCCGCTACCGACGGTGGAAACCCTTCTCCCGTTGATTTGTCGCTCACAAGCTCAAGGGCAGCCAGCAAGCCTTTACCGCGAACTTCGCCGACCAGCGGATGCTCAGCAAAGGACGCCAATTTTTCTTGCAGATAGGCACCGGTCTTTGCGGCCTTCTCAAAAATGTTATCCCGCTCGTAGATCTCAAGCGTCTTTAGAGCAACCGCACAGCCCAGCGGGTGACCGGAGTAGGTATAGCCGTGACCGAAAACGCCGACCTCGGATACTGGTTCTACTAAAGCTTCGTAGATGTCGCCGCGAACAACCGATGCGCTAATGGGCACGTAAGCAGAGGACAACTGCTTGGCGAGCGTCATGAGGGCAGGGTTTTCGATGTTCATGGTGGTGCAGCCAAAATCGTTGCCCGTGCGTCCAAAGCCACAGATCACCTCGTCAGCCCAGAACATGATGTCGTGTTTGTTCAACAGTGCCTGTACTTTTTCGTAGTACCCGGCGGGGGGCACGATAACGCCGCTGGCACCGGTAATGGGTTCGGCGAGGAATGCAGCAATAGTGTCAGGGCCCTCGGCCAAAATAAGGTTCTCGAGGTTGTCAACGATACGATCCACAAAAGCCCCTTCACTCTCGCCAGGGTTGCGGCCTTTGTAGTAGTGGGGGTGGTCTGTGCGCAAAATGCCCAGCGCATCTACCGGTGCATCAAAGTGAGTAAGGTTCGCGGGTAAGCTGGTCAGCGCCCCTGAGGCAACGGTTACGCCGTGATAACCGCGCTCTCGAGTGATGATCTTGCGCTTCTCAGGCCTGCCCGTAGCGTTGGCGTAATAGCGCAAAATCTTGATAAAGGTGTCGTTGGCATCGCTGCCAGAGTTACCAAAGAATATCTTGGCATTCTCTACGGGCACCATGTCGCGAATTTTGTCCGCCAAGGCCATCATCATCGGGTGCGTCTTGCCACCGAAGGCGTGGTAGTAAGACAGCTGGCCCATTTGTGCCGTGGCGGCGTCGATGAGTTCTTGATTACCGTAGCCCAGAGACGTGCACCAAAGCCCTGCTAATCCCTCAAGATACTGCTTGCCCTTATTGTCGTAGACATAAACACCTTCGCCCCGTTCTACGACGATCTGTTCGGTGGCCTTAAAATTTGTAGTGGGGTAGATGACATTAGTCATGGGGCTTACCTCTTTTCTTAGCCGTGTATCAGCTAGGCTTTAACGTTTTGGCAACACTTTATCAGCAAATTTAAAGCGGCTGCAGCCCACTGTCGAGAGCGGCAGCGTAGTCATGGGCCACTACAACTTCGATATCTGACTTTTCATCCATCGCCGCAAACCACAGACGCAGCATTTCTGTGCGCGCTGTGTTCTCCGGTACAAAGAGATTGCTGTAGAGCCAACCTTTGCCCGTGTTGCTTAGCAGCATGCTCTTCACATTGGAGATGTCGCCACTCATCAGCCACAGGGTGCGGTCTACCGAAACAGCAAATAGGGTAGAACCTGGTGTGTGTCCTCCAAGTCCGACGATGCCCAGGCCCGGGAAGTCACTGTGCGTGAGCAATCCTTCGCCTTGAAGGATCACCGGCTCAAGGCAAGAGCCCTCAAGCTGGCGCGCACTGTCGACCGTGTGCAAGTTGTGCTGAGTAGCCTGCCACAGCGTCTGATAACTCCGAGCTCCGTCGCCCCGCTCGGCGCAGAATGCTTCAATCCCCTGTACATGATCCTCATGAAGGTGGGTGAAGCCAACACCGTCTACTGTCTCGAGCTTGTCTTCAAGGAGCTCAGGCGTGCTGCCCTCGAAAGCTACCGGCCCCATGCCCGGTGCGAGTTTGGCAATGAGCTTTGCAAATTCTTCGCTGGTGGGCTGATCCATCGCCGCGTCGATCATGAATCGTCGACCGTCCGGCCATTCGATGACGACCACCGAATGATTCAAGTCGCGGTCCGGGCCGCTCTGCGACGAAGACCGGGCTATTCGGATTGAGACCGGACCGCCCGGGGTGGTTTCGAGGGCGCGCAGTTCCTGCTCGGTAGGTAGTGCGGGCTCGATACCCCGGATCTGAACATGGGCAGGGCCCAGATAAACCGCCAAGCCAACGACGGCCAGTACCAGTACACCGATAGTTATTCTCAAAAGCCAACGCATGATTGGATTCTCTTGTCCAAATAATAATCGCAGGCTAACACGCGCTGCAGGCTTGGAGGATGCACTGGCGCAGGCTGTATTTTTTGCCCACTGCGCTATAGTCTGGTGAGTCTTGGTAAGTCGCCCACAGAGGAACGCAGCATGCTCAAATTAATGGTTAACGGTAAGTCCATGGAGGCGGACGCTGATCCCAGCACGCCGCTGTTGTGGGTGTTGCGAGATCATCTGGCTCTCACAGGCACTAAGTACGGCTGTGGTATTGCCCAGTGCGGCGCCTGTACTGTGCACATAGACGGCAAGGCCATGCGTTCTTGCGTCTATCCTGCGAGCGCAGCTGAGGGCAAAGAAATTACCACTATCGAGGGTCTCTCTGAGGATGCGAGTCATCCCGTACAGCAGGCCTGGGTAGAGATCGACACTCCCCAGTGTGGCTACTGTCAGCCAGGCATGATTATGGCCGCCTCTGCCTTGTTGGCTGAAGTGCCCAATCCCAGCGATGAAGACATTAACCAGCGGATGACCAACATCTGTCGTTGCGGGACGCTGCCTAGAGTCCGAGAAGGTATCCATCGGGCTGCGGCCATCGCCAGTGGTGAAAAGGGAGCGCAGTCATGAATCTCAAAAAGCTTCTCGGTGAGACAGACCCGCACGACCTAGAACAGCCGGGCGCGTCCGGTGTAGTCAATATTAGTCGTCGCCGTTTTGTTGTCGGATCGGCAGCGGCGGGCGCAGGCCTCATGGTGGCTATGCAATTACCCCTTGGCAGTGCCAGCGCGGTCGCTCAGGACGGAGCAACCGAAGTTAATGCCTGGGTGCTTATTGATCCCGACGACACCGTAACCATTCGGATCGCCCGCGCGGAAATGGGTCAGGGTACGCTCACGGGCCTTGCTCAGATGGTGGCAGAAGAACTGGAGTGCGACTGGAATAAGGTGAGTTGGGAGTTCGCATCGCCCGCTGAAAGCCTCGCGCGTAAACGGGTCTGGGGCAGTTTTGCCACCGGCGGCAGTCGAGGGATCAGAGGGAGTCATCAGTACGTCCGAGAGGGTGGAGCGTTAGCTCGGGAGCTGCTAATCGCCGCGGCGAGTAAAGAGTGGGGAGTGCCTGCAGCGGAATGTTCAGCCAAGAGCAGTGTTGTGACTCACGGCCCCAGCGGCGCGACGATGACTTATGGAGAGCTGGCTGCAACGGCAGCGACGATGAGCGCACCGGATTCTGTCACTCTCAAAGACCCCAAGGATTGGACCCTCATCGGCACGCCTGCTGCGCGGCTCGATACCCAAGACAAGGTCAACGGAAAACTACAGTACGGCGCTGATGTCATGCTGCCGGGCATGTTGCATGCCGCTATTCATGCCTGCCCGGTACACACAGGCAAGCGCAGCAGCTTTGATGACAGTGCAGCCAAGTCGATGCCAGGTGTGCGAGCGGTTGTGGCCGTGAGTGACAACGCAGTGGCTGTTGTTGCCGATAGTTGGTGGCAGGCTAAAACCGCCTTGGATGCGGTCACCATCGAGTGGGAGACCGGTGAAGACGGTAAAGTCACCAGCGAAAGCATCAAGCAAATGCTTGAAGAGGGGCTCGGCGCTGATGACGCTTTTGTAGGCAACGAGCATGGCGATGCAAAAGCAGCGCTGGCCAAATCCAGTAACACCTTGACCGCCGATTACAGCTATCCCTTCCAGAATCACGCGCCCATGGAGCCCATGAACACTACCGCACTCTGGACCGAAGAACGCTGTGAAGCCTGGGTGCCCACGCAGAACGGCGAAGCAGCGCTGGAAGCTGTAGCGACTGCAGCAGGCCTGTTTCCCGAGCAGTGTGAAGTCCACCGGATGATCCTTGGGGGAGGGTTTGGTCGTCGCGGCGCCCACGACTTTGTAGGGCAGGCAGTAGAGATTGCCAAACAGATGCCAGGCACGCCGGTGAAGTTGCTATGGAGTCGCGAAGAAGACCAGCGCCGGGGTTATTACCACCCGGTAACTCGCAGTCGTATGACAGCATCTATGGACGACGACGGGAAGCTTGACGCGCTTCACGTACGTATTTCGGGTCAATCGATTCTCGCGTTCTTTAGACCAGCCCTTGGCGAGCCCGAGAAAGATCCCGTGGTCTTCCAGTCCATGGCGCCCGAGGGCGATCACGCCATGATCTACTCGGTGCCTAACCTCCTTGCTGATCACGCCATGCGCAATACCCACCTGCGGCCGGGATTCTGGCGCGGCGTGAACATCAACCAAAACGTTTTCTACATGGAGAGTTTTGTTGATGAGCTGGCACGCAAAGCGGGTGCGGACCCCCTCGACTATCGTCGGGACTTACTGAGCGAAAGCCCCTTAGCCCTTGCCGTTCTTGAAGAGGTTGCCAAGAAAGCAGGGTGGGGCAGAGAAATGCCCGAAGGGCACGGCTTGGGTCTTGCGGTCTGCAAGGCCTTTGGCAGTTACGTTGCTGGTTGTGCGGAAGTCGCCGTGGTCGATGGCAAGCTTCAGATGAAGAAGATCTGGGCGGCTACGGATCCAGGCTTTGCGGTTAATCCGCAGCAGATTGAAGCACAGGTCGGAGGTTCCTTTGTGTATGGCCTAAGCGCGGCGCTGTACGGCGAGTGCACCGTAGAAGAGGGCCGTGTCGTGGAAGAAAATTTCGACAGCTATCCGTCACTCAAGTTGGCAGAGATGCCCGAGGTGGAAGTTAGCGTTATGCCATCGGGAGGCTTCTGGGGCGGGGTGGGAGAACCCACCATCGCGGTAGCGGCACCGGCAGTGCTCAACGCGGTCTACGCCGCTACTGGTGTTCGAATCCGGCATTTGCCCGTTAAGGATCAGGCCCTCGTTTAAGGCGGAGGCCTGATTAAGAACAGCAGCCTGGCATTACCCCCAGGCTGCTGTTCGTTGTGCAGCGGCTCGTCTCTTGCCCTGTGATCTTTTAAGGGTTCAGGTCGCTAAGAAAGGGCCCGTCGACGCAGATTCGTCGCCCATCGGGCGTCGCACAGGCGCCGCAGATACCCACACCACACTTGGTCATGTAATCCACCGCGCTTAGGATTTGCTCTTCGGCGACAAACTCCCGTTCAACGGCGATGGCTGCGCGCACCATGGGCTCGGGTCCGCAGTTGTAAAACACGAGTTTCTTAAGTTCGTCGGCACTCATGCCCGCCAGTCGCTCGCGCAGCATCTCGGTGACGCGACCGTGGTAACCACGGCTGCCGTCGTCGGTGGCTACGTGTACTTCGGCAACCTCGGCGCATTCGTCCAGGAAGTACAGACGCTCTTCGCTGCGAGCCCCGACAAAGAACTCGGAGTTCCCAAAATCCCGGGCAATCTGATACACCGCCGCTAATCCTGTACCTCCGGCAACGGCCATGATGTGAGCGCCTTCCGGCGGTGACACAGGCACACCGTGGGGACCGCGCACATAGGCCTCGGTTCCCATCGGAAGATCCATCAGTGCGTGGGTGAAATGGCCCACATCAATCACAACAAGAGTGAAGGGATCATCGACCAACGCTGAGAAGGGCTTTTCACCCAGCCCGGGAATCCACAAATAAATGAACTCGCCCGCTTGAATATTGATAGGGCGGTCGAAGGTGAGGAGCGCTATGTCTTCGCAAACCCGCTGATTCTTTACCAGTGTCACGGGTTCAAAGTTCATATCGATGTCGTAGCGGATCATTGCCTCGGCGAATCCGCTGTTGTTGGATAGATCCTTCTCTAACTGCCTGAAATAGCTGCCGATTTCTTCGCTATTCATTCCTGTCAGCGCAGAACCTACGCCAATAACATTCGCTCCGGCTCGCATGGCAGCGTCGACATCCGAGGCGCTGGAAAAGCCTCCGCATCCCACAATAGGCAGGTCGCTTACTTCGCGAATCTCACGAATACACTTCAGCGCGATAGGCAAAACCCCTTTACCGGACATGCCGCCAACGCCGTTGGAGAGTACGGCCTCTCCATGGGAGCTTGTGTAGCCGGGACCCACGGTGTTGATGGCGCAAAATCCGTCGGCTCCGGCATCGGCCGCAGCTTTAGCGATGGCACCGATATCGGGCGTATTGGGCGTAAGCTTGGGAATAACGGGAACATCCACGGCCGCCTTTACCGCTGCCACAATCTCTGCAACTACCACCGGATCTTGTCCCATAGCCATGCCATAGCCGCTGGCGTGAGGGCAGGACAAGTTCAGTTCTAATCCATCGGAGTGGGGGGCCAATAACTTGGCTACCTCTACGAACTCCTCGACGCTGCCGCCAAAAATTGAGGTCAGTAAAAAGCGATCATCGGGAATTTTGAGATCCTTGATACCGGCCAGTGCGGCCTCGGCGCCAGGGTTTGTCAGGCCGACGGCGTTTACAAAGCAGCCTGGCGCGTACTGGGAATACACGGGCTCTCGATTTCCAGTCTTGGGAGCCAGACCAATACTCTTGGTCGTTATGACGCCAATCTGCGGTACCCGGTCAAAAAAGTACTGAATGATTGACGGCGCCGTGGTCACAATGCCTGAGGGTATTGTGAAGGGGCCCGAGAGGGTTTTACCAAAAAATTCGATGCTCAACGCCTGTGCCTTTCAAATTGCGAGGGTGACTGATGGGTTGCGACTAATTATACGGGGCGCGTCGCCTCAGGTCCCGCAGAAGGTACGCATAACCCGTTCCTGGGGTTTGGCAGGCAGTGCCAAATCACTATCCATAGCCGCGTAGTGTGCGGGGTTCTCGAGCCTCACCACCAAACGATGAAACAGCTCATAGTTGCCCGTCTCGCCTTCTTCAATGGCGCGCTGAATCAGGTGATTGCGGGGAATGAAGGCGGGGTTCGCAGCAAACATACGGCCTTGCTTTTCTTCTGCCTTGCCAGCCTCGGCTTGTTGCCGTTGCGCCCACAGCGGCAGCCATTCCAGAAGCTTTTGTCCCGGCTTGAAGAGGGCTCCCGCGCCGGTGTGGGCGCCTCCGGGGTTAATTTCGTCCGCCAAGAACCGAAACGCTAGAGTGAAGTCTGCTTGGTCTTCCTGAAGAGCGGCAAACAGATCGTCAGCGAGGGTCATGTCTGTTCCAGCCAATTCCCCGAGACCTAGTTTATTGGCCAGGCCTTTCTGATAGGCCTCCTCAAACAACGGTGTGAATCTTGACAGGGCGCCTTTTGCTTCTTCTACCGCTGCGTCCGTATCATCATTGATGAGCGGCAAAAGTGCCTCTGCGAGGCGCGCAAGATTCCATTGCGCTATGCCCGGTTGGTTACAGTACGCGTAGCGGCCCTGCTGATCGATGGAACTGAACAAGGTCTCTGGATGGAACTCCTCCATAAACGCGCAGGGCCCATAGTCGACGGTCTCTCCGCAGAGGAGCATGTTGTCGGTGTTCATGACGCCGTGCACAAAGCCGAGTAATTGCCATCTTGCGATGAGCTTTGCCTGGGCGGCGATAACCGCCTCCAGCAGCGCTAAGGCGGGCTTCTCTGCAGCTACTTTGTCAGGATAGTGACGCTCTAAGACATAGGATACGAGGGTGGCCAAGGACTGGCGATCTTCTCTGGCGGCAAAGTACTGCATGGTACCCACTCTCAAGTGACTGGAGGCGACCCGGGTAAGTACCGCGCCGGGCTCTACGCCATCACGCATTACGCGTTCACCCGTGGTGACTGCGGCTAATGCCCGAGTCGTAGGTACGCCCAGCGAAGCCATCGCCTCGCTAACGATGTATTCACGAAGTACGGGTCCCAGAGGCGAGCGTCCATCACCTCCGCGAGACCAATCCGTCCGCCCGCTGCCTTTTAACTGCAGGTCGTAGCGATGCTGATGCTGATCTACCACTTCACCGAGTAAAACCGCTCGGCCATCACCCAACTGAGGGTTGAAATGACCAAATTGATGGCCGGCGTAAGCAGCGGCAACGGGATTAGATCCTTCAGCTACGCGATTCCCCGCCAGAACTTCAATACCCTCTTGAGAACCAAGCCACTGCGGATCAATCCCTAGCTGCGTCGCCAGACTGTCGTTGACGCGTATCAGTGACGGCGCTTTAACCGGATCCGTCTCCTGCACGGTACTAAAGGGTGATCCCAGAGCGGCAAAGCTGTTATCAAAAGGGATGGGCATAGAGGCTCCAAAGAATTGCCAACTAAATAGGCTTGGTTTGTTTGGGCAGCATGGTTACCCTTCTTTGCTCTCACGGCAACTATGGTCGTAGGAACAGACAGGAGACTGAGCGTGCAGTTGGTGGATCAAGGCGGGAAAGACGAACTCAATCCGGAAAATGAGAAAGACTGGCAAGAAAAGGTCGACGACTTTAGCTGGGATGTTCTGTTTAGAAACGCCACAGTGTTTGACGGCAGCGGAGAGCCCCCAAGGCGCATGGATATTGCGGTACGTCGCGGACGCATTGCGGCCAAAGGCACGGCGCTACCGGAGGGACCTGCACGGCGCACCATCGACGCCACAGGCCAGTGGTTAATGCCCGGGCTTTTGGATATCCACACTCATCTCGATCTGGAAGTGGATCTTGACCCACGGCTCACGGAAGTCGTGCGTCACGGCACCACGACCGTGCTCTTTGGTAATTGCAGTCTGGGTACCTGCTTTGGTCACCAGCGGGATGACAGCGGGCAGGACCCGATTGTCGACTGCTTTACCCGCGTCGAGAACATCCCCAAGCCCGTGTTGCGCAAGTGCGTGGATGCCATCAGCTGGTCGGACACCGGTGGCTACATGGACCACTTTGCCGACATGCCTCTTGGGCCCAATGTCGGAGCCTTTGTTCCTCACTCTATGCTCCGTGTTGAAGTCATGGGCATGGAGGCCGCGATTAGTCGCGATCCTACAGAGCAGGAATATCAGGAAATGGAGTCGATACTCGACCGTGCCATGGAGCAGGGTTACCTGGGCTTATCAACGGACGGGCTGCCTTTTCATTACCTGTCCAACGAGCCCCACACGGATAAGCGTATTCCCACACAGTTTGCAGGATTCAAAGAATTGCGCCGATTGATGAAGGTGGTGCGTAAGCACAACAGGGTTTGGCAGACCACACCGATCATCGAGAACCGCGCTACTGCACTTATGTATTTCACCCTGACCAGCGGTCGTTTGTTTAAGAAGACCCTCAAGGTATCAGCGCTGTCGGCTATGGAACTCGTGCTGGCGCCGCGCGCTACCAAGGCCTTTTTGGGCTTTGCCAAACTCATGAACAGCTGGCTATTTAAGGGCAGTCTGCATTTTCAGGCCTTGGGCACTAACTTTCGTGTGTGGTCTGACGGCATTGTCAGCCCTCTCTATGAGGAACTTCCCTCCACGGCGCAGCTGATTGCTCTTGAGTACGATGATGTCGAGGGGCGTCATGCACTGATGCACGATCCCCAGTGGGTAGCGCAGTTTCGCGATGACTGGATGCATGGCCGCACCGGTGGGGACTGGGCAAGCTTCAAAGCGAAACTGGGTATGCCGGACCATCTCGTGATTCGTGATCTTCACCGCCTTGTCTTTGACGGAGCGCCGGTATCCGATTGGGACGGTGAATCCTTCGATAAGGTTCATGAGCGTTTGCTGGGCTTCATGGATGGAGACAGCGCTCAAGCTCGATCTGATGCCGAGCGCGAGGCTTTCGCTTCTCTTGAAGTGCGACCCGAGACCGACGCGGACTTTATGCTTTTTCTTATGCGCCGCTACGACAAGGGTTTTCGCTATTGGGCGGATGTTTCCAATATCGATAATCGGGCGACCATGGATTACCTCATGCACCCTCAGGCGCTACCTGGCTTCAATGACTCCGGTGCGCACCTTACCAACATGGCGTTCTTTGATGGCAACCTGATGTCTCTGAAACTTGCTCAGCAGCAAGGGGATGCCATGGTCGCAAAAATGGTGAAGCGGCTTACGAGGGAGCCAGCAGAGTTTTTCAACATTGATGTGGGGACACTGGATCTCGGTGCTCAAGCAGATCTGGTACTGATTGATCCCGAGGTTCTTAAGGATTGGGACTGTAACGATACCCGGGAGTATGTATTCAGGGACCTGTTCGGTCATCACCAAATGGTTAATCGGCCTCCCGCTATCGTCAGAGAAGTGATGATTCGTGGAGAGCTTGTTTGGGAGGATGGCGAGTTCACCCAGACACTGGGCGAAGAAACCTTGGGCAGGGCGCTGCGCGCTGCCTAAACTGTATGCCGAAAAGCAGTGACGCTCCTGCTTGTGTGTACTATCCGTGAATAATCTATAAATCGAGACCAACTTCGCGTTGGTCAACGGGGAGAGTACCGATGACGCAATCTGAGTTGGCGCGGGGATTTGGACGGCCGTCGCAGTGGCCCAAGCGACACGTTCTGATCGGCCTGTGCTTTTTTGCGACGTTTATCTGTTACATAGACCGCGTCAACATCTCGGTCGCTATCATTCCCATGGCCGAAGAATTCGGCTGGTCGGCGACCACCAAAGGCTACGTGCTGTCGTCCTTTTTTGTCGGCTATTTGCTCGCCATGATTCCCACAGGATGGCTGGCAAACCGCTTCGGTGGCAAGTTGCTTTTGGGCGGCGCGTTGATCGGTTGGTCGCTGTTTACCTTTCTGACACCCATCGCGGCCGGTGTGTCCCTCAGTGCACTGCTTATTACCCGCGTATTGATGGGTATGGGGGAGGCCGCCAGTTTCCCCGGTGTCTATAATCTGCTGGGACGCTGGATTCCGAAAGCCGAGAAGTCCCGTGCCGCTGCCGTAAACCTTACGGGCATCCCCTTGGGCACCATCTTTGCTCTGTCGACTACTGGGCTATTGGTCAATGCCTATGGCTGGCAAAGCGTGTTTTATGTATTCGGTGGTGCCGGGCTCTTATTCGCAATTGTCTGGCTCAAATTTGTACACGCGAAGCCGTCTCTGCACCCTACGATTTCAGCGCAAGAGGCGGCCTTGTTAGCGGAGCTCGAAGACAGCGAGGAAGAGGAGAAGGCTCCTATACCCTGGTCGCTGTTTCTGCGACATCCGGCTATTTGGGCGCTCATCATTAACCATTTTTGCGCGAACTGGACCCTGTATCTTTTTCTCGCCTGGCTCCCCAGCTATTTTCGTGACGTACAAGAGTTGTCCATCGCCGGATCAGGTTTGTTTGCGATTGGGCCGTGGGTTTGCCAGTTCGTAGGCGGCAACTTGTCTGCTTATGTCGCCGATCGGTGGATTGCCGGGGGCAAGAGCGTGACCTTTGTCCGTAAATTTATGCAGTGTGGCGGGCTTATCGGCGGTGCAGTGATGCTGTTGCTTGCCGCCCAGGCGACCACACCGGGTATGGCGTTGTTCACGCTCTGCGCTGCGTTTGGCGTGTCTTCCATGGCCTGGGCAGGATTTGCCTGCAACCACCTGGATGTAGCCCCCAAGCATGCCGACGTGCTCTTCAGCATCACCAATATTGGCGGCACTTTGCCAGGCATCATCGGCGTGGCCTTGACCGGTATGCTGGTAGATTTGACGGGGGGTTACACTGCAACCTTTGTAGTTGCTGCAGGTATCAATATTTTTGGCGCCATTGTATGGCTGTTGTTTGCTACCGGCGAGCCTATCCTGGCTGAAGCTGACAAAGACTGACTCTATGCCTTACAGCGGGCAGTTCGGCGCTATCAACGCGCGAACTGCTGCGCTGTAGTCCCCGTCACTGTGGCAAACACCATCGCTGCTTTTGTCGACGTAGCTTGCACATAGGTTGACCGCGCAAAGCGATTCACCGTGTGCCTCCGATAACTCTGATAGTGCGGGCCCGGATCCTAGCAAAAGATCACGCATCGACAGTGGTGAGAGCATGCCTACACGCTCTTCCACGTGAAAGCCCACAATGTTGTGCAATGCGCTCAGTAATTTTGGGCCGATAAACTGAGGAACTACCGGCATCTTTACGCGCTCGAGCATTGCCGCTGCGCGATCTGTGTAAAAGGGCAGAATGGGACTGTCGGCAGTAAACTGGAGCCAGGCATTGTGAATTCTACGATAGCTATGAACCCCGTCGTCTCTGCCTTGCACCCACACCTCGCGACCAAAACTGTGATCGAGAGGCAAAGGTTCAAAGTCGCGAAAAATCATCAGGTCCGCATCGCACCAGATTGCTCGTTCGTAGCCTGACCTTAGGGCCTCGCCCATAAGAAGAAGCCTCGCCAGGTCGGTTGCGACCACTGGCTGAATGCGAAGCTTTTCTCTTAGGGCTGGAGGTAAGGGGCGGAAGAGTTCGTCACCGCAAAAACTGTAATCGAAGCCTCTGAGCTTGGACCACGCTCGCACGGAGTCGCAGCAGCGCCTTTGCCACGAGGGCAGAACGCCGGGCTTCTGGGACTGTAAAACCAAGGTCTTCATTTTTGGAAAACACCGAAGTATTCGCTGAAGAATGCTTCCTGGTCGACGGATGTGGCCACTCGTGTAGTGCTTATCGAGTTCCTGACAAAGGATGTAACGCCCGGCGTCGGCTCACTTTCCAAATCTACATGAACATCACCCGCTTCAAACTGACAGAGGTCCGGGTTGAATAGCGTGGCGGCCGTGAGGGGGTCATGGAAATGTAAGAGCTCCCGCTCGTCGAACCATACGCTTGACCAGTCGAGAACTGTTTCCAGAAGCGGGTCTTCCTTAAAACGCTCTGCTACTTGCGCTGGACTCATGCTGACCTGCCAGGTGATGTCCAAACCTGTGGCTGTGATTAGCGGTACGGGGGCAGCAAATACCTGCTTTGCAGCGTGAGGATCCACAATGATGTTCCATTCCGTAGGCCCCCAAGGCGTTGGGTAGTCAGAATACTTGCCGCCCATAATGACAAGCTCCGCTAGCAGCCCGGGAAGCTCCGGATCGAGAGCAAAAAGCGTCGCTATATTGGTGAGAGGCCCAACCGCTAATAGCGTGATTTCATGGGGGTGTTCTCGAATGCTGTCGCGAAGGAAGTTAAGCGCGGCATCGCGCGGAAACTCGGCTAGTCTGCTTTTGAGTCGCTTAGTCTGGGGCGCTTCGGTCTGCATTGAGTCGACGAACAGAGGTGTTTCTCGCCCCGGGTAGATGGGAACCTTTTTGTCTGCAGCATTGCACAAAGCCGCGGCTAACTGTGCGCGACCCTCTGCGTCTCCCGTTACCGTAGTGATTCCCAGTAAGTCGCATTGTGGTTGCCGGAGCAGATAGGCCAACGCGACGGCGTCATCGATATCGCTGCCAATGTCGGTATCCAAAAGAATCTTACGGCGTTGTTGCTTCTGTGGTCTTTGTGATGGAGATTCTGGCGGAGTACGAGTCTCCATAGCAGCAAATGCTCCACCTGCATGAGCAGCAAAGGGTAAAAGCAGGCCTGCGTGGGTAAATTGCCGTCGTCGAATCATAAGCGGATGGTAACTTTTATCGGGTTGCTTGGTTGCTAGCCAGGTTTTACCACTTCGGGCGGTGGTTCGGGCGTTAAGTATGGGGCGGCAGTATAACGGCGCAGCTCCTGGCACCAAAAAATCGACCGCTGTTTCTTGTTAAAGTGCTAAGAAACAACTCGTGAGGAAACCTTCATGCCTGCATCGCGCACTTCCAACGTTACTCGACGCTCGGTAACAACTGCCTTTGCCCTGATTAGTTCGCTCTTAGTGCTGCCTGCTATGGCGGCAGACAGCAGGCCTGAACCCGGTGAAGAGAACATTGCGGGCGCGCTTGCGGCGGGATTTGCTCCGCCAAAGTTGGCGCCTCCTCGCGGCGATGAGGCCCGGGGCCCCTTTGATCGCCTACTGATCAAAAACGCGATGTTGGTCGTGGGTAATGGTGCTCCTCCAAGAGGGCCGGTGACTATCGAAGTACGTGGCGACCGCATTCATTCCATTGGCGGCGGTCACGGTGGCGATGCAGAGACCGCAGGCGCTGAGGTGATTGACGTCGATGGGGGCTACGTACTGCCAGGCTTTGTGGATGCCCATACCCATCTCGGTACGCCGGGACACGCTCAAGCTGGGGCACTGACTGATTCCGAGTATGTACTTAAGTTATGGCTTGCTCACGGCGTCACTACGGTACGGGATGTCGGCGCTGTCATGGGGCTGGGTTGGACGGTTAAACATCGCGAAATGTCCGCGGCAGGGAAAATAAGTGCTCCTCGCATGCGTGTCCATGCGATGTTCCCGCCGTCTACTGCCACTGCCGACGAAGCTCGTGATTGGGTGAAAGCTGTTCGTAAGCGCGGCGCGGATGGTGTGAAATTCCGTGGCGCTCGGGCCGAGCCCTTCGCTGCGGCCATGGAAGAAGCCAAGCGACTGGGCATGAAGACGTCCTATCACCATGCGCAGCTTTCTGTCGTGCAGACCAATGTGCTGGATAGCGCGAGACTCGGACTGGACAGCATGGAGCATTGGTATGGCCTACCGGAGGCCATGTTCGATGATCGTGTAATTCAGGACTATCCCCACGATTACAACTACAGCAACGAACAGGATCGTTTTGGTGAAGCAGGGCGTCTGTGGTTGCAGGCAGCCGCACCCGGTTCGGAAACCTGGCAGCGAACTATCGCCGAGCTCGTAGATCTCGATTTCACGCTGTCGCCCACTTTCACCATTTACGAAGCCAATCGCGATCTCATGCGGGCTCGCAACGCTGACTGGATGGACGATTATGTACCGTCCTACATGGCCCGGGCCTTTGAAGCGGATCCGAATATTCACGGTTCTTACTTCTTTGATTGGACAACCCAAAGAGAAATCGACTGGAAGCAAAATTTCGAGCGTTGGATGCAGTTCGTCAACGATTACAAGAATGCCGGCGGCCGCGTGGTTACGGGTTCTGACGCAGGCTTCATCTACAAGGTCTATGGCTTTGCGTACATACGTGAGTTTGAGCTGCTGCAAGAAGCCGGTTTCCATCCGCTGGAAGTGATCAAGGCAGCAACACTCGATGGAGCTGAGCTTCTTGGTCTTGATCGAGAAATCGGTACGGTTGAGGTAGGCAAGAAGGCCGACTTAGTGATCCTCGACGAGAACCCCTTGGCTAACTTTAAGCTTTTGTATGGCACGGGACATCGTCGATTGAATCGCGAGACAGGCTCGGTGGAGAGAGTTGGCGGCGTTCGCTATACCGTGCGTGACGGGATTGTCTTTGATGCGGCGATGCTGCTTGAAGATGTCCGAGAACTGGTTGCCGCAGAGAAAAACTGAACCCTTTAGACGTTTTGGCGTCCGACAGATAAGGGCTTCTACTGCGTACAAGCCCATATTCAGCTAAAAGTGGAGTTACGTCATGGGTTTGCCGGTTCGAGTTACCTCCGTACTGGGGCTGTTGTGCTTGACGCTTGTTAGCGCCTGCACCACGACCGACGAGATCATCATCGACCGCAAGGGCGTGGACATGGCCAAGTACGCCGCTGATAAGGCGGAGTGCGAGGTGTATGCCGATGAGGTACGAACGGGTGAAAAGGCAGCCCGAGGGGCCGCGTCGGGAGCGGTTGTTGGTGGTGCGGTAGGCGCTATCGTTCGCGACAGCACTGACGGCGCAGTTCAGGGCGCCGGTGTCGGCGCTGTAACCGGTGGCGCTCGCGGGCTTGCCGAGGGTGAACGTGACAAAGTCAGGGTAGTAAAGCGTTGCCTCGGTGGACGCGGCTACCGCGTGCTGAATTAGTCGCGTCTAAACAGCTTATTGAATAGCTTGCCGGCCTCGTCTGAGGCTTTGCGCTTCAGCTCACCTTCCGCAAGGTCTTTGACGATTTCGCTGGTGTTTACACCACACCAGCCCGCGGGGTCATCAGCAAGATTGCCTTTGCACTCTACAGGCCAACGCAAATCCGAGTAGCGTTCGTTGATTCTGCATGCCGGATCAAGTTCGCCCAATGCCGCAGAGAGTTGAGCGCGGAAGCTGGCGCGAAGATTCTGAGAAGCCAGATCCAGCGTGCCATTCCCATTCAGTCCAACCGCAGCGAGTTGTGCGGTAAGCGGACTGAGAGTAGCTACCCCGTCGGCCAGCATAATCTCCGCTTCCAGCGCTTCAAAGCGCGTATCTGCAGGAAACTCTGCGCTTAGCGCTTCCTGGTTTACCAGCGCCACACCTTTACAGAACATTTGCTCCATGCCGATGCCTGCAAGGGTGATGTCCTCGGTTGTGAAGCTGATGGGGCCCGTGAGGGATTGGGTTAGCGCGTTACTGCTTGCGCCGGAACCGCTGAGTGACCACTCGAGATTAGCCGCTCCCTGCGCCTCCATACCCAGCTCCATTGCTGAAACTGCTTGGGCGACATCCAGTGCTTCCACCCCACCTTCTGTTGCCAGTGTGGCGACGTTGTAGCGCCCGTTAAACACGGCCGAGAAGTTGATATCACCGCCGTGCACCTGCGCAGATACGGGGTCGAGCGTTGCCACTCCGTCGACCATCCGCAGCGCGGCGCTTACATTGCTGAGTTTGTGAGCGTCGAGAACAACGGTGTCGATACGAAGCTTCGCGCGTGTGTCTATCATGCGTAGTGCATTGAGGGGTAGCGGTGCGTCTCCGCCCGCGGAGGCAGTATCTTGAGCGACTTCTGCGCTTGCGTCCGGTCCGGCGAGAATAAGAAGAGCGGGGTTAAGTTCTGTTAGAGCGAGATCGGCGTCGATCTGAGGACTTTCGAAGCTAGCATAGCGAAGGGTGCCACTGCCCTTCAGGTCGCCGGTTTGCAGCTCGATACTCAGGTCTGCTACCTGCGTATCCAGTGAAAAGTCACCGCTCAATCCCAGGGTAATGGCGTCTGGAGTAGCGCCCGTGACGCGGACGTTCAGACTATCCAGATTCAGTGTCTCTGCATCCAAGTCGGTCCTGAACTCCCCCGCCAGCGTGATTTCCATGGGCGGTGCATCAGTGCCCGACGGAATAATGATGTCTCCAGTTAAAGGCACTACCCGACCATCGAGGTTTAAATCGCTCGCGGTGAGTTGTCGCAACTGCAGTTCGCTAATAGCGACACCCGCACTGTCCACCGTAATCAACCGAATGTTACTGAGGGACAGCTCCCCAACTTCTAATGCCAGGGGCGCGGCTAGTACAGTTGCGGCAGCCTCTGCCTGAGCTTTAACACGTGCTTGTGCTCGGAGCGCGTAAAATTTTTCAAGCTCTGCATTGCTGAGAGTCGAGGTATCGGTAGCTTCTGCTTTTGCGGCTTCTTCATTGGCGGCTTCTGATGTGACAGTCAGGCCCTGCACTTGAATGCTGTCTATCTCGACGCTGCTTGATAGCAAGGGCATTAAAGCGACGCCTGCAGACAGTGATTTCGCAACTATCTGCGTGTTGCTTTCGGGGACCTCCAGACTCACATCGCTAGCAGCTAAGGCAACCTTGGGAAACAGTGAGAGGGAGGCATCGCCGTCAACGCGAAGCACCGCGCCGCTTTCATCCTTTAGCTGCTTCGCCACGATATCGACCAGGGCTTTCTCATCCAGGAAGAGCGGTATGAGGACCGCTCCTAAAACGATCAAGATTACGGGGACGGCCAGTATCCAGAGAATGACACGCATGACTACGATCCTTTACAAATCAGCTTAAATTCAGCCTAGCAGACACTACCGAAGGGCAGGCGACTAGGTTTTTCGAAACTCCGCTAAAGCTCCGAGCCCACTTTGAAGCAAGTCTTCGGATATCGACAAATCTTCTGTTGGTGGAGCATCACTGTTACGTATGTGCGTCTCCAGCGCTGCAAAGTGTTCGCCTGCTTTTGCTAAGCCCAGGCTGCGGCAGGTGCTGGCCAGAGTATGCACCTCGCGAATCATGGCGCTGAGTTCTCCATCCGCCAGGGCCCGTAGGTAACTCTCCCAGCGGCTGCGTACTTCCCCTTCAAACTGATCCAGCACCGTGCCCAGACTCGCTTCGCCTATCTGTTCGCGAAGTTCATCAAGAACGCCCGTTGCCAGTTCTGGAGGAGAGTCGGGAACATCACTCTCCGGTAGCTCAGCACTCTTTGCTTCTTCGGCGTTTGCCTGGGAGGATGTCTCTGCATCGTTATCTGCTGTTAGCCAGCGATTAAGTTGCTCAGCAAGTCGACCTCGGACGATGGGCTTCGTGAGGTAATCGTTCATGCCAACGCTTAAGCAACGGTCTCGTTCCTCACTACTGGCATACGCTGTGAGAGCAACAATCGGGAGCTCGTCGACACTGCGCTGCTTGCGAATATTGGTAGTCGCCGCTACGCCGTCCATCACCGGCATGTTCAGATCCATGAGCACCAAGTCGAAGGTCTCCGACAAGGCTCTCTCAACTGCAACCGCACCATCACAGGCCTCTTCGACGGTGACGCCTAGTGACTCAAGAATCATGCGACCCAGCAGCATGTTGGTTGCATTGTCATCGACCAGGAGTACGGTGCCTTTGAACCGCTCTGGAACGTCACTCATGTCAGCGGCCCCTTCCGGCGCTGACAGGTTTTCCTCGGTAACCGGTTCCAGCGGTATCTCCAGCCAAAAGAGTGAGCCTCGCCCCGGGTGAGAAATCACGCCTAAAGTGCCATCCATAACCTCAACATAACGGCGTACGAGGTCAAGACCCAGGCCAGTGCCTTTATCTTTATCGGGAGCCTCGGAGCTACCGGTCCAAAACGGTTCGAAAATCAGCTGCTTGTCTTCTGCGCTAATACCACTACCGGTGTCCTCTACCTCGAATCGGACATAGTTGTCTTCGGAGCTAGCCGATGGCAATGCGCGCACTGTCACACTGCCCGAGTTGGTAAACTTTATGGCGTTGGTAATAAGATTCAGAAGGCACTGACGCAGCTTTGCCTTGTCGCCAATGTACAGGTTTCCAAGCAGGGGACTGGCTGACCATGAAAGCTGGAGGTCTTTTTCTACTGCGCGAGCTCGAACAATATCAGCGACACCGCGCATAAGCAGCGCGAGATCAAAAACAGTACTTTCAAACACCTCATCGCCGGCTTCGATTTTTGAGATATCCAAAACGTAGTTGATGACATGCAAAAGGTTGCGTGAAGAGCTGTTGGCGAGATCTAGGAGTTCCTGAGCTTTGGGGGCCATCTCATGATCGCCCATAAGAGACAGGGCGCTAACAACACCGTTCAGTGGGGTACGCATCTCGTGACTCATACGCGCAAACATTGCACTCTTCGCGGCCTGCGCAAGTTCGGTGTCCTGCTTAGCTTCTTGTAGTTCTCCATTGAGCTTTTCAAGGTCGCTCACCATGCGTTGTTCGGTCGTCATCAAGAAGAGCTGGTCGAGCTGGGAGTCCTGAGGCGAAAAATCTGCCATGCCAAGCTTGGTGTCCGGGCAGTGGGCATTCATCCAGAAAGCCCAGGGCGCACCACAAAAACACAGCACAGGATTCCCCTGCCAGGTGGTTTCAACCATTTGGCCGCGTATGGCGAAGCGTTCATCGACGCTCTTTACAAGAAATAGTGAGGCCTGATGATCCCGAACCTCAGGAATGCTTCGTGCCGCAGCGGGTCGTAGCAATTTGAACAAGTCAAAAAACTGGGCTCCATTCTGGAGCGTGGGCATGTACCGCCGAGGCGTGTCGCTGCAGTACAAGATGGTGCCATCATCAGCAATGACAAGAATAACCGTAAACAGTTTCTCGAGCTGAGACCAGGTGAGCCTGGGTTCTGTCTTCACTGGATGCTGAGTTCAAAAACGCTGTGTGTACCCTCTCCGTCCTCATCGATGGAGACGGCAAAAATCTCGAGCTTGTCCCCAAAGTGATCCGCTAGACCGCCCAGTAGACCTGTAACGAAGGACGTTAAACCTTTGCGCTCGGAGTAATAATGAACAAAGTATTTTCCCGCGTCTTTGTCGATGTTCTCGACGCGAAACTCCGGAGGCACGTAGTCCAGAAATGTGCTGGCAATGCGGTCGTGGAGGTTGTTGAGGTTGTGCAAAAAATTGACCGTATCATTGCCGGTGGCATCCATGAGCGGGGCAAAGTTTCTTGTGGCTATCTCGTCTACCCAGTGTTTACCGAACATTTCCATGCAGGTATCTATCGGCGCATCCAGAACTTCTGATGCGGCACCGGCCAACATATAGGTCGACTCGTCGTCATAGCGACGCATAGTGAGATAGGAGTCTTCAGCCACACCCGAACGCTTGTGCACTTCTTTCCATTTCTCCACACCAAAGTGAGTGACCACCATATCCTGAAGTGCGCTATTGATCAGTCCGTACACGTTGTAATCCCCGTAGTTAACTTACTCACCGACATCGATATCATTAACCCATGCCTGGCGCTTGCGATAAAGTGTCGACGGAGCTACTTCAAGCAACCCTGCGGCTCGGTTGATGTTGCCGTCACAGGCGGTTACCGCCGCTTCAATGGCGCGTTTCTCGACCATCCAAAGGGGTTCGATCGCTCTACGCTTGGCGAGATCATCCTGCTCAGATTCTGGGGTCGATGTGTTGTCTTGCGGCGAGGTATTGTCTTCCCGCCCCGTGTCGTCGATCAAGCCTTGATGAACATCGAGAGCAAGCATATCGATTTCAATTTGCTCGCCCTGATTGAGGACCACGGCTTGTTGTACGACGTTCTGCAGTTGCCGCACGTTACCAGGCCACACATAGCGGAGCATTTGTTCCTCTGCGGCCGCAGAGAAGCTGGCGAAGCCTTTACCAGACTGGCTCGCATAGGTGTCCAGAAAGTGTCGAGCAATCATCAAGATGTCCCGATCTCTTTCGCGCAGCGGTGGAAGTCGCAGAGGCACAACGTGCAGTCTATAAAACAGGTCTTCGCGAAATCGGCCTTCTCGAACTTCGACCAGAGGGTCGCGATTGGTGGCGCAGACAAAGCGAACGTCCACGGTCTCCAAAGTGTTGCTGCCGACCTTGCGGAAAGTGCCGGTCTGTATGAAGCGCAGTAGTTTCTTTTGCAGCTCGAGATCCATCTCGCAGATCTCGTCCAGAAACAGCGTGCCGCCATTAGCGACACTTGCAGCACCCTCACGTGCAGCACTCGCGCCCGTGAATGCGCCTTTTACGTGACCGAAAAGCTCACTCTCCATGAGCTCGCCCGGTATGGCGCCGCAATTGATCGCTACGAACTCTTTTCCAGAACGCGGACTGTGTGCGTGTATTGCCTCTGCAGCGAGTTCTTTACCCGTACCGCTCTCGCCGACGATGAAGCCGGTGGCATCGCTGGGCGCGAGAGAGTCGATGGTTTGATAAACGGTCTGCATCGCATTCGAGGCGCCGATAAAGTTTGCATAGCTTTTACGCTGCTTGCTCGATAACTCCTCTATCTGCTTGCCCAAGTCGAGCTGTGCTGCAGCGTTGCCTAAGGTGACTTTGAGTCGCGCGGCATCAAAGGGCTTGGTAAGAAAATCGGAGGCTCCCATTTGGATGGCGTTGACCGCCATATCCGAGGTGCCGTGAGCGGTCATAACGACAACCTTGGGCGGTGTGTCGAGGGTCATCGCATGATCAAGAAAATCAATGCCGTTACCGTCAGGTAGCTCTATATCCAGGAGTACCAGGTCCGGTACAAATGCATCGAGCGTAGCGTGGGCGCGCCCCAGTGAGTCCACAGTGATGATCTGATAGTTTTCCTCGGCCAGATACGCGTTGTAAATAGCCGCCAATGAAGGACTATCCTCAACCATCAATAGCTTGAGAGCATCTGTCATTTTACTTGTCCGACGGAACCTGCGTCTCTGTGAGTCATCATGAACACCATTATCATTCAGGTGCTTAGTATGGGCGGATTGTGCGTCGGTGCAAGGGTATTGGCGGAGGATGTGTGCTAAGTCACGTTGGTACAACGCACGCGATGTAAACTCGCCAGAGACAGCGCGAGACTGCCCAGGGTGATGCCTTGTGCGTAGGCGAGACCGGGATTGAGTGCCAGGTTGAACGTTTGCGCCGTCATAAAAATTAGCATGCCCCAGAGCAGAGGATTAATACGTCCGTCGGTGTCCCTGCAATCCATATTGGCGGCCCAAAGTCGCAACCAGATTTTCCCATGCATGGTGAGATACAGAATCACGCCGACGATCCCATATTTGTAGGTTACCCCGATAAGACCCAGGTCTGAGGGGAAGAAATACTTGGCGACAATGTCTTGGTAGGAAAGGCCGTAAGCGCTGTCTTCGCCGGCTCCCAAAATGGGATGCATGGCTATGTGTTCGATGGCTTTTAGGAACGCCTTCGCACGAATGCTCCCGCCATCTGCTTGCATGAAGTTTTCTACTGCCATGCTCCCGATTACTGGAACGACCAGTATTGCGAGTGGGGCCATGACCACGATTAGTTTGAGTCGATTCCGATGGGATATGAGGATAGGGTAGAGCATCACTGACAAAATCATTGTCGCGAGCGTCGAGCGAAACAGAACAATACTCCAGATAAAGACTGCGAGGGCGACGCTGGCGACAGCCGCTGTTTTGATAGCGCCACCGCGGGATTGAAAGATCAGAGCGAGGGATCCTAGCAAGGCGACCATGATGGCGAACAACGGCGGCTTAAGCCGGAAGCCCCGCCATGCATCGTAAGTTACGAGATTGCTCACCGTGTGATCGGAAGAGAAAAAGGCAGCGCGAAGATCCATGGTGAAGTAAAAGATCAGGTAATTCACCATCAGTGCAAACAATGCAAACCAGATGGTGCGTTCGACCTGAGGTAGCGGTAGGCCGCAGCGAACGAGCAGATAGATACCGGGGCCTGCAAACGCGAGAAGGAACTCCCTTGCGGAGAACACGCTGTATAGGACGCTTCCTGAATAATTGAGCACGAAGACAACGCTGCTGATGCCCATGATTCCGCCCAGCAGCATGATGGGTGACAGCACCCAGCGCTTCCACTCAATGTGTTGAAGCCGGAACAGTCCCTGCCAGACGCCCATGACAAACAGAAGAAGTGCGCAGGCGATGCCCAGCTCCTGCAGGCGGTTGGACATGTAATAGCGACCGCCCTGACAGCCGGCAAAGGTGGCCATGAATATCGCGGCATAGATTACCGGATTCAGACTGAGCTGAAACGGAGATGTCGTTTGTGCCTGCTGGCTCATGAATGAGGCTGTGCGCTCCTCGCGCCGTTAATGATTTCCCGTGCGATCACGGAGGCATTACGCCATTGACCTTTTACGATGCGCTTCACCACGTCGAGCCAGTTGCTGACTGCGCAGCGCCAGGCGTTCTGCGGATAGTAGGTCTTCATAAAATAGATACGACTGCGAAACATGTGTGTGTCCGAGACTATCGAAGGACCTCGGTTCCAGCTGCGTGAGCCAATACTGCCGCCCTCACGGTGATACAGTCGCGCATCCTTCGCCACGAGTAAGTCAAATCGTTTTGACGCTCGAGTGAACCAGTCAATTTCTTCATAGTAAAGGAAGTAGGCCTCGTTCATGAGCCCCACAGTTTGTAAAAACTCGCGGGGAAGCAACATGGAGCACCCCGTGAGGTAATCCAGCTGTTCTTCTATAGCGGCGATCGGAGGTAGTTCATTCTCATTCAGGTGGCGTCCCTCTGATTCCATTGCACGACCGCGAACACTATCGAAACGGTTACCCCCAATACACTGCACTACCGTGGGGTCGTCGAAGAAGTGAATAATCGACCCACATACGGCGGGACGGTGGTGCTCCTGTAGCCTAGCTAGCATGTTGGCAGCACAGGAAGATTCGACCAAGGTGTCGTTATTGAGCAGCCATACGTGAGTCATATCTTCTTGCCTAAGCGCAAAGCGGAGCCCGACATTGTTACCCGCGGCAAAGCCCAGATTCCCGGCGTTATCTACCAGGATCAATTGCGCGCGGGGATCGGCTTCTCCGTCTTCGGCCTGCTCTCGGCTGATGCGCTGTGTGATGGGCTTAGGGAGATTCTGTTTCTGGAGATCCGCTAGACGCGGGTGTTTTGGCATCTCGGCAGAGATGTTATCGCGGGACCATGCCTCGATATGATCAAGACTGTCGTCGGACGACTGGTTGTCACACAAAATGACTCGCGCACCGTCATAAATGTTCGGAAGCAAGCTGTCCAGACAGGCAATGCTATCCCGCCAACCATTCCAGTTGAGCAGAACAATATAGACGCCGCTCAGTTTAGTCACCGCGACTCTCCCCGGCGGTACCCTCGAGGCTTTCCTTGCTAATGCGCTCAAGGAGCTGTCGATCGCTGATGATCTCCGCGGTGCTTTCTATTTCCGCCATGCGCAGCATTTGCTTGATGTTGTGGCCAGCGCCGCTGAGGTACACCGCCGAGCCAGCTTGCCCTGAGTGAGTGAACAGCGGCATAAGTTCTGCAATGCCCGAGCTTTCCAGAAGGTCCACATTGCGAAAATCGATGATGCAGTGGCGATCGCGAGCACCGTGCAGGAGGCATTCTACAAAGCCGATTTCGCTGAGCGAATCACGATTCACGCGACCCGACAGCATCGATAGTGTCGCGTCTTTCAGCGCATAAGACTGGCAGGTAAAAGACGCAGGGCCATCGGATCGGCCAGCGAGGCTATCGATAGTGCCTCCGTTATCGTTCTCTAAGAGATCCATTAAGCGGGCGGCGGTAAGTTGTCGGCGTACTTGTGCGGACATGCCCATGAGCTGAATCTGATCTCGTTGACTGTGGAGAAGACTCGCCAGATTGAACAACTCTTGTTGGGCGCTGAGCTCGATATGCTTCACGACTGAAAAGTCGAGTATGCGCAACTCTCCGGCGTCGATCTCCTTTGCGAGATCTTCGACGACGCGTTGAAGATACTCATCGCCGACACGACGCGGCAATGGCAGAAGAGCGATGGATTGGTCGCGGGAAGACCACAGTCGCTGCCAGGGAAGATTGCCCGTGCCGGGAAGCGTCGCTTCGCCAAACTGGAAGGTTTCCTTGACGCGCTGGAGAATCACGGGCGCCGCGAGAGCGCTAAGCTTGAATAGCCCTTTGCTGTAGCGCTTCCAGAGGCGACCTGGATCCTGAAGAATTCGGTACACCCATTCGAGGTTCATGGCTTGCCACGCGGCCGGAGCCCGGCGAACCGTACCGATTACAAATTCGAAAGTGCCGCCCACTCCGATAGATACGGGCGTCTTTAGTTGCTTGCGATTACGATTGAACCAGAGCTCTTGTTTGGGATTGCCAAGACCTACTAACAGTATGTCTGCTTTAGAGGCATGAATCTCTTCGAGGAGCTCACGATCGTCCTCTGCTGACGAGGCTAGATCACGGCCAGTGGTTTTTACAAAAGGCGCTGCGGTGCCAGCGATTCTTAAGCCTGGATAGCAGGCTTCGAGGACCTTTCCGGCTTCTGCTGCCACTCCGGCAGCACCGCCCAAAAGAAAAATCGACAGTCCTTCCTGAGCCGCGCGCTCGGCAATGGCGGGAACCATGTCCGAGCCGCAAACACGCTCCTTGATGGGTCTTCCCAGGAGTCGGCTCAGCCAGACAATGGGGAATCCGTCTGCGGTAACCAAATCCGAACCGCGCAGAACCTCCAGGAGTTCAGGATGACGAGGTCGTGAAAGACCCGTGCCCAGGCAGTTCACCAAAAAGTCCGCATTAAGGGTAGACACGAGGCGTGCGCGTCCGTCCTTCGCTGACGCCATAGAGATGATTTTCTCCACAGCGCTGTCGAGGGTCAGGTTGTCGACGGGAATACCCAAAGAGTTGAAGCAATCGCGTCCGGGGTTGTAGGTCAGAGAGCTCATGGTGATACCTCAGGAAATATCTGTATTCGTGGAGTTATTTTGTAGGTGCAAGTTGCGGGCTGTCTGGAAACTGTTCCAGAGTTGCAGCAGTAAGGCGATCCCTAGCACTGCGAAGGTGCTCAGCATTAATCCGACAACGCCGCCTACCAACACTTTCTTCTTTCGAGACATGTTCACGCTGCGATAGGGACGGGCCGCGGGGTCAATAATTTCAAGAACGTACTCTTCTCGTGCATTTGCCAGCATCATGATGGCTGTTTGAGCCTCAATCAGACGATAGATCGATTTTTGGATTTCTACGACGTCAGATTCACGAAGTGTTCGCTCCAGAAAGGCTTGTTTGCGATTCACTTCTTCCTTGGTGCGGTCGCGCATGTACTCATTAAAAGTCTGCACGTAGAGATTTGACCAGTCGCGCGGCAGTACAGGTTCGGGCCAGCGCATCGCTACGGTGATAATGTCTGTTTCTTCATCAACGGTGATCATGCGGATCTCATCGCGAAAACGAGTGAAACTCTCACCGATGTCGGGCGTGAATCCATCTTTCCAGGATTGTGTTTCTTCGGACCACTGTGCTGGGTAAAAGTGACGATAAATGTTGTGCTTATTGAGAAAGTGCAGAGTGAAGGTGCGCGATCGTAACCTGGCCATCATGACTTCACTGTAGTTATCGCGAGTGGTGCCCATGACGAAGCCGTGCTCTACCAAGGTCAGGACTTCCGATGCTCGGCGATCATCGGGAGACACGCCACCTGGGTCCTCAATGTCCACAATACTTACCTTTGCCCCGGCTACGTAGCTATAGGGCGTGGTGAGAGAGTGGTAGACTCCGTAGCTGGCGCCAATAATTAGCCCGGCAAGCAGTAACCACTTGGCTCGAATGAGCGCATTCACAAAGGGCATGAGATCGAGGTTAGCAGCGGCGGTATGCTGGGGCGCCACGACGTCGTTAGCTTGAGTCATTGCAGTGTCTCCGTTCACAGTACGATACCGGCGAGGATGGCTGCCTGAGCAAGAGTGCTCACCCAGGACTGTGCTTTTTCCGTAGGATTCATGCGATCAACGTTAATAGGAACGTAGATGCGTGCACCGGGCATAACGTTCTTTCTTGCGATGGTACGCGAGCTGCGCTTACCTTTAAGGTTGAGTACTTCTCCGTTCGCTTGGATGACGTAGGTGTGATCGACACGACCAAGCACAGTGGAGCCACCCGAGAGTTCTACGTAATCCTTGATGCTGCGCTCTTCGTCATAAAGGTGCGATGTGGCGACATAAACCTGACCGGCCACCTGCACATGGTTAGGTATTCGCGGCACCATGAGTTCATCACCGTTTTCCAGTGCCAGAGCGTCGCGACTCCGGCAACGCTGTACGCGATCTAGATCGACTACCATACGGCCCGTTGCTTCGGCACGCTCGAGCTGCTGTATCACCCGAAGAGTATCTTGCTTGCCAGCCCACTCATGAGACGACTTCTCGTCGTTACGAAATGAGTGAGACAAGGACAATTCGACCATGAGGTCATCGAGCTGATCATGAAGCTCATCCAGAGTCTCCTGCTGAATGTCGAGTACGGACTTCCGCGTGAACTCGGCACCAAATGCGTAGGCAGTTTGGGTGAGCCCTCCAGCACGCTCCAACACTTCGCAAAGCGTCTCATTGGGTCCGATGGCATAAACGCCTGGCTTCATAATTTCGCCCCTCAGGGTAATCGATGCGGTTTCGCTCCAGCCTGTTTGAAGGCTGACCGCGAGCTGGTCCCGGGGCGCAAGTGCGGGGTTGATGGCGTCATTTGAATAGCGCGTGTAAAAGGCGCTCTCTTCGGTAGCGCTCAATTCGTTGCGTTGCGCGCGGTGAAGGTCGGCGCACAGCATCATGAGTTCGCGAGTGTTCAGTGCTTCGTGTTGCAGGGTTTCATCGGTTGTATTGCGACGGGACAGTTGCATGCTCAGGCCGTCAGCGCGACGAGAGAGGCCTCGTGCAGTGCACAAGAGGTCACTGGCACGCATACCCTCAAGGAGTGGGTACTCTCCCGGGCTTAGGACTTCACCCAAAATGCTGACAACGCGCTCTACTTCGCCAAATCGCGCTTGTTCCTTGAGACGCTGAGTCTCTTCGCCCAGGAGTTGGCTTCGGACACTGTCCTCGCCAAGAAAGTAGAGTCGATCGCCGGCTTTGAGCTCAGGGTTTGCATCGCTCTCGGGGTCTAGCTGAGCAGCGGCGACGCTAAAAGCCAGTGTTTTGAGTTGCAGACTGGGCAGTTCCGTGCGAGCGATGACGCCGTGGTTGTAGTCGCCGCCACTTATCAGGCCGCCGCCGATGCTCAAGGCATCTAGCAGTCGAGCGTTTTGGTCCAGGGGGAATTGTCCACGATGGCGAACGGCTCCGCGGAGCTCCAGGAGTTCTGCGGCGCGGGGATCTGTAGATTGACGCACTAGCTTGTCGCTCAGCGCCGCCAGAGCACCAGCCCGATCTTCGTTGACACGAAAGAGACGGATCCGGTCGCGGGACTGAAGTAAGTAGTCACTTTCGCTGCCAGGATCTTGTAAAGAGGCCTTTGGAGAGATGTAGATCACCGAGCTTTGGAGGCTTTGACGATCCTCTCGCTCGATCAACGCGAAGTTCATATCAACACCGGGGAGTAGGGTTTCGGTGCCGCGGAGCAGGCTTGATATGCGCATGCCAGGCTCAAACTGATACGCGCCGGGGCGTTCAACGTGACCGTCAAGTACCACTACCGCATCCAGTCGGTCCTCCAGAGGAAGAATTCTAAGCACGTCTCCTGAGCGCATTTGCGTGGCGAGTATCGTGCTGGCGCTAGCCGCCTTGGTACGCGACTGAAAGTCGATGACTGTCCGGCTTCCGCCTTGTTGAATACGCTCAATCAGGGACTCTTCGAGAGACGCAGTGGGTAGCATGCCGCCAGCCATGTTCAGCACAGTTTTGAGAGTGGTTTCCCCGCGGAGTTCGTAGATCGCTGGACGCTGGACTTCGCCACCGACATAAACAATATCGCCAATCGAAGGCACAAAGATCGTGTCGTTGTGGCGCAAGAAGGCATCGCTGTCACTCTTGCCAGCGAGAAGCAGCTCATAGAGATCAAGGCGGGTTACGACCTTGCCGCCACGGATGAGTTGAATGTCGCGCAGCGTACCGGTTTCGGCGACACCACCTGTGGTGAGTAGAGCGTCGATAAGGCTCGACAATCCGCCGATGGTATAAATGCCGGGTTGTTTTACATCACCGGCGAGGCGGACCTGAATCGTGCGCAGCTTGCCCATGGTGACAACCGCGCGAGCACCGATCATACGTTGCTCGAAACCCTCTGTGATCAGAGTTTCCGCATCGTCAAAGTTCATGCCGCCCACGGTAACGGGGCCAAATTCAGGGATAAGGATTTTGCCTTCCCGGGTCACTACCAGGTTGTACTGCACGTTGCGTTTACCAAAAAGCTGAATCACGATGTTGTCCCCGGGGCCAATACGGTAGTCAGCGGGCACAGGAATTCCCTCTACCGGGGCAAAGGTGCTGGGAGAGCGGTTGAAGATGGAGTAACCGAACTGCTCAAGTTCATCGCTGAGCGCTTGATCCTGCGCACTTTCCTCCAGTGAAAGGGCTTGTTGTTTTTCCTTGGCCAGAGCCTCAAGGCGTGACTCTTCATCAATCACCGCCTCCAAAGGCATTGAGATCGGTGATGTAGGAACGCTGAGCTGCTCATCCTGACCTGCAGGAGCTGCGTTGTAGTAGGCGCGCTTTTGCGTGACCTGCAGAGGCTCCACGAAGGGGAGATAGTCATCTTGGGCAAATGTTGGAGCACCGAAGCTGCCTGCGAGGATCAACAGCATGCTCACAAGACTGCAAAACTTAGGGCTCAAATGTTGGCGGGCTAACTGGCGGTTCACGTTTCTGTACTCTGAGTGTTTGTTACCTATAGCAGAGCAAGGGTGATGCCATTTTTAAAACAATATATAAATCAGTTAGTTACCGATTATTGAAGAAATCCGTGCGTTAAGGAGTTTCTAACTGCATTGCAATATGCAAGCGCATTACTTGCATATTGCGAGTTATTTTCTGGGGTTTAAGCCGTTTTATAGTGGGTCGACCAAGGCGGAGCTGTGATGCCCAGTGCTTCAATCAGCTCAGCATCTTTAGCAAAGTGTTTTCGGAGTGCTACCTCGGTTGTGTTTTCGAGAGGTAAGGGATCTTTGCGTTTGCGACTGTTCCAGCGCTCGTAAAGGAAGCGGATCCGCCCTTGTTGCTGCGGGGGCACCAGATTCCAGATGCTCGAAATCAAAGAGCGCTCTCTCAGCCAGACGCGAAGTCCATGCGGGACGCGGGCGCCGCCGCCGCCGGCATGCATAACCTCGCCAAGACCTTTGGGCGCAAAGTTGCTGCCGAGATTTAAAAAGTGGAGCACTCGCTCGAGAACTTCCTTGGGATCATTCTCTAGTTCGTCAGTGTAAAGAACCAGCATCTGCTCTTCGTCGAAGTGCTGGCGGTATCGTTGGAGAATTCGGCCGTACTCGCTCCAGGCCAGGTAGAACTCGCTCTCAGATTCGTAGCCATCCCTGTGGTTCGGTGCAGACCCCTGGCGAGCAGCCTCCAGTGCCTCTGGCGTCAATCTGTCAGACATCGCCTCGTCAAAGGAGCGGGTTTCGGTATTCCTTCGCAGGGCCATACGAAAATGTGAGCGACTGCGGTCAATAGGGTCGCGGAGCACCGCAATAAGCTTGGTTTTGGGCATTAGCGCCGCAATGCGCTCGGGAATCTGCTCATCTGCCATGTATTGAGGGCTGGCTTTTCCCCACAACTTTGCAGGGTCGTCTTGGAAGTATTGCTCAGAAAAAGCGAGCCATTCCTTGGGTCCGCAGTTCTCCTCGGTAAAGAAGGGAACTTCTTTTTCGATAGGCATGCTGACACTCGGATGCTGTCGGAGTAGCTCGAATAGCGTCGTAGTTGCGCACTTTTGCGCACCGATAATGATGAAATCCAGACTTTTCATGGCGTTTCCGCTCCAAAGCTTTTGATGTGCCGCCTCACGGCAACATAGCTAATGACATTTCGCAGGGCGATGCCCCCGGCAATAGCGCCAGCAATTCCTGTGGCACCTGCATAGAGTCCCAGAGGTACCGCCAGCGTCGTGGTAGCAAGCCAGCTGACGACAAGAAGACGGAACTCCAGATGCGCGGCGCCGCTCATATTCAGTAGCACGCCGGCGAGGCCGGTTGCTGCATTGATCAACTGGCCGCCGCACAAGAGCAGCAATAACGGCAACAGGCTGCCTTCATCCAAGCTAAAAAGTGTAGCGAGGGGCTCTGCGAGGATTAGCATGATCGCCGCAGCCGGCACGAAGATCGCCAGGGAGATACGTTGTGTGGTCCCAAGCAGCGTGGTGAGGCCCGCTGAATCTGCTGTCGCTGCCGCTCGGGCAAATTTTGGGCCATAGACCGCAGACAGCAAAATAAGCAGCGTAGTTATGACATTAAGTAATTTGTGCGCAACTGCGTAGCGACCGACTTCTTCCACACTCACCAGCCACGGCATGATTAGGAAAGGTAGCTGCAGAAATGCGATGTTGAGTAGGCCGTTTAGCCAGAAATGTAGAGACTCACCCCGAACGCTGATGGGCTTTGGGTTGTTTTTGTCGGATCCGTCGCCGGTGTGGGCGGCGCCGTTCGCTCTGGTGCTGCCCCACCTTTGACGAACAGAAATAATCATGAGGCACAGACCCAGGAGCAGGCCACCGACAGCCGAGGCAAGTATCAGGGCTTGGGAGACGGCAACCACCTCTAAGGCGATCAGTGCGCAAGTGCCTAGAATCACAAGGGGCATGATCGAGTTTTCGAGGCTCACCGCCCACAGTGCGTGATCCAATGCCTTGAGCGTTTCGGCAAACAATCGCGTGAGCGCAAAGAGCGGAGCTGAAACAATAATGGAAGTTAGCAGTGAGCCGGTACTGAGTCCGAGCGTCTCCGCGAGTCCTGACAGCACCAAAAACAGTACAAAAGTCCCCAGCGCTGCTGAGTACAGCAAAATGGTTTTACTGGCTTTGAGTAATCCCCGTTTTAACCCTGAGCCTTGTTGGCTGTTGAGGGAATGATCGCGAAGTGCCCGGGTAGGTTCCCCGGCTCCCACGAGTTCGCCCAGGAGACTGCCCCAGGCCATATGGAGTTGTAAGGCGCCTATGCCCGCCGGTCCTGCCAGGGCGCCGACGGCGATCTGTACTGCCATCTGCGCGGCCATTCCAGTGCCGCGGCTGATTGCCAGCGTCCCTGCTTTCCACATCGCTGCGGTGAGCTTGGGCGCAGATGCAATCCCTGTGTGGGTGGCGCTATCAGGCATGCTGGAGCGTTTCGTTACTCTGGTGGGTCGTTTCGTACTCAGAGTGCTGCTGCAACAAGGCTGTGTCCATCGCGTCGTGCATGCTCGCGAACAGCTGGCTCCAGGTGTAGCGCTCACTAATTAAGCTGCGGGATTCGTCACGCATGCGAGTCCAGAGGGTCTCATCTTTGAGTAGCTGTAAGGTGGCCTGCGCCATGTCCTCGGCATTTCGAGCGACGCAAAGATGCCTATTGTTGACATAGTCGACGCCTTCAGCGCCCACAGGCGTGGTGACAGTTGGCATCCCCCGCGCCATGGCGTCGAGTACTTTTACTTTCATACCGCTGCCAAATAACAGTGGCGCGACGGATACTCGCGAGTCCCGGTAAACTTCTTGAAGGTCCTGCACAAACCCGCGTAGGCGAATACCCGGATAAATGGCCACTGCGTCCATGAGTCGTTGGTCGGGGTTTTTACCGACAATGTCGAAGGTGAGATCTGAGTGTTCCTGAAGCAATCGGGGCCAGACATTTTCGATGAACCAGAGCAGGCCCACAACATTGGCTTCCCAGCCGAGTAATCCCACGTACATCAACTTTTTTTCCGTGCTTGCAAATTCCAGCTGCGGTAATTCCAGCTGGCTGTCGTCACCAAGGTGATAGGTATGAGCGATCTTGCCCGCATCGATGCCGCTGTCGAGCAGCAGTTCTGCATCATTTGGAGCGGCAAAAACCAGGTCGGCGCGCTTGGCAATCTGATGCTCTGCACGTCGTACACGACCAGATTCCGCAAGTGCCGCTAGTCTGAAGGCCGGATTGCCAGGTAGTCGTGCGTAGCGATCCCATATCTGATGGTAAGCATTGTGAGCGTGGTAAACGACCATCCCTTGGTAGTTGTCTGGCAGGTAAGCCGATACTTCGTAGTGATCGAGGAAGATCACATCGTGAGAGGGTGCAAGGCGTCGGATCTGTTGTGCCAGCGCTGCATCGTAGCTGCGGTGGACGTTCAGGGGCTTGCCCCGCAAATAGCTGCTGACAAGGCTTTTTGCGGAGCGGGGAACGTTGACGCGTCGGTGTATATGTTGCACGCAAGGTGATTGTGCTTCGAACGCGGGGCGATGATCAGCATCGTCAAGCTTGAGGGGGGAGACAAGCGTGACTTCATAGCGTTGCCCCAGCGCTTCCAGCATTTTCAGGCTTTTTACCTTGCCACCACTTTGCGGGGGGTAAGGAAGCTCTGGCGTGATAAACAGTAATTTTTTCATAGTGCTAACCCCTCCATGGGGTGTGATTTCATTGCGGTGAGGTCGCGCACAATTTGCTGCTCGTCCTGATCGCTGAGTCCAAGATTAGATTGAAGTAGAACGGCGACCGCGCGCGCCCGTAGTGGATCACTGCCGTCTGCCAATGCGTCGGCTTCGTCTTTGAACCAGCAGCAGTGGACTAAATCCTGGTCACAGGAAAAGTGCCCGCTGTGTTCGAGTCCGACAATGCTGTCAATGTAAGCGCCGTAGAGAATGTATTCAGAAACTTTTAGCGCCCGGCCAACACTGCGGTGCCAGGGGCGGCCCTGCGTTTTTTCAAGATGCTGTTGTAGTCCTTCGAGATGACTGCGTCGCCAGGTGATCAATTGGCCGATGTAGTCATGTCCAAAGTATTGTGGCTGAGTGCCAATAAGGTCGGCGGCTTTATGGTGCCATTGGAGGTGTTCTCCGCGATCTTTTGCGCCGGCGATGCGGTGCAGCCTTAGTTGGCCGTCCTGACTCACATCGTCTCTGGAGAAGGGTCGTACAAACTGCAGGTCTGAGTCGGCGAAAATAATGAGCTCGGCGCTCGTAACGAAGTTGGCGGAGAGTTTTGTGACCTGCTGCATGACCCAGCCTCGAACGGGCCAGGCACGGCTATCCAGCCACCAGCGATTGCTGAGCGGCAGTTGCCGAAAGTCTCCCGGTACGATCTCCTCGACGGCCACGACATTTCTGCGACTGTTTGAGAGCTGATTAAACACTGCGAGATCTCGGGCGGGTACCACCAGCCAGTGCATGATGTCCGAGCTCACCCAGTGATCCACCGAGCTGCACAGCCGGGCGCATCGGTTAAAGTCGGGGGCATAAGAGCAGGTGATCATGCTGAGCTCTTCCTGGTTATGCTGTTGTGTTTGCATGCTTGAGTCATCCTCGTGCGTTTGTGCCATACAAGCAGCAGGGTGCGTGCCAGATTTCTCGATAAATCTAAAATTCTAATAAAAACAATAGCTTGCGTTGTTCTTGGGCGGGGTTCTTGGCCGTTTCTCTGGTTTAACTAAACGGTTTTATCTATATGCATCGCAAATTGCGACTTTATATGCGATTAACGATTTGCATATAACTCTAAATGAGGTGGTAGAAAGGTAAAATACTTTTATAAAACAGTAGGTTAAGGAATATTTTAACGGTGGCACGGTGGTTGCTGTATACAGGCTGTAGCTCAATTAATGTATTTTGGAGACGTAACAATGTCCACCGTTTTAAACCGTTCAGGTGATGCTATTACAGCAGGCACTCAATTACTTGCGAGCAGCTACACGGGCTGGCTTCGGGATGCGCATGACGGTTTGTATCCCTTTATCAAACGCAGCATTGATCTCACTGTGAGTTCGATCGCCTTACTACTGCTGTCCCCCTTACTGCTGGTGACGGCAATCGTGGTGAAGTCTGAATCTTCAGGACCTATTTTGTTTTCCCAGACGCGTATCGGTCGTCGTGGTCGTCCATTCAAGTGCTGGAAATTCCGTTCTATGTACATCGATGCCGAAGCGCGGAAGGCCGAACTGCAGGCTCACAATGAAATGAACGGTGGAATGACCTTCAAGATGAAGCGAGATCCCCGGATCACCCGTGTCGGCCGTTTCATCCGCAAGGCGTCCATCGACGAACTCCCGCAGCTGTGGAATGTATGGATCGGCGAAATGTCATTGGTCGGTCCGCGACCCCCCGTGCCTGCAGAGGTTGCCCAGTACACGGCCATGGATCGCCTGCGTTTGTCTGTAAAGCCCGGCATCACCTGCATCTGGCAGGTGAGTGGTCGAAGTGATATTCCCTTTGATGAGCAGGTTCAGTTGGACATCCGGTACATTCACGAGCGTTCTTTGTGGATGGATATTCGACTGTTGTTTGCGACTATTCCCGCAGTGTTGTTTGCTCGGGGCGCCTATTAAGCCAATGGCGTCGACCACTGTTAAACTGATGGCTATCAGCGAGAAGCCTGGAGCCGCCCAAAGTGGAGGTATCTACAAGCCATTGTCGTAACTGTGACAGCCCCTTGGACGGTCAATACTGCGCCGGTTGTGGTCAGCGAGAAGGCCGTGGTGATTTACACTTTGCCGAGGCGGCGACGGACATTCTGGGTGATGTGTTTACCTGGGATTCGAGGTTGTGGCGAACTCTCATTCCGCTGTTGATTCGACCGGGCTTCTTGAGTGCGGAGTTCAATGCAGGCAGGCGAATGCGCTATATGCCGCCGTTTCGCCTGTACATCGTGGTCTCTTTTCTTATGTTTCTTGCTATGTCCTTCGCCGCAGAAGAGGCGGGCTTTTCTTTTGATGACAGCGAATCAGGGGAGGTGGCCGTCACCCTGTCGGGCTCGGACACCGATCCTGATGTAAGCAAGGCGGATGAGCCGAGGGAGTCAGCGCAGCCTGAGGGCTTTCGAAGTAAGGTCGATGAGGCGCTGCAGCGCGAGCTTGAAGTATCAAAAGCGGCGGGGGACGAGGACGCCGGGCTCTTTATTGAGGAGCTTGAATCAACCATCGAGCCAGGCGCAGATGGGAAGGGCTTGACTATCAACTTGATGGAGAACGGTCCTCCTTGGGTGGAGGCGCTGGAAGACCGCATTGAGACAAATGCGCGGAGAGTGTCAGAGTCGCCCAATGACTATATCGATGATCTCATGGAGCACTTACCCCAGGTAATGTTTGTCTTGCTCCCGGTGTTTGCGCTGCTGCTCAAGCTGGCGTTTCTATTTTCGCCTTACCACTACTTGCAGCACCTGGTGTTCGCGCTTCATTACCACACCTTCGTTTACCTTTTGTATCTGATAAACAGTGCCTTTGAGTATCTGACACTGAAGGTGGACGGTCTCTTTGCGTTGATGCTCATTCTTTACCTTCCACTGGCCCTGCGCAGGACGTACTCCAGCAGTTGGGTTGGTGCCATCATAAAATCGACCGTGCTCATGTTTAGCTATGGTGCTGCACTGTTGCTGGGAGTAGCCACCGCTGCGTTTGCTGTGTTGGCCGTTATGTAGTGCGGGAATACCGTTTTTCAATATGGCGGGCAAGAATTCGCTCCCGCTCTTGTCTTACCAGAGGGTCATCTTTTAGCGCCCATAACCTGTCTCGGGCACTGCGATAAGTTTCCCCCACATCGACGATCGGTGGGCAATAGGGCTCGTCGTTAAGGCCATAAATCATCTGCTCCATAGCACTGAGGTCCCAGGGACGATGAATCATTGGGGCGGGTACTTCCGCAAGCTCCGGTACCCACTGGCGAATGAATGTGCCCTCCGGGTCGTGTTCCTCGGACTGCTTTATCGGGTTGTAGATTCGGATGGTATTGATGCCGGTCACCCCCGCCTGCATTTGCAGCTGCGCAAAGTGAATGCCTGGTTCAAAATCCAGAAATAGCGAGGCAAGATGCGCGGCACCTGCCCGCCAGTCCTGCCAAAGGTGATGCGTTAAAAAGCTGACCAGCATCGCCCGGGAACGGAAATTGATGTATCCCGTCGCCGCAAGGCAGCGCATGCTGGCGTCTATCAGTGGGTAACCTGTTTTACCCTCGGCCCATGCTTTTACTAACTCTGAGTCACGGGAACGTGGGTACTGTAGGTAGCCGCGATTGATATCTTCGTGCTCCATGCGGCATTCCATTTCGAATTTTTGAATGAAATGACAGTGCCAATGGAGGCGTGACTCAAATGCCTGTAATGCCCGGCTTGGCCCCCGCTTCGCTTGTGCTCGTGTCAGGGCCTGATACACCTGTCGAATGCTGAGGTTTCCCCAGGCCAGGTAGGGCGATAATCTGGAACAGCTTTCCCGACTTGCGAGAGGTTTGGATATGTTTCGGGCATAGCCAGAAGATCGCCGGAGTAAAAAATCGTTGAGGGTTTGCCTGGCTGCACTTTCACCGCCGGTTTGAAAGTT
>NZ_JBGCFU010000039.1:0-13952 GCF_045107095.1 Congregibacter sp. | reverse complement strand
ATCATCCGCCCTGGTCGATACTTTCGCTACACCAGCGGCGCCACGCTGCCAACGCCCGTGGGCTATATGAATGGCGAGTACACAATGATCCTTCATGATGACGATCGTCCTCTGGACCCAAAAGACCAACTCGCATTCGAGGTCAGCATTCCGGCGTTCACCCTTCACACTCCCACTTCCCTTAACTGACGTCGGGTATCACCAGTGGCCACTTGGGTAGTAGGAGACATTCAAGGCTGTAAAAAGCCGTTAAAACGTCTGCTCAAAAAGGTAGATTTTAGCTGGGACCGAGACATGCTCTGGTGCACCGGCGATCTGGTAAACCGCGGGCCTAAATGCCTAAAAACACTACGGTTTTTCTACAAACATCGCGACAACATTCGCATCGTACTGGGAAATCACGACCTGCATCTTATGGCTATCGCCGCGGGTGCGAAAAAGCTTGGGCGTCACGATACGCTAGAGCCAATTTTGCTAGCAGAAGATAGTGACGTGCTCATCGGCTGGTTGCATCAGCAACCGCTGCTATACCAAGAGCACGGATTCACGCTCGTGCACGCAGGCATTCCGCCCCAGTGGAGCGTGGATGATGCCGCTGCCCGTGCACGAGAGGTCGAGAGCGTCCTGCAAAGCCCCAACTGCACCGAGTTTTTTGCCGCCATGTACGGCAACGAACCCGCGTTATGGTCAGATGACCTTGAAGGTATGGACAGGCTGCGGGTAATCACCAACTACCTCACGCGCATGCGTTACTGCTTTGAGGACGGCCGACTGGACTTAGAAAGTAAAGGGCCGCTGAGTAACCCCGGCGGGCCTGCCGCCAAGAATCAAGCACTTGATGCTTGGTTTAACCATCCCAACCGGAAGGCAACCTACGACAGGATTTTGTTTGGCCATTGGGCGTCGCTGCAGGGAAAAACAAGTACTCCCAATGCGATTGGCCTCGATACCGGATGCGTGTGGGGTAACGCTCTAACTTTCTATTGCCTGGAAACCGGCGAGCGCGTTTCTGAGCCTTGCGCCTGCTAGACCGACCAGAAATCTGTTATCGGCAATAGCGGCTAAGAGCCCATCTGCACGACGATTGTCTGCAAAAACGGAATAATAGTGCTAGCCGCGATAATTGCTAGCAGCACTGAGTGAAGCCGCTGCGATTGCTCTAACTGAGCAAATCGCGGCTGCCAGCGGCGCTCCAGGCGCAGCTCAAAGTCTGAAAATTCAAAGCGCAAGCGCTCATCAAGATAATCCCGAGTCACCAGCTGCTCTGCGTTGTGAATAAAGGTCTCTGCCATTACCTGTGCCTGCGCGGTGGCGATCTTTTCGTCCATGCCCGCCTCGGTGAGGCGTTGGACACAGCCGAGTGTGTCGAAAGCTATTAAGGCCATTATAGAACTCCGATTCAGCATGGCCAGCTTCTCTTCGCGACGGCGATAGCTCCAGATCAATATCGTTCGTTTTCCATCTATTCCGAACAGTTCTCACCCATTACGGTCACCTAGATGTCTCGATGAAGATATAGACCGAGAAAGCCAGCCACCTCTCGCGGTGAGCAGTATTTATCCTGATTCAGGGACATTACTATCATCCCCCATGCCCTGCCCCTGCTAAAATCCCCGTCATGAAAACCTACCTGGTCGGCGGCGCCGTTCGCGATGAACTCCTCGGATATCCTGTGAAAGAGCGGGACTGGGTGGTGGTCGGCGCTGTACCACAGGAGCTACTCGACCTGGGCTACACCCAAGTCGGCAAAGATTTTCCGGTATTTCTCCACCCAAAGACGAAAGAGGAATACGCCCTCGCCCGCACCGAACGTAAAAAAGGTCATGGCTACACTGGCTTCGTAACTCATTACGATCCCGACGTCACACTGGAAGAAGACCTCCTGCGGCGGGACCTCACCGTCAACGCCATCGCTCGTGATAATGATGATTCGCTAATCGACCCCTACGGCGGTTCCAAAGATCTAAACGACCGTGTGCTCCGCCACGTATCAGCCGCCTTCACGGAAGACCCCCTCCGGGTACTCCGCGTCGCGCGCTTTGCTGCTCGCTACGCGCATCTCGGCTTTACCGTTGCTCAAGAGACGAAAAACCTGATGAGCGAAATCGTCGCAGCCGACGAACTTGAATACCTGCCCGTAGAGCGCATTTGGGTGGAGACTGAGCGCGCGCTTCGCGAACGCGATCCGCAGGTCTTTGTTGAGGTGCTCAGGCAGTGTGGCGCTCTCAAAGCGCTTTTACCCGAAGTCGACGACCTATTCGGTGTTCCCCAAAAAGCCACCTATCACCCCGAGATCGATACTGGCGTACACATCTTGATGGTCCTAAAACAGGCGGCGCTGCTCTCGCGAGGACACAAAGCAGAAGATGCTGCCGGTACGCTGCCCGAAGGACCGGTTGAGCAAGTCGAGTCCGGCAATAGCCAGGTTGTGTTCGCGGCGCTAACCCACGATTTGGGTAAGGGCATAACGCCGGATGACGTGCTCCCCAGCCATAGAGGTCACGAGCGCGCTGGATTGCCGCTGGTTGAGGATGTCTGCGCGCGCTTTAAGGTACCGAATGCCCACCGACAACTGGCGCTCACGGTCTGTGAGTACCACTTGCATATGCACCGAGCTCGGGAGCTTCGCGGAGAAACCTTACTCAAACTTCTGGAAGCTACCGGTGCGCTGCGACAACCAGAGCGTTTTGAAAACTACCTTTTGGCCTGTGAGGCGGACTCGCGCGGCCGAGAAGGTCATGAAGACAGAGACTATCCCCAGGCGGGCTATCTACGAAAAGCTCGGGACATCGCGAACGCGGTCACCGTTGCCGGCTTACAAAAGGCAGATTCCGAAAACGCTAAACTTGAAGGTAAAGCGATTGGCGAGGCACTCCGTCAGGAACGCATAAAGAGGCTTAACCAGCTGCGAGACGATTACGCTTCCAGTGACACGGCCTGAAGTGGCTGCGCCGCCGCATCATACGCATTCCAAAGGTCGCGATAGGTACGGCCGTTAACCGGATGACGATCATCAGGCGCTAGCTCTGCCAGGGGGCGCAGCACAAAGGCGTTTTCAAGGATTTCTCCTCGCGGCAGTACAACCCCATCAACCACACCACTGAGATCGCCGTAAATCAATATATCGATATCCAAAGATCTTGGACTGTTTCGAGAAGCATTTTGAGGTCGCCCATGGGCATATTCTATGGCTCGCAACGCGGCTTGAAGCTCTCCCACGCTAAGGGATGTGCTGGCCTCTACCACCAAATTCCAAAACGGCGCGCCGTTAAACCCAATGGCAGCACCCTCATAAACAGGTGACAGACGCAGCGGCCCTAAAAGAGACTCAAGCTCCCCTAAACCGAGGGTCAGATAGCGCTGCGGCTCAATATTGCTGCCAAGACCCAAAAACAATTGCGTCATGCCGGTCTAGACCCCCGCTCGATTAACACGCCGACATCGACAGCCTCAGTAACAGCACCGGGTTTACACACACGAAGGCGTAACCAAGGGACAGAAAACTCCCGCATGACGAGCTCCGCCAGCTCCGTCGCCATTTTTTCGATAAGCTCAAAACTGCTCTCTGCGGCAAACTCCCGAAGCCGAGTGGCGACGGCCGAGTAGTCCAGGGCGTCGGTCACATCATCGCTGGCACCCGCCGGTGCGATATCCCAAGCCATTTCCAAATCCACCAACAGTTCCTGGCGGACCTCACGCTCCCAGCCATACACACCGATAATCGTCGGGAGTTTCAGGCCGCGGATAAATACGATGTCGCTCACAGTTGATCGACCGCCTGCGGCGCGATCGGTGGCAACTCAGTCATGGGCCAACGGGGCCGAACCTGAACTTCCGCCCCATCGACCTGTCCGGCCGCCAAGCGCTGCGCGCCGGCATACGCAATCATGGCGCCGTTATCCGTACAAAACTGGGGCGCTGGGTAAAACACCTCGGCCCCTCGTTTACCCAGTATCTCTGCCAACTGCTGACGAAGGTTTCGGTTAGCGCTGACACCGCCTGCCATGACCAGGCGATCGAGGCCCTCCTGCTCAAGCGCACGACGGCATTTAATCACCAGCGTGGATACAACAGCCTCCTCGAAGGCACGGGCTATGTCTGCTTTGTCCTGATCGCTTAGGGGCCCCTGTTCTTCAAGCCCCCTAACTGTGGTCAAAGTATGGGTTTTGAGGCCACTAAAAGAAAAGTCCAAGCCCGGATGCTTGATCATCGGCCGCGGAAAAGTAAATCGATCGGTGCTGCCGTCCTCGGCAATTCGAGCGATCTGCGGTCCACCTGGGTAAGGCAAACCGAGCATTTTCGCTGCCTTGTCAAAAGCCTCTCCCGCAGCGTCATCCAGCGATTCGCCCAGCAAACGGTATTCACCAATCCCGTCCACCCGAACCAGCTGGGTATGACCGCCTGACACCAGAAGCGCCACAAACGGAAACTCCGGACGCTCCTCTTCCAACATGGGCGCCAGCAGATGTCCCTCCATATGGTGCACGCCAAGTGCCGGAACCCCCCAGCCCAGGGCCAAAGAGCGAGCCATGGTCGCGCCCACCATTAAGGCGCCTACCAGCCCGGGACCGGCGGTATAAGCCACCGCATCGACATCAGAGGTCTGAAAGCCTGCTTGATTGAGCACTTCCTGCACCAAAGGCAGGGTTTTGCGCACATGGTCTCGTGACGCAAGCTCGGGCACTACACCACCGTATTCGCGATGAACCTCTATTTGGCTGTACAGCGTATGCGCAAGGAGGCCGCGCTCCGTGCTATACAGCGCCACGCCGGTCTCATCGCAAGAGGTTTCAATGCCGAGAACATTCATGATTAGGTCCTATTTCGCGCCAAAACCTCCAGGTTGAGACGCGGGAGGCGCAAGTCTAATGAATCCGCGCAGCCTGTGACAGGCCAGACGCCCCAAGAGACAGTTGCGATGGCAAAAAAACTGGCATTACTGACCTTTGCAAATCCCTTTAGCTGCGTATAGAATGCGCGCCCTCGCGCTGGTGGGCGATGTGTTTTCGTTCCCGGCAGGTATAGATAGGACAGGATTTAGATGCCCCACATCAAGGTAAAAGAAAACGAGCCATTTGACGTCGCTCTGCGTCGTTTTAAGCGCTCTTGCGAGAAAGCTGGTGTACTTTCAGAAGTACGTCGTCGTGAGCATTACGAGAAGCCAACGACTGTACGTAAGCGTGCAGCAGCAGCGGCCGTAAAGCGTCACCTTAAGAAGATGTCTCGCGAGAACCGTAAGCGCGTACGCCTGTACTAGTATTTCCCCGAACTACGACCCCGCTGAGGCATTCGGCCTCAGCAAAGCGCAGGCATTATGAGCGAATCGACCGTTACTCCTTCAGAAACTCAAGCCGCTATTAAGGCTGCTATGAAGGAAGCAATGAAGAGTCGCGATAAAGAGCGGCTAGCGACCATTCGCCTCATGCAGGCAGAATTTAAGCGTATTGAAGTCGACGAGCGCATCGTTTTGGATGAAGCGCGCGTTATCGCTGTACTCGACAAAATGCTCAAGCAGCGCCGGGATTCCCAAAAGCAATATGAAGATGCGGGCCGCGATGATTTAGCGAGCCAGGAAGCTTCTGAAATTGTGGTCATCCAGGAATACCTCCCACAGCAGCTCAGCGACGAAGAGCTCGACACCATTATCGATGGCGCAATTGCAGCGGCGGATGGTTCGGGCATGCAAGCCATGGGAGCCGTTATGGGCCAACTTAAGCCCCAACTCCAAGGCCGTGCAGACATGGGCGCAGTCAGCCAAAAAGTCAAAGCTCGTCTCGCTGGGTAGAGCGGGACTTCCACCCGGACGTTGCCCCTTCTGGCATAATCCGGGCTTCAATAGTCTGCCTTGCTATGGGGCAAAAGACTGATCGTGGCCGGACGAATACCTCAAAGCTTTATAGATGACCTGCTAGATCGCGTCGACATTGTTGACGTGATTGATAGGCGCGTAAAACTCAAAAAAACCGGCAAGAACTTCAGCGCGCGATGCCCTTTTCACGATGAAAAGTCCCCCTCTTTTAGCGTTAACCCCGAAAAACAGTTTTATTACTGTTTTGGCTGTGGCGCGGGCGGTAACGCGCTCGGGTTCATCATGGACTACGAGAACATCGACTTCCCCCAGGCCGTAGAAAACCTGGCCACGGGCGCAGGACTTGAGGTCGTCCGAGAAGAATCAAGAGGCCAAGCTGGCTCTCCCCAAGGTGAATCGCCGAACAAGCCGCTCTACGAACTCATGGAACGATCCGCCTCTTTTTACAAAGATGCCCTCAAACAGCATCCGGATAGACAGCCCGCTATTGATTACCTCAAGAATCGCGGCCTTACCGGTGTGGTGGCACGAGACTTTGGACTGGGAGTCGCGCCACCGGGGTGGGACAACCTACTCAAATTTTTAGGTGATAGCGAAGGCACAGAAGAGCGTGCCATTACCGCCGGAATGCTCGTCAAGAATGACAAGGGACGAATTTATGACCGATTCCGTGACCGGATTGTTTTTCCCATACGAGACCGTCGCGGGCGTGTCATTGCCTTTGGCGGAAGGGTTTTGGGCGATGACAAACCCAAGTATCTGAACTCCCCCGAATCGCCGATTTTTCATAAAGGCAGAGAGCTTTACGGGCTTTATGAGGCCCGTCGGGCGAACCGCAAACTCGAACGCATTATCGTGGTCGAGGGCTACATGGACGTCATCGCTTTGGCGCAGGCTGGCATAAGTTACGCCGTTGCGACGCTGGGTACCGCGACCAGTACAGAGCATTTGGAGCGGATCTTCCGGGTCGTTCCCGAAGTTGTGTTCTGTTTTGACGGTGATGAAGCCGGACGTAAAGCCGCCGAGCGCGCTCTTCACAACACTTTGCCGACCATGGCCGACGGCCGACAAGCTCGTTTTTTGTTTTTGCGCGAGGGTGAAGACCCAGATTCATTGGTACGTAAAGACGGCACTCAGGTCTTTCTGGATTTGGTGCAGGCCGCCGTGCCGCTCGAGGAATTCCTGTTTCAAAGCCAGGCTGCCGGGCTCGATACAGGCACCATGGAAGGCCGTGCCAGCCTGTCCAAACGGGCACTTCCTCTCATTCGCATACTGCCCGACGGTGTTTACAAGGAACTGATGTTCCAATCCCTTGCCCAGCGCACGGGTCTAGAGCTCGCGAGTCTCATGAAACTGGAACTTCCGCCCCCAGAGCCACCTCCCGTTGAAAACGCTCCGAACTATGACGCTGCTTATGGCGGAAGCTCGGGCAGCGGCCAGGCTGCAAATTACGACCCGGGGCACGACAACGGCTACTTTGCCTCCATGGACGACGCACCACCGCCCGATGAGGGCAGCTGGGGACCGGTCGACGATGAGCAGGGACCACGACAACGGAGTCCCCTGGATGCAGCGCCGGGGGCGCACGCCACGCTGACGCAAGCAGCAATTGCACTGCTTTTACACAAACCCGCTGTTGCGGCCTTGGCTGATGCTCACGCCCTATCTGCCCTCTCGGGTCGTGAAGGCGATCTGCTCAAAGCGATCATAGAGCTACTCCAAAAACGACCCGAATCCAGCACCGGCATGCTGTTAGGGCACTGGCATGGCAGCAGTGAGGGTGAGTTATTGGCAGAACTTGCGGGACAGGAAAGACTGATCCCCACCGAAGGTATCGAAGCTCAGTTTCAGGACATTATTCGTCGGTTGACCTCGCTTCCCCTGCGGCAACGGATCGTGGAAGAAATCAGCGGGCTTAAAAGTCGCCCCTATGCCCAGCTCACTGCCGACGATAAAGCACGACTTCCTGAGCTCCTGCGTGCCCTCCGTGATCTTGATACCCGCAGCGGCCCGACGGGTCAGTAATCACCTGCTATCGACCGACACCAAACGAATTCGAATCCACCATTTGTAAGCAATTTGTCCGACTTTGTGCTAAACTGGCGGGCTGACTTTTACTGTTTTATCACGTCCGTCCTGAAAGGGTCGGCCAAACCCAAGCAAGGTACCGAATGAACGACGCCGTTACACAGCAATCGCGTTTGAAGTCCCTGATTGCCAAAGGAAAAGAGCAAGGTTACCTGACCTACGCTGAGGTCAACGACCATCTTCCCGAGGATATCTCCGATCCGGATCAGGTCGAAGACATCATCCAAATGATCAACGACATGGGTATCCAGGTCTTTGAACAGGCCCCGGATGCCGATGACCTTATTCTCACTGATGGTGATGGCTCTGCTGACGACATCGCCGCCGCAGAAGCAGCAGCGGCTCTGGCTGCCGTTGAGACTGAAGCTGGCAGGACTACTGACCCCGTTCGCATGTACATGCGTGAGATGGGTACCGTCGAGCTGCTGACTCGAGAAGGCGAAATCGTAATCGCCAAACGCATCGAAGAAGGCATCAGAGAGCTCATGGCTGCCCTGGCCTTCTACCCGGGTGCTGTGAAATCCGTGCTCGATGATTACGCATTAGTCGCCAAAGAAGAGAAGAAGCTCGCCGATATCCTGGTTGGCTACCTCAATCCGGCTGATCACGTGCCTTCGGCGCAGCAGATCGCTGAGCAGCAGGCTGCGAAAGCCGCGGGTAACACCGACGACGAAGATGATGCGCCCACAGGACCAGATCCAGTAGAGGCCAAAAAGCGCTTTACTGCTCTTAAGCGTCAGTTCAACAAGACCGAGAAAGTTCTCACAGAGAAAGGTCGTCAGGACAAAGCCGCCATCAAAGAGATGGAGAAGCTGGGCGAAATCTTCAAGTTCTTCAAGTTCACCCCAAAAGTTTTTGATCCGCTGAACGACGAAGCGCGATCAGCGCTGTCTGGCGTTCGTGAGCAAGAGCGCGAAATCATGCGCCTTGTGGTCCGTCGCTGCCAGATGCCCCGCAAGGAATTCATCACTTCGTTTCAGGGCAATGAGTCCAATGCCAAGTGGCTGTCTCGTCACACACGCAAGAAAGATTACGGCCCCAAGCTCAACGCTCACAAAGAAGAGATCCACAGAGCGCAGCGCCAAATCGGCCAGATCGAAGAAGCAACAGGCCTCACGGTCACCGAGATCAAAGAGATCAACCGTCGCATGTCCATGGGCGAAGCACGTGCTCGTCGCGCCAAGAAAGAAATGGTCGAGGCCAACCTGCGTCTCGTAATTTCGATCGCGAAGAAGTACACCAACCGTGGTCTTCAGTTCCTCGACCTGATCCAGGAAGGCAATATCGGCCTGATGAAGGCGGTCGATAAGTTTGAGTATCGTCGTGGTTACAAGTTCTCGACCTACGCTACCTGGTGGATTCGTCAGGCGATCACCCGGTCTATTGCAGACCAGGCGCGCACCATTCGTATTCCGGTGCATATGATCGAGACCATCAACAAGCTCAACCGTATTTCTCGGCAGATGCTCCAGGAGATGGGGCGTGAGCCAACTCCCGAAGAGCTTGGCGAGCGTATGGAAATGCCCGAAGACAAGGTTCGTAAAGTCCTTAAGATCGCTAAAGAGCCGATTTCAATGGAGACACCCATCGGCGATGACGAAGATTCGCATCTGGGTGACTTTATTGAAGACCAAACCATCCATTCGCCTATTGATTCGGCGACGGGGCAAGGTCTTCAGGAGGCAACCAAGGATGTACTTGGCGGCCTAACCGCTCGAGAGGCAAAAGTACTGCGTATGCGCTTTGGTATTGATATGAATACTGACCATACCCTCGAGGAGGTTGGTAAGCAGTTTGATGTAACGCGAGAGCGTATTCGTCAAATCGAAGCGAAGGCGCTCCGCAAGCTGCGTCATCCTACGCGTTCAGACTACCTCCGCAGCTTTTTGGATGAGAGTTCCTGATCACCAAAACAAAAAGCAAAACGCCCTCCTAGCAGGGCGTTTTTTTTGCCTGCAAAACAGCCGTTGTCAGCAGTCCAACGAGCGTACTATGAGGCATTCGTGCACGGCTGCGACGGGCGTGTAAACTAAGCTGAAACGCACCTCAAAGAGCCTCATCCATGACAAAGAACGTTTTGGAGCGTAGAACCCTGTTAAAGCTAGGCAGCACCGCAGCGGTAACAGCGTTAATTAGCGCTGCTGCGCCACCGCTATTGGCCGCGAGTGCAGCGAGTCAGAAAGCCGGACAATTTCAGCACCTCGATAAAACTCTGGCATTAACGCTTGAGGCCATCACGGCGCGCATTCTCCCCACTACCGACACGCCGGGCGCACGAGAAGCCGGGGCTATATGGTTTATCGACACTATGAGCGGCGGTCCCCTCGCATCCGTGATACCGGATTTGCGGGTAGGTGCCCAGGAACTGAATAGTGCGTCGGGGGGCGATTTCACCAAGTTGCCCGAGGCCGAGCAGGACGCACAGCTACGCGCAATCGAGAACAGTGACTTTTTTGGACTTATGCATATGCTCACGTTAGCGGGCACCTTCACGATGAGCCGCTACGGCGGCAACCGTGGTGAGGTTGGCTGGGACATTCTGGGTTTCGAGCGACGCCATCACTGGCAGGTACCCTTTGGCTATTACGATGCCCAGGTGCACGAATCTTCGGAGACCGCCCAATGATGCCGGACTATCGAGACACCGTGGTGGACTTTGTCATAGTAGGGTCCGGCGCAGCAGGCGGGGTACTCGCCCGGGAGTTATCCCAAGCCGGGCACAGCGTGGTGGTAATGGAGCAAGGCCCCTACCGAACTGCTGCGGACTTTACTCACGACGAGTGGTCCGTAATGTTTGAGCAGCATTTCAGCGGTCAATCTGTGGGCGACAGGCAAACATTCAGGCATCGGGAGGGAGAGACCGCCAACGAACGATTCCTGGAGCCGGAACCTGCCTACTATGCTCGGGGCGTGGGCGGCAGCACCGCACACTTCTCTGGTAACTATTGGCGCTTGCGTCCTATCGACTTTAAAGAACACAGTCTGGTAGGAGATATACCCGACGCTACCCTGGCCGATTGGCCCATCAGCTACGAAGAGCTTGAACCGTGGTACAGCATGGCAGAGTGGGAGATTGGAGTATCCGGTGCTCCCGGCCCTAATGATCCGCCTCGATCTCGCCCCTTTCCATTACCGCCTATGCCTATTAAGTCCGCCGGCGTGCTTTTCGAAAAAGGCACCAAGGCCATCGGCATGACATCACAGGTCGCCCCCGTCGCCATCCTCTCACAGCCTTATCGTGGGCGACCCGCTTGCGTTAACTGCGGCTGGTGCATTGGTTTTGGCTGTGAAATGAATGCAAAGTCCTCGACCCTCGCAACCATGATCCCGGAAGCGGAGCGCACCGGAAACTGCGAGATACGCCCCCTGTCCACCGTCGCCCGGGTAGACGTAGACGAGCAAGACCGCGCCCGGGGCGTAGTGTACTTTGATGCCGATGGCAACGAGCATTACCAAAAAGCGCGCAGCGTTGTACTTGCCGCCAACGGCGCAGAGACACCCCGCCTGTTACTCATGTCGGCTACTGACAAACATCCGAACGGGCTGGCAAACAGCAGTGGCATGGTGGGTAAAAACCTGATGTTCAATGCTCACAGCATTGCTTATGGCGCTTTCGAGCATCCGCTGAATGAATACAAAGGAATACAGTGCACCCGCATAGCGCTGGATTACTACGATAGCGACCCCAAGCGAGGGTTCTATGGCGGCGGGGCACTCGATTCGAGACCCTATCTAAATGGCTACCCGCTGTTGTTTGCCTTACAAGGAGCGCCCACAGACGGGCGTCGCTGGGGCGCCGACTACAAAGCGACGCTGGAACACACCTTTACTCGCAACATGGCCGTAACGACCGCTGCCACTTCACTGCCCATGCTTCGCAACAACATCACACTGGACCCCGAGCATAAAGATGCCTTCGGGCGACCGGCATTGCGGGTAACCTATGCTGACCATCCGGACGATCTTGCCATGACTGGCTTTATGCAGGAAAAGGCGCTCGCCGTACTCGATGGGGCAGGCGCGCAAAAAACCTGGCATTCAGAAATCGGCGAAGAGTCGGTGGGAGCTCACCTTTTAGGCACCTGCCGTATGGGCAATGATCCGCAGACTTCCGTTGTAGATCGCTGGCACCGCAGCCACGATATCGCAAACCTGTTCATATGCGATGGCAGCTCTATGGTGACCTCTGGCCGAGGTCAGCCTACGCTCACAATTCAGGCTCTCGCATTTCGTGCCGCCGACTTCATGAAGAAAGCAGCCCGAAGCAACATGATCGTTTCAAGCTGGTAAACCGTATTCTGACGGTATAAGGCAACTGACACACGATAATAAGGAATTCCCATGCAGCAGCTCAGTGGACTCGACGCGTCGTTTTTATACCTGGAAACACCTAATTCCCCGATGCACATCTCCGGTTTGTATATCTATACTCAAGAGACCGCTCCGGAAGGAATGGTGCGCTTTAAACAGATCCTCGAAGGGACAGCAAACCGCGTCAAGGGTATCCCCAGTCTCACCCGCAGGCTAAAAGAGGTGCCGCTGGGTCTCGATCACCCGTATTGGATTGATGAGGGTGATTTTGATCCCGAGTTTCATATTCGCCACGTTGCCCTCCCTGCTCCCGGGGATTGGCGTCAGCTTTGTATTCTCATTTCGCGCATTCACGCTCGGCCCCTTGATCGTTCCCGGCCACTCTGGGAGATGTACGTTATTGAAGGTCTCGATAACGTAGAAGGCTACCCCAAAGGCTGTTTCGCCCTGTTCACCAAAATGCACCACGCGGCAGTCGATGGCGCCTCCGGCATGGAGATCACCGCAGCCATCCACGACTTAAAAGCAGACGCAAAGGTTGAGCCAAAGTCGGTTATCTCCCGTCCCGATAAAGACCCAAGCACCTTGGGGCTGCTCACTCGCGCACAAATGAACGGTCTGCGACAGCCACTCAGGTTTATCTCAGTTGCTCGCAATACCGTGCCGGGCTTTGCCAAGGTGTTTATGCAATTGCGCAGAGGTGATTTGCAGCGAGTCGCTAGCGTCCCTCGAGTGCGCTTCAATGGCACCGTATCGGCCTACCGTGTCTTTAACGCCGTGAGCCTGCCGCTTGAGGATGTAAAAGCGATTAAAAACGCTATCCCAGACGCGACGGTAAACGATGTCGCGCTGACCATTGTGGGCGGGGCGATGCGCAAATACCTTGAAGCGCACAGCGAGCTGCCGGATCAGTCGCTAGTAGCTATGGCACCCGTCAACGTTCGGGATACAAAGGAAAAAGGCACCGGTGGAAACATCGTATCCACCATGGCGGTGAAGATCCGCAGTGATGTTGCTGACGCTCGAGAGCGCCTCATCGCGGTAAACGAAGGCACTCAAACCGCCAAGGAATACACCAACGCGGTCGGCGCTAAAACAATGACCGATTACTCACAGTTCATCCCAAGTACACTCACTGCGCAAGCAGCACGCTTGGCAAGTCGCTGGGGCCTGGTCAATCAGATCAATCCTATCTATAACTGCGTGATTACCAACGTACCGGGCCCTCAAGTACCCTTGTACAACACGGGTGCTCGCATGCTTTCGAATTTTGGAACGGGCCCCGTAGCCGATGGAGTCGGCCTTTTTCACGTCATCAGCAGCTACTGCGGCGAGTTCAGCATCTCGGCAACGAGCTGTCGAGAAATGATGCCGGATCCGGACTTCTACCGTGAGTGCCTCTTGGAGAGCTTCGAAGAGCTTCGAGATGCAACGGTTGTACGTGAAACACCCAAGCGCCGTGCAAAGACAAAAGCGAAGGCCGTACCCAAGCGCAAAGCCGCGCAAAAGACTCGGGCAAAGGCGAAGCCGAAGAACCCTATGAAATCCAAACCTGCTAGAAAACGCGCCTAAAGCAAACCACTAGTCGCCCTCATCACCGAGGGCCGGCTTTTGAAATATGAGGACATGCTGCTGCGGCAGATAGTCCTCAGTTGCGACCCAGTCCAAACCGATAGCTTGCATCTCCAGACGCACCTGCTCTTCACTCATCTTGTGTAGCGTCTTAATGGGCACAGATAGATCC
>NZ_JBGCFU010000038.1:0-43124 GCF_045107095.1 Congregibacter sp. | reverse complement strand
TACGCCGAGGCTATTCTTCAAATTCGCGACGACGTCACCACCGGCTCCACACTCTACAACTCTGTGAAAAGTACGGGGCTGTTCCCCAACATGCTGTTACAGATGATCTCCATCGGTGAGGAATCCGGCCAGCTCGATGAGATGCTGGATAAAGTGGCTACTCACTATGAAGAAGCCGTCGACAATGCGGTAGACAGCCTCAGCTCCCTGATGGAGCCAATGATCATGTCGATTCTGGGAGTGTTAGTTGGCGGCCTCATGATCGCTATGTACTTACCAATCTTCATGCTGGGATCCGTAATCTAAGCGAACCAAGCTTGATTATCCGCGGCCTAAAGCTGCCCTTCGGCGACAGATAATGAGCCAATCACCCATGCTCAGTGAGTTTCTAATCGAGTACCCCGCGTATTTCTACTTGCTGGTCGGCTCGCTTGGTCTTTTGGTAGGTAGTTTTCTCAACGTCGTCATTCTTCGCCTGCCCGAGATGATGCAGAGGGAATGGCGAAAAGACTGCCGCGCTCTGCTTGAGATTGATGACGACCACGAGGCTACTGAAGAGAAGTTCTCACTGGCCTTTCCCGGTTCCCATTGCCCCCACTGCCAACACGCGATAAAACCCTGGGAAAACATCCCTGTTATCAGTTTCGTAGCGCTCCGTGGCCGCTGCTCGAACTGTGCTACGCGTATCGGCTGGCGGTACCCGCTGGTAGAACTTGCCAGCGCCATCGCCTCGCTGGTCGTTGCGGTCCACATCGGTGTACAGCCCGCACTGCTTGCCTACCTGCTGTTTACGTGGGCGCTTATAGCTTTGGCAGTAATCGATATTGATACGCAACTGCTGCCCGACGACATCACTTTACCGCTGTTATGGGCTGGACTGCTGTTCAACGTGTTTTGGGGACCGGTATCGCCCGTTGACGCCATCCTTGGCGCCGCCGCGGGCTATCTTTTACTTTGGACTATTTATTGGGCCTTCAAACTCGTCACCGGTAAGGAGGGCATGGGTTACGGGGACTTTAAGCTACTTGCCGCTCTCGGCGCATGGCTTGGATGGCAAAGCCTGCCGATCATCATTCTGCTCTCATCTGCGGTAGGCGCCGTCCTGGGAATTCTAATTCTCGCTGTGCAAGGAAAAGATCGCTCGAGTCCCCTACCGTTTGGTCCCTATTTGGTTGCGGCGGGATGGATAAGTCTGCTCTGGGGCGGAGCCCTTAGTGCAATGCTCTTAGGCAGCCCATGACTAATCCCCTTCGCGTCGGTATCACCGGTGGTATAGGTAGCGGCAAAAGTGCTGTCACCGATCGACTACTCCCTTTTGGAGTGCACATTGTTGATGCGGACATTGTAGCTAGAGAGGTAGTAGAAGCGGGCAGCCCAGCACTCAAAGAAATCGCAGGTCGCTACGGAAAAGAGATTCTTCTGGACGACGGGACTCTGGATCGTGCGGCATTGAGGCGCATCGTATTTTCTGATCCGAAAGAGCGGCAGTGGCTGGAGGCGCTTACTCATCCACTAATAAGACAGAGCATCGCCCAACAGCTCAAAGATGCCACATCACCCTACGCGGTACTGAGCTCTCCTTTATTGCTGGAGGGATCTCAAAGTGAATTTGTAGAGCACGTAGTCGTTATCGATGTTCCCGAATCGACTCAAGTCGCACGAACGATTACTCGCGACAGCAACAGTGAAGAACTCGTGCGCTCCATAATGGCTGCACAGATGTCTCGTGAGAACCGACTAGCGAAGGCCGATAGTGTGATCGACAACAATGGCACTCTCGAAGACCTTGACGCTCAGGTCATAGCCCTGCACGAAAAACTGTTGGCTCTCGCTGCGAACACCAATGTTGAGATTTAACGCTGTCCGTTTGTAAGAGCTCTCAGAATCGGTTCGTTGGCTTGAGGAAAAGCGTAGTCACCGAGTTCCGTAACATCGACCCAGCGCATCGGCTGCCCCTCACAGGGTGAGGGCTCACCGTCAAACTCGGTCACGCAATGAACATCAAGTAACACCCGCTTATCGCCATAATCATGCTCAATCTGCAGGAGAGCGTAGTGTGCAGATACCTCGATGCCTAACTCTTCCCGAAGCTCCCGAATCAAGGCGCTGGAAAGGCTTTCTCCTGGCTCCAGCTTTCCCCCGGGAAACTCCCAGAGTCCTCCTTGATGGCTATTAGCATGTCGCTGGGTGAGCAAAACCTGCTCGTGGTCCCCAAGAATAACTGCAACCGCAACATGCACTAGAGCCGCTACATCGTCGGCGTCGCTGTCAGGAATGCCAGACACGCTTTTCTAACTCCGATACTCGGCGTTGATTCTTACGTAGTCATAGGAAAAATCTGATGTCCAAACAGAAGCACTAACCGAACCGCGCCCAAGCTCTATGCCCAGTTTTAACTCCTCGCCCGCCATCAGCTGTGCCACCTCGGCTTCGACGTAGTCCTTGGAACGCGCCCCTTTCTCGGCAATAACTAAATCGTTAATAAAAACACGCACTCCGGTAACGTCGAGTTCAGACAGGCCCGACCTACCGATTGCCGCAAGCACCCGGCCCCAATTTGGGTCCCCGGCAAACAGAGCAGTTTTTACAAGAGGCGAGTGCGCGATAGTAAAGGCCACATCCAGACATTCCTGCTCATTCGCTCCACCGCTCACATTAATCTCAACGAATTTGCTCGCGCCCTCCCCGTCCCTCACCAAAGCTTGGGCGAGCTCAATACACAGAGATTCCAGCGCCGTCGCGAGCGCTAGAGCCAACTCGGAATCAGGATCGTCACAAAGAGAGTCGCCGCCGATACCCGTTGCTGCGAGAACCACTGCGTCGTTAGTGGATGTGTCACCATCAACGGTGATCCTGTGAAAAGAACCCTCCACAGCACGACGAAGCAAGGTGTCCAAAACACGATCGGCAACGGGGGCATCGGTCGCCAAAAAGGACAACATCGTCGCCATATCAGGACGAAGCATCCCCGCACCCTTCGCTATGCCAGTGAGCACGTAGCTCTTCCCGTTTGCAGAGAACTCTCGGGAGCCTGCTTTTGGACGCGTATCGGTAGTCATAATACCGATGGCGGCTGCATCCCATTGCTCGGGAGATCGCTCGGCAAACAAGGAAGGTAGCGCCGTAGTTAACCTCTCCAAAGGTAGATCTTCGCCGATGACCCCTGTCGAAAACGGCAACACTTCATTCGGATTTAGCCCAAGGAGTGCAGCAGCCTCATCGCAACTTCGGCGTGCCACTTCCATTCCTGACTCACCGGTCCCGGCATTAGCATTGCCTGTATTGATGAGAAGCACGCGTGGTTTGAATTCAGACTGAAGAAGATGCTCCCGTGCGACGATGACCGGCGCTGCGCAGAAGGCGTTTCGGGTAAAGACTGCGGCAGCAGTCGTACCTTCAACAAAGCTCAGCGCTACAAGGTCACGGCGATCCGGATAACGGATCCCCGCCTCCACCGATGCAACCGTGACTCCAGGGACCGGAAGCGGTCTGGAGGCACTCTCGAAACCATCAGAGTCCGTGGAGGTCATTATCCTTGGGAGAGGCGCTTAGAGCGCACCGTGACATTGCTTGTACTTTTTGCCGCTGCCGCAGGGGCAAGGATCGTTACGACCCACTTTAGGCTCGCTACGGGTAATCGGCTGCGCAGGAGGAGCCTCAGCCTGTTCCGGGTTAGGCACGTCAGAGGGTTGCTCCGGTGCCATACCTGATGCCTGAGCATGCTGAAACGCCAGCTTAGCCTGCTCTGCTTCGTGGCGACGCTGCTGCTCTATCAATTCAGCCTCATTCTTCTTCTGAATCTGCACGTGACTGAGGAACTTCACGACTTCGTACTTAAGGCTGGAAAGCAGTTCCTGAAACAGCTCAAAGGACTCCCGCTTGTACTCCTGTTTAGGATTCTTTTGTGCGTAGGCACGAAGGTGAATGCCTTGTCGCAAATGATCCATGGTCGCGAGGTGCTCCTTCCAGAGCGTGTCCAAAACCTGCAGCATTATCTGCTTTTCAATACGTAGCATGTCGGGGCCAACGTTCTCACCCTTGAGATTGTAGGCCTGCTGTATCTCCGCCAGGACACGCTCACGAATGGCATCCTCGTGGAGTTTGTCATCCTCGTCCAACCACTGCTGAATTGGCAATGTTATGGCGAACTCCGCCTCAAGCTGGCGTTCGAGTCCTGGTACGTCCCACTGCTCTTCAACGCTCATGGGAGGTATGAAGCTGTCGATGGCCTGGTTCACAACATCATGACGGATGGCCGTGATCGTGTCGGAGATCTCTGCCTCCGTCAGGAGGTCGTTGCGTTGCTGGTAGATAATTTGACGCTGATCATTCGCGACGTCATCGTACTCAAGCAGCTGCTTGCGGATATCAAAGTTGCGCCCCTCGACCTTACGCTGGGCCTTCTCAATCGCATTGGTCACCATGCGATGCTCGATAGCCTCACCTTTCTCCATGCCCAAAGCCTGCATGAAGTTCTTAACGCGATCTGAAGCAAAGATGCGCATGAGGTTATCTTCAAGAGACAGATAAAAGCGTGATACTCCAGGATCACCCTGACGTCCCGCACGACCCCGCAACTGATTATCGATCCGGCGCGACTCGTGGCGTTCTGTCCCAAGAATATGCAGGCCGCCCGCCTCGAGAACCTTTGCGTGCCGCTCTTCCCAATCCGCCTGCATTGCTTCGCGTTGTTCTTCGCTGATATCCCCGGCTTGACGCAGCTCGGCTTCGAGGTTTCCGCCCAGAACAATGTCTGTGCCTCGACCGGCCATGTTGGTTGCGATTGTCACCACACCAGGGCGCCCCGCCTGAGCAATAATTTCCGCTTCCTGCTCGTGATACTTCGCATTCAGTACTTTGTGAGCTACACCCGACTTCTTAAAGCGAGCAGACAGCTCCTCGGAGGTTTCCACTGAAGCCGTACCGACCAGTGCGGGCGCACCAATCTCCATGCAGTGCTTAACATCCTCAACGATCGCGTCCAGCTTCTCCTCGCTGGTAAGGTACACAAGGTCGTTCATATCCTTGCGAACCATATCCTTGTTAGTCGGTATCACGACCACCTCAAGACCGTAAATCTGCCGAAACTCAAAAGCTTCAGTGTCCGCTGTGCCCGTCATCCCTGAGAGTTTGTCGTAGAGCCGGAAGTAGTTCTGAAATGTTGTCGATGCGAGGGTTTGACTCTCGCTTTGAATTTCCACACCTTCCTTGGCTTCGATAGCCTGGTGGAGGCCTTCGGAAAGACGGCGACCCGGCATGGTCCGTCCAGTATGCTCATCGATGAGCACCACCTGCCCACCTTGTACGATGTACTCCACATCGCGACTAAACATTACATGGGCTCGTAAGCCTGTGTGCACATGATGAAGAAGAGACAGATTGGTCGATGCGTAAAGGCTATCTCCCTCTTCGAGCATACCCTCGCGAACCAGCATTTCCTCTACAAACTCATGCCCGGCTTCCGTCAGCTCTACCTGGCGCAACTTTTCGTCGACGGTATAGTGCCCTTCCTGTCCCTCATCTTCGCGCTGCAATGAAGGCACCAGCTTGTTGATGCGCTTGTAAAGCTCGGAACTATCCTGTGCTGCACCAGAGATAATGAGCGGCGTCCGCGCTTCATCAATGAGGATCGAATCCACCTCGTCGACGATGGCAAAGCTGAGATCTCCTTGCATTTTGTCCTCAAGAGAGAACGCCATGTTGTCGCGAAGGTAATCAAAGCCAAACTCATTGTTTGTGCCGTAAATCACGTCGGATTGATAAGCCGTGCGCTTCTCTTCGGGGGTCTGCCCAGAGCGAACTACGCCGACACTGAGTCCCAGGAAGTTATATAGCGGTGACATCCATTGGGCGTCTCGACCAGCGAGGTAATCATTCACGGTGATGAGGTGTACCGCGCTGCCGCTCAGTGCATTCAGATAGGCCGCCAAGGTCGCTACCAGCGTTTTTCCCTCACCGGTACGTTGCTCCGCAATGCGTCCTTCGTGAAGAGTCATACCACCGACGAGCTGTACATCAAAGTGGCGCATACCCATAACGCGCTTACCGGCCTCACGCGCTACGGCAAATGCTTCGGGAAGAATTTTATCGAGGGTCTCTCCAGAGCTCAGGCGCTCACGAAACTCTCCGGTTTTAGCCGCAAGAGCCTCGTCATCCAGCGCTTGCATACCCTCTTCCATTGCATTGATCTGGCGAACCACTTTGCGCATGCGCTTAAGCTCGCGATCATTGCGTGTTCCAAAAACTTTTTTAAGTGCAGAGTTAATCATTAAATCGTTGCGCCGCTGCCGACCATAGGCCTGTGCAGTCCATCAGTGTGTGGCTCCCGGCAAGTCTTTCGGAACGGCTGCTGCCTGATTCCGAGCAAGCCCTGGTGCCGCACAAAGTCACGCCTCGTGATGCATCCGGGAAAATAAAAAGTATGTCGGCTATTCATGGGGCCAATGGCCCACAAATCAAGCCTTACCGAGCGCTAATGAAGCAAAAAAACCGGCGCGAAATTGTCCCATAGCCACACCGTTTTTTCCATCGGTAGGCGACTGGACAGTCTAAACAGCAGCGGGGGCTGAAGGCGCGGTAACGTAAGAAATTGGAGCCGTCTCGGGATCGTCAAATGTGACCATCTCCCAAGCGTCTTTTTGCTCCATTAATGCGCGAAGAGATGCGTTATTTAACGCGTGTCCTGATTTGTGCGCGCGAAACTCCCCAATCAGGCTGTAACCCAGCAAATAGACGTCGCCAATGGCATCGAGAACCTTGTGCTTTACAAATTCATCTTCGTAACGAAGGCCGTCCTGGTTGAGGATTCGGTACTCATCAACAACAATCGCGTTGTCAACGCTGCCGCCCCGAGCAAGTCCTTTCGAGCGAAGATACTCAATCTCGTGCATAAACCCGAAAGTTCGTGCGCGACTGATCTCACGCACGAAGGACGTAGAGGAGAAGTCGATCTCGGCATGTGCTTTGCGGTCTCTAAATACCGGATGATCAAAATCGATAGTGAAGGAGACCTTGAAGCCATCAAAGGGAAGAAAGCTGGCTACCTTGTCTCCGTCCTCTACCGTTACCGGACGCTTGATACGGATGAATTTCTTAGCTGCTGGCTGCTCTTCGATCCCCGCAGATTGGATCAGAAAAACAAAAGGTCCAGCGCTACCATCCATAATCGGCACTTCACTAGCACTGACATCGACATAGGCGTTATCGATACCGAGACCGGCCATTGCGGACAACAAATGTTCCACAGTGGACACTCGATGTCCGTCGTGAACTAGCGTCGTCGACAACGTGGTATCACCCACATTTGATGCCTTGGCGTGAATCTCAACAATCGGGTCGAGATCGACACGACGAAAGATGATGCCGCTGTCCACTGGCGCGGGCGCCAGAGTCAGATACACCTTTTCTCCCGTATGCAAACCAACGCCTGTCGCCTTAATGGCGTTACGCAACGTCCGCTGTCGAATCATACAACCTCCTTGTCAATGCCCCTTTTACTCAGGGGTGCCGCCAGGCGCCATGGCGCCTGTCACGCAGTAGACAGGATGACAGTCGTTTCGATCAGTCGGCCTGTCGCCGCAGAAATGCCGGGATGTCAAAATAGTCATCTCCCAGTTTTTCCGCGGTCGCTGCGGCTGCCGAGCCCCCACGCGCTGCTGCGCGCCTGGCCGGCGGCTTTTCGTAATCCCGATAGTCGGGCGCGGACAGAGGATCAACCTCGCTCTGCGGCTCTTCAGCTCGCGCGGCTCTTGGTGTTTCCACTACCTGCAACGTTGCTCGAGACGCCGTATTGCCAAGTCCCGTAGCGACTACCGTAACCCTCAATTCGTCGTTTAGCTCGGGATCAATCACTGTCCCGACTACAACGGTGGCCTCTTCAGAGGCGAACTCCTCAATGGTATCGCCCACTTCGGAGAACTCACCGAGCGACAAATCAAGCCCGGCAGTAATATTGACCAGAATCCCGCGTGCACCTTCCAGATCTATGTCGTCCAGCAGCGGGCTATTGATAGCGCGTTCGGCTGCCTCACGCGCCCGGTTCTCGCCGCGAGAGCTTCCCGTGCCCATCATGGCCATACCCATTTCGGACATTACTGTCCGAACATCCGCAAAATCGACATTAATCATGCCCGGGCGAATGATCAGGTCAGCAATACCCTGAACCGCGCCCAACAATACATCATTGGCCTCTTTGAAGGCATCCAAGAGACTGGTATTTTTTCCCAAAACCTCCAGCAGTTTCTCGTTCGGAATGGTGATTAGAGAGTCAACATGCTGCTGAAGTTCCCCAAGACCTGCTTCGGCCAAGGAAAGACGCTTCCGACCCTCAAAAGTGAAGGGTCTGGTGACCACAGCAACGGTGAGAATACCCATCTCTCTGGCTATTTCTGCGACCACTGGAGCGCCACCTGTACCTGTGCCACCACCCATACCAGCGGTGATAAACACCATATCGGCGCCCCTCAGAGACTCAGCGATACGCTCTCTATCCTCCATAGCGGCGGCTCGACCGATCTCAGGATTCGCGCCAGCACCCAAGCCCTTGGTGATTTCGCCACCGAGCTGAAGCACCGTCGGCGAATCGACATCGGATAGAGCCTGCGCATCTGTATTGGCACAGATAAAATCCACGCCCTCTACGCTGTTACTGATCATGTGCTTAACGGCATTACCACCACCGCCGCCCACACCAATCACTTTGATGACAGCGCTCTGCGGTACGTTGTCTACGAGTTCAAACATAGCTTCCTTCCCCTTTGATTACGTCACCTGACGGTGACCTTCCTTCCCCAAAAAAACTGTTCTAAAAACTGTCTCGAAACCATTGCGTAACACGGGTCCACCAGGAATCGCCCGATGTCCGAGGACGGCCCGTGTGTATCTCACCGGCGTGACTGCTGCCATACAGCAGCAAACCAACAGCCGTTGAATAAATAGGGTTTCGAACGATATCCGCGAGCCCTTCGATACTTGCCGGGTAACCCACACGCACGGGCATGTGAAAGATCTCCTCCGCGAGCTCCGAAGCACCCTCCATCTTGGAAGTACCTCCGGTGAGCACGATTCCAGACGGGATTAAATCTTCGAAACCAGAGCGACGAAGCTCTGCCTGAATCAATGTGAAAAGTTCGTCGTAGCGGGGTTCCACCACCTCAGCCAGAGATTGTCGCGACAGATCTCTGGGTGGCCGGTCTCCCACACTGGGAACCTTGATGGTTTGGTCAGCACCGGCCAGCTGCGTCAAGGCACATGCGTAGCGAATTTTTATCTCTTCGGCGTACTGGGACGGCGTGCGCAGCGCCATAGCAATATCATTGGTCACCTGGTCGCCAGCAATCGGTATAACCCCCGTATGACGAATGGAGCCTTCCGTAAAAATCGCGATATCCGTGGTACCACCGCCAATATCTACCAAACACACACCAAGCTCTCGCTCATCGTCGGTGAGCACCGAGTAGGAGGACGCCAGCTGCTCGAGAATAATGTCCTCAACTTCAAGACCGCACTTTCTAATGCACTTCTCAATGTTTTGCGCAGCATTTACCGCACAGGTTACGAGGTGGACCTTTGCCTCGAGGCGGACACCGGACATCCCCTGGGGCTCTTTAATGCCTTCCTGATTATCGATCACGTACTCCTGCGGGAGCACATGCAGAACCTTCTGGTCCGCAGGAATTGCAACCGCTCGGGCCGCATCAATAACGCGCTCTAAATCCTGACCAACAACCTCTTGCTCCTTGATCGCCACAATGCCGTGGGAATTCAAGCTGCGAATATGCGATCCCGCAATGCCGACATAGACAGAGTGAATCTGGCATCCCGCCATGAGCTCCGCTTCATCAACAGCTCGCTGGATAGACTGCACCGTGGACTCAATATTGACCACGACGCCTTTCTTCATGCCTTTGGACGGATGCGAGCCAATACCGATAACTTCGATAGTTCCATCGGCGGTCACTTCACCAACGATCGCAACCACCTTGGAGGTTCCGATATCCAGTCCGACAATCATTCTTCTGTCTTTTGCCGCTGCCATTCGCTGCCTACCTACCCTGGGTGTTTTCAGTCAGACCCGCCAACTGCGGAGTCTGGTCAAATGCCACGGCCGCACCGCCGTCGTAACGCATATCTACACGCCGCACGACTCGGTCAGCATCCTGGAGGTCACTTCTCCATAGCTTCAAAAACCGCTGCAATCGAAGCGAGAAATCATGATCGCCAAGCTGCAGCTCAAGCCCGTTATCCAAACTCGCATAGAGCTGTCCGTAGTCGTCTTCACTCAGCGCAACGGGAGTCAGTGATAGTGGGCGCAGACGCTCAAGCAATCGCTGATAGTGATTCATAAGCCGTGCTTCGCTGCCGACGGGACCGCGGATTTGTGGAAGGTCCTGCCAACGCTCCCCATCGGTGACTTCAATGATTCGAGCTTCGTGATTCAGGAAAGCCTCATTGCCCCAGCGGGCGATGGGCAACTGCTCTACGACACTGACTTCCAAAGTGTCGGGAAAGCGACGACGAAGCTGTGCGGCGTACACCCAAGGCAAATCTTCGAGAGTGCTCTGTAAATCACTCAGATTGAGGAACAACAAGCCGTCTTCCAGTTCGTCGGATAGGACCTCGCGAAGTGCCTCCTGACGTAAATTCTCGAGCTTGCCGGTGACGACGATGCGCTCAACAGGCAGGCTTCGGAGCCCTTCAGCCCCCAAATACATCACACTACCGAGGACACACAGGGCTGTGACAGACACTAAAACGCTGACTCCGCTCTTCAGCCTTGCCAGAATCGCCTTAGCTCGCGAACTGGCAGTTTGCTTCGGTCGACGGCGTGAGTTTCTTCGTGATGCAGCCATCAACGTGCCCCTCCATCCAAGATGCTGACCGTTCCCCAGGACAGCAACAGTATTTCTTCGAGGAGCTCTAGAAGTGATATGCCTCCGGCCGTGGCCGCCATGGGCACCAGACTATGGTCAGTCATACCCGGGATCGTGTTCACCTCGAGAAGCTGAAACTCGCCGTTACCATCGCGCATGAGATCTACACGACCCCAAACAGAGCAATCCAGCGCATTAAAAGCCTCCAGCGCCAGCTCGCAGAGTAGTTCCTCGTCCGGCACACTCAAGCCGCAGGGAATGTGATAGCTCGTGCTGCTGCCCTTGTATTTCGCTTCGTAGTCATAAAACTCGCGCGTCGCCTCGATGCGAATCGGTGGTAGGGCACGGTCACCTAGAATCGCAACGGTGTACTCGGGTCCATCGATGAATTGCTCGGCAAGAATCCTCTCGCCGTAAACTGCTGCTGACTCACAAGCCACAGCGAAGGCGGCTGCACTGTCGACCCGAGTCATACCCAGGCTGGAACCTTCGGCGACCGGCTTGACGAATGCCGCCCCCCACTTAGACAGCAGAGCGTCAACATCGGTGTCAGCTTTCACCAACGCAAAGTCCGCGGTCGGGAGCCCCAGGCTGCGCCACAACTGCTTGCTACGGAGCTTGTCCATAGCCAGCGCTGAGCCCAAAACATTGCTCCCTGTACCCACAACACCAAGACACTGGAGTAAGCCTTGGGTACTACCATCCTCACCACCAACACCGTGCTGAATGTTGAAGGCAATATCTGTGTTACCGAGACGCTCCCACCACCTCGGCTCACCAGTATCTAGTGCCAGAGGCTGGTAGCCTCCTTTGCGCAGAGCACCAAGCACAGTCTCTGCACTCGCAAGAGAGACCTCGCGCTCCCCGGAGGTTCCGCCGAAGAGCACCGCTAAATTGAGATCGCGCAAGGCGCCGACTTCACTCATAGCTGAACCTCCCGCTCGCGAAGCTGCACAGCCAAACGGGCGATGTCTCCAGCACCCTGTGTCACCAGCACATCACCCGGCTCAAGCACATCCATGAGCAACGCTGGGACTTCCAAGGCCGTCGCTGCGTACAGCGGGTCGAGCTGTCCGCGCTGTCGGATGGAGCGAGCCAAGGAGCGACTATCCGCACCCGTGATCGTCTCTTCACCAGCGGGATACACCTCCAAAAGCACCAGGAAATCTGTGTCGGACAAGACACCCACAAAGTCGTCGTAAAGATCCCGTGTACGTGTAAAGCGGTGTGGCTGATACACCATCACAACGCGGCGCTCGGGCCAGGCCTGTCGTGCCGAGGCCAAAGTGGCAGCCACCTCCGTAGGGTGGTGCCCATAATCATCCACCAGAGTCACGAGATGACTCCCAAGCTTCACGTCTTCATACACGCTGAATCGACGACCTACCCCGCCGAAATTCGCGAGGGTGTCCTGAATCACCTGATCATCGATACCTTGATCAGTCGCGACTGCCACAGCCGCTGTTGCATTCAGGACATTATGTGCCCCGGGCATGTTGAGAGAGATGGCAAGCGCTGGGTGACCTTCCGGTCGCTCAACGGTGAATCGTGTCATCAGCCCGTCGGGCTTCAGACCTGTAATGCGATAGTCGGCGATATCGCTGAATCCATAGCCTAGTATCGGGCGGCCAAGATCTGCATCCAGTTCCGCGAGCACTGCATCATCGACACAAAGAACAGCGAGACCGTAGAAGGGAAGATTGTGTAAGAACTCGACGAAGGTTTTCCGAAGCTGCGCAAAGTCCCCTCCGTAGGTCTCCATGTGATCCGCCTCGATGTTCGTCACCACAGTCACCATGGGCTGCAAGTGCAAAAACGATGCGTCGCTTTCATCGGCCTCGGCAATAAGAAACCGGCCTGCTCCTAACTGCGCGTGTGTGCCGGTGCTGTTAACCCGTCCACCAATCACGAAGGTTGGATCGAGATCGGCCGCGGCAAAAATGGCGGCGATAAGACTGGTAGTAGTAGTCTTCCCGTGGGTACCCGCGACCGCAATGCCGTAGCGATGGCGCATAAGCTCGGCAAGCATTTCCGCGCGGCGAACCACGGGAATTCGTCGCTCCTTCGCTGCGACCAACTCATCGTTGTCCCCGTGCACCGCGCTGGATATGACAACGACGTCCGCATCGCTGACAGCTTCTGCCTGATGTCCAATAGTCACCGTCACGCCCATCTCTGCGAGATGCCGAGTCACAGCCCCATCCATAAGGTCTGAACCGCTGACAGAGAACCCCAGGTTAACCAGCACCTCGGCAATACCACTCATGCCGCTACCACCCACACCTACCATGTGGATACGACGTACCCGGCGCATCTCGGAAGCTCCTGGCATTGATGACGCCGTCATAGAGTCAATGCCTCCGCACGATCCGCAATCGCCTTGGTCGCATCAGGCCGGGCACAATTGCCCGCCGCAACAGACATAGCCGAAAGCGTGCTGTCATCGGCAAGCAGCTTGCGTAATGACGCTTCCAGTTCTTCCTCGATACTTTCCTGGGTCAGCAAAATCGCCGCACCGGCATCAACCAGAAATTGCGCGTTCGCAGTTTGGTGATCATCGATGGCGTAAGGCAATGGAATAAGTATCGATGGCCTAGCGGTCACAGCGAGCTCAGCAACAGTCAAGGCACCTGCGCGGCAAATAACAAGCTGTGCCCAGGCATAAGCTTCGGGCATATCTTCCACGTAGGGCTCGACCTGCCATTTTGCATCGGTGACCGCGGCGTAACTCGTGCGTGTGCTGTCGGCATGCTCGGGCCCGCACTGGTGGCGCCACTCGCAGTTTGAGCCCAGCAAAGCTGCTAAAACAGGAACAGCTTCATTCAATGGCCGTGCGCCCAAACTTCCCCCCAGAACCAGCACTCGTAAAGGGGACAGCTTCCTGGGCGCCCAGGGCGATAAGCTAGCCACGGCAAGCAAATCCTTGCGAACAGGGTTCCCCAGGTATTGCGTCTTTGCATACTGCGTGAGCACCTCTGGAAAGCCCGTGGCAATAACCGATGCAAAACGCGCCAGCGCTTTGTTGGCGCTCCCGGGCACGGCGTTCTGTTCCTGTAGCAACAGAGGGCGGCGCGTCAGCCAGGCAGCGAAAGCTGCGGGAAACGACGCATAACCTCCCATACCTACGACGAGCGCAGGCCGCATTCGCAACATCAACCACAGCGACTGCAGTAACGAAAAACCCAACAGCAAGATCGCGAGAATCTGCTGCAGAAAGCCCTTACCCCGAAGTCCTCGCATTGGAAGAGGAAAGAACGATATATCAGCCTCGGGCACCACTCGCGCTTCAAGCCCGCGGCGAGTGCCAATCCAGGCGAGCCGAAAACCGCGCTCACGCAGATCAAGCGCCACCGCCAGAGCGGGATACACGTGACCACCAGTTCCACCGGCCAACATCATGGCAAGAGGCGCAGTCATCGCTTACGTCCTCGCGCGGGCTGCTGCCGCTCGTGAGCAACCCGAAGCACCATGCTCAATAGCACGCAGGCCGTAATCAGGCTGGTACCGCCGTAACTGATGAGAGGCAGCGTCAGCCCCTTCGTAGGTAATAGACCGGCGCTCACGCCCATGTTTACAAAAGCCTGCCCCGAGAACATGAGTGACACGCCGAAACAGAGATAGGCAGAGAACAACTGGCCGTCTTTCTGAGCTTCCCGGCCCAGATGGAAAATGCGTAGCACCAGCGCGAGAAACAAAGCGATAAGCACAAAGGCACCCACAAACCCCGTTTCTTCCGCCCAGATGGAAAACACAAAATCGGTGTGAGCCTCAGGGAGATAAAAGAGCTTTTGCACGCTATTGCCCAGCCCCACTCCGAACCACTCACCACGCCCAAAGGCGATCAGTGATTGAATCAACTGAAAACCTGAACCAAAAGGATCTGCCCAGGGATCTGTGTAGGCTATGAGGCGCTGAAGACGATAAGGTGCCGCTTGAATCAACAACGCGCCAAGAACACCCGTAGCCGCGATAATCAGGCCCAGATGCATGAGTCGCATGCCCGCCAGAAATAGCATTCCAAAAGCGGTGGCAAACATGATCACTACAGCACCGAAGTCCGGCTCAGCTAAAAGCAGAACAGCGACCAGACCCAAAATCATTAGGGGTCTAAGCACACCCTGCCAGCTCTCTTGCAAGGCTTTACCCTGACGGACCACATAGCCGGACAGGTATACGATCATTGCGGCCTTGGCCAGCTCTGACGGCTGAAGAGTCATGGAACCCAGCGCCAACCATCGCTGGCTACCATTAACGTTGCGACCTACTCCGGGGATGAGCACAAGAATCAGCAGCAAGCTTGAGAGCAACAGTAGGAGCCAGCCGCTGCGATACCAGAGCTCTATAGGCACCTGATAGCAGATAACACCAGCCATAAGCGCAAGGGCGAGGTACACCAAATGGCGATAGCTGTGATGCCACATGTTCCCGTAGGTTGCCTCGGCATAACCCACTGACGCCGAGGTGATAGCAATCAACCCTATGAGCAACAAAGCCACCGCTATAGAAAGCAACATCAGATCCGGCAGCCGACCCACATCGACGACAGCTGCTGTCCGCGCGGTATTCATGAGTCAACCGCCCCCAGAACCAACTGCTTGTAACATTCGCCCCGCGCCCCATAGCTATCAAACTGATCGAAGCTTGCGCATGCGGGCGAGAGCAGCACTATGTCTCCAGGCTTCGCAGAACCGCGGGCAAGCTTGACCGCGTTTTCAAGAGTGCCGGCGCTAACCAGCTCGCTCGCATCGCCCAGAGCTCCCGCCAGGGCATCGGATGCCTCACCGATCAGCAGGACGCGATCACAGTGCTTTGCAACAGCTGGCTTCAACACTCGAAAATCCGCATCTTTGTCCCGCCCACCCGCGATCAAGATAAGGCGGTGGGACGCCCCCATACCCTCAATGGCTGCGAGTGCTGCACCAACGTTTGTCGCTTTGGAGTCATTAATCCAGCGTATGCCATCATGATCCAGCACCAACTCACAGCGATGTTCCAAACCCGGAAAACTGCGAAGCACCTCCAACATGGCCTTCACAGGGAGATCAATAGCCGACCCCAAAGCCAGGGCGGCCAGGGCGTTGGCGATATTGTGTCGTCCAGGTAAAGCCAGGTCGGCAGCCTTGATCAACGGCTCGAACCCCTTCACTAGAGTCGCTTCGCCATCTATGTCTCTAAGCCCGAAACCATGGAAATCGGGCTCTCCCAGACGCCAGCTCACTTGGGAACGATCCGCTGCCAGCGGAGGAATGGTGAGAGGGTCATCAAGATTGAAAACCACCTTGCGCGAACCATTAAAGATTCTGTGCTTGGCCTGGTGGTAGCGCGGCATACTGCCGTGACGATCCAAATGATCGGGCGTCACGTTAAGCACCGTAGCAACCTCCAGGTTCAAAGCACTCGCGCGCTCTAACTGAAAGCTCGACAGCTCCAACACATAGAATTCGTTGTCATCGGAAAGCAGATCCAGCGCGGGAACGCCAAGATTCCCCCCCACACCCACATGATGGCCGGCCGCTTTGATCATGGCGCCCAGCATTTCTGTCACTGTGGATTTGGCATTTGAACCAGTAATACCAATGACCGGTGCCTTCGCGGCTGCGACAAAGAGATCTATATCGCCACAAAGCCTGGCTCCCGCATCCACCGCCTGCTTTAGCCACGGCTCATCGATGGAAATGCCGGGACTGACGATAAGTTCGGCTGCGGTATCCAATACATCCTGAACGTTGTTACCAAGCATTACCGGCACCTGCGGTAATTCATCACGCAACTGTTCGAGCCCGGGAGGCCTTTCCCGGGTATCCACCACCGAGAACTCCTCACCTTGGCGCGCCAAGTATCGAGCCACGGACAAACCTGTCACACCGAGACCAACCACGACTTTGCGACGTGTACTGCTGATGAGAGACGACATATCTTTGGCCACCACACCCATCACCGCAGCTTCAACGTGGCTAGACCGAACAGCACCAGCATGACAGTGATAATCCAGAAGCGGACGATCACTCGCGGCTCAGGCCAACCTTTCAATTCGTAGTGGTGATGAATGGGCGCCATTCGGAAAAGTCGACGACCCGTTAGCTTGAACGAGGCCACCTGAAGAATAACGGACACTGTCTCGAGGACAAAAATGCCGCCCATGATAAAGAACACGATCTCGTGGCGCGTGATGACTGCAACGGTACCCAGCGCGGCTCCGAGAGCAAGCGCTCCCACATCACCCATGAACACTTGTGCGGGATAGGTGTTAAACCAAAGGAAGCCAAGACCCGCGCCGGCGATACTCCCGCAGAACACGGAAAGCTCTCCACTGCCCGCTACGTAGGGAATTTGCAGGTAGTCTGCAAAATTGACATTACCCGTCAAGTACGCGATCAGACCAAGCGCAGTCCCGACCAACACCGTGGGCAGGATAGCCAGGCCATCAAGGCCATCGGTCAGATTCACGGCGTTACTGGCGCCTACAATCACAAAGTACGTGAGCACGACGAACAGCACTCCCATAGAAATCGCGATATCTTTAAAGAAGGGAATGTAAAGCTGCGTCGTTACCGGACTGTCGGAGTTCATGTACAGAAAAACGGCCGCAGATAGTCCTGCTACAGACTGCCAGAGGTATTTCCAGCGCGCAGGCAAGCCTCTGGGATTTCGCTCTACGACTTTTCGATAGTCATCTACCCATCCCACCGCACCGAAGGCGGCTGTCACCAAGAGGGCAACCCAGACATACGCGTTAGACAGATCGGCCCAGAGCAGCGTGCTGATTGCAATAGCGACAAGAATCAATGCGCCGCCCATAGTGGGCGTTCCGGATTTTTCCAGATGGGACTGGGGACCGTCGCTACGTACCGCCTGCCCCACCTGGTGATAGCTGAGGCGACGAATCATCACGGGGCCCACCAGCAGCGAGATAAGCAGTGCCGTGCCTGCGGCAAGAATCCCTCGAAGCGTCAGGTACTGAAACACGCGGAAGGCAGACTCAAACTGCGCCAGGTAATCTGCCAGGATCATCAGCATGAGCGACCCTCCGACGCGAGGCCGCGAAGCTCCGCGAGCACTGACTCCATGGCAGCACCTCTAGAGCCTTTCACCAGAACGGTGTCACTGTGCTCAAGCAGTACCGGCAGATCCGGCGTCACGGCCTCCCGCGAGGGGTACCAGTGTCCAGAGGCACCAAAGGCATCTACCGCCGGCTTCAGTGCATCGCCTATTCCCACAAACTGCGAGATGCCCCGCTCCTTGGCGAGCGCGCCCATCTCCGCATGGCGTTGCGGACTCTCTTCACCCAGCTCCAGCATTTCCCCAAGAACCAGCAAGCTTCTGCCTTGAGTGCCTACTAATAGATCAATAGCAGCGCGCACCGAACCCGGGTTGGCGTTGTAGCTATCGTCGATAAGAACTTTGCCACTGCCCAATTGCTCGGCCTGCAAGCGACCCGGCTCACTCTCGGCCAATTCCAGTCCCGCGACGATCTGCCCAAGACTTAGACCTGAGGCTCGTGCGAGTGCTGCCGCCGCTAATGCGTTAGATACGTTGTGGCGACCCGGTAGGGGGAAACTCACGCCCCGACTTTCGCCGCCCATGTGTAATACGAAGTCACTGCCCTTAAGGCCATGGTCGGTCAGATCAGAAATAGTAATGTCGCCGCCACTGGCAAGGGAGTACGTCACACTGGCAGCGCCGGCTTTCGCAACACGCTCCCGCCAAAGGTCCACCCAGGGCTGGTCGAGATTCAAAACCGCGAAACCATCGCTGCCCAGGCCGTCATAGATCTCGGCCTTAATGTCCGCCACGTCTGCGACGCTCCCGAAGCCCTCGAGGTGAGCCTCCATAGCATTCAAAACAGTGGTAATAGATGGCCGAGCCAGTGCGCAAAGATGAGCGATGTCGCCGCGACGAGTAGCCCCCATTTCGACGATCGCGTAGCGAGTCTGATCTTCGATTCGAGAAAGAGTGAGAGGTACACCGATCTCGTTGTTGTAGTTACCCGAGGTCGCTACGGTGGCTCCCGCCTGGCTGAATATACTGCGACACAGATTTTTCACTGTGGTCTTTCCACAGCTTCCAGTGATGGCGACAACTATGCTTTGCGACAAGTCACGACTGGCTCGCCCAAGCTCTGATAGTGCCGACAGACAGCTTGAGACAAGAAGGCAGGGAATGCTCGCATCCACTGGTCGCTCCACCAACGCAGCAACGGCACCATTGGCTATGGCTGCATCGATGTAGTCATGGCCATCGACGCGCTCCCCTGGCAGCGCGACGAACAAGTCACCGCGGCCAATGGCACGGGAATCGATGGCCACGCCAGATACTGCTAAAGCTGACCCCGTGTAGGCGGCGCCTACACGTTCAGCAATAACTGGCAGCGTCAATGCGGACATCATGCCGCGTTCCTCGCCAGTATTTGCTGTGCAATGGCCGTATCGCTGAATGAGAATCGCTGATCACCAACAATTTGATAATCCTCGTGTCCCTTCCCCGCAATGAGCACACAGTCATCCGGCCCTGCGGACTCAAGCGCCATACGAATGGCATCCGCTCGATCAGCGCAGACGATGTATTTACCGGACATTGCTGCTTCCACGTCGGCAATGATCGCCATAGGATCTTCACCACGAGGGTTGTCACTGGTGATAACCGCATTGTCAGCGTTAGCCGAAACCACCTCAGCCATCAACGCACGCTTACCTTTATCGCGATCCCCGCCGCAACCAAAGACTGCGATGAGAGAACCTGCACACTGCTCCCGTAGCGCCAGCAACACCTGCCTCAAGGCATCAGGTGTATGCGCGTAGTCCACAACCACCAAGGGGCCGCCCGCACCGCGAATGGGCTGCATACGGCCCGGCACTGACTGCAGGCCTTCAACGGCCGTCATTACGGAATCGAATGGCACACCGGCTTGCAACGCTGCTGTCAGCGCTGCAAGCAAGTTCGCAGCATTGAACTTACCCAACAAGGGACATTTGAGCGATGCGTTGCCCCAGGGGCTCTCGAATTTAAGCTGAAGCCCGGCACTGCTCAGCCGCAAGTTACTGAGTCGCACATCGGCAGACTGCGTATGAACGCCGTAACGAAGGACCGCCACATCAGCCGAAATCTTCTGCGCGAGGTCTTCACTAAAAGGGTCATCGGCATTGAGAACAGCCGTGCGTAGTGAATCAAATGCAAACAGCCTGGCTTTCGCTTCGCCGTAGGACTGCATGTCACCGTGATAGTCGAGATGATCGCGGGTCAGATTCGTAAAGATCGCCGAGTCAACATCGAGGCCGTTCAGACGACCCTGATCAAGCGCGTGAGATGACACCTCCATACTGACGAAAGGCACAGCCTGCCCCGCCCAGCCCGCCAGAATCTCTTGCAGAGCGATGGAGTCTGGCGTGGTGTGGATACTGTCTTGCACGTCCCCGGTTAGAGACGAGCCGAGGGTACCTATTACGCCGCAGTCATAACCTGCGCTGCGCACAAGTTGCGCGAACAACTGGCTCACTGTGGTTTTACCGTTCGTTCCGGTCACCGCCGCCACATGCATCTGCCGACTCGGATCCCGGTAGTAACGTCCGGCGATCTCGCAAAGCTTGTGGCGCAAGCGAGGAACGACTACGGCCGGAAGCGGCGCACCCTCCCCAGGAATAGCATCTTCTACTAACGCCGCTGCGGCACCCAGGTCAGCCGCTTGCTTTAAAAACTCCCGACCGTCTTGCGACGCCCCGCGCAAAGCGACGAACAAATCACCCTTTTTGACCGTGCGGCTATCCAGACTTATGCCGGCAATATCAAGCTGTGGAACATCGCTCGCCATACCATCGAGCAATAGAGGTAGTGCACGGCAGGTATCAGCAATGGCGGACGTCATGCTCCCCCTCCTGCTGCAACGGCGAGCATTTCTTCGGGGGCTTCCAGACTGGGTGCTACACCCAAGAGGCGAAGCGTCTCTGCCGCGACTCGCGCAAACACGGGCGCCGCCGCGGAGCCTCCGCCATAGTTGTCGCCCTTCGGTCGGTCAAGGACCACAACAGAGACAAACCGTGGGTCCTCAATGGGCGCCATGCCTACAAATAGCGCAACGTACTGGTCATCCAGATAGCCGCCTGCACCGACCTTGTGTACCGTGCCCGTTTTTCCGCCCACTTCGTAGCCTGGGACCCGGGCTTTACGAGCTGTCCCCTGAGAGCCCGTGACTTCGTGCAGAACATCACGCACCTTGGCAGCTATCTGAGCATCAACAACACGCTCACTGCGAACATCCACCGCCTCTCTCTGTAGCAACGAGAGCTCTGGCAATAAACCACCATTCGCAAAAACTGCGTAAGCCCGGGCAATCTGCAAGGGTGTTGCCGTCAGGCCATAGCCGAAAGCCAGAGTAACCTGCTCAATAGGACGCCACTTTGGACGCTGGGGAAGCAGACCTGAACTCTCTCCAGGAAAGCCCGTAGCTGTCGCCTGCCCTAAACCAAAACGATTAAATACATCCCAGATTGGCTCATGACCAATATCCAGTGCGATTTTGGTGATCCCCACCTGACTGGATTTCTCCACCACGCGCGACAGCGTGATTTCTCCGTAATTGCGGGGGTCCGGCAGAACCTTCCGTCCCACGCGAATGCGGCCGGGACTTGTGTCAATGAGCGTGGTGGTGTCGTAACGGCCGGACTCCAAGGCCGCCACAAGAGTCAAAGGCTTCATTGTAGAGCCGGGCTCAAATACGTCAGTCAACGCGCGATTGCGCGTCTGACTCATGGTGACGGTGCTGCGATTGTTGGGATTAAAATCAGGATAACTAGCGCTCGCGAGGACCTCACCCGTTTGACTATCAATGGTGACGATCACCCCCGCTTCGGCACCCGTCACTTTTACTGCACGACTAAGCTCACGGTGGAGCAAGTACTGCAAACGCAGATCAATAGATAATTGCAGGTTGCGCCCGGGACGCACAGGCTCCACAACGCCAATATCGCGCACGGCATCTCCATGGAGATCCTTGATGTAGCGCTTTTTCCCTGCATGCCCACGAAGCCATTCGTCATAGGCCAGCTCGAGACCTGCAACACCCTTGCCATCTACGTTTGTCATTCCCACCAGCTGCGCTGCAACCTCGCCCGCTGGGTAAAAGCGACGATACTCACGCTCCGCACGGACCCCACGGATGTTCAGTGCGAGCACCTCTCTCGCCTGATCCGGGATCAAATGCCGACGCAAATACATAAACTGACGACCGGAATACCGCGACAGGCGGTCTTCAAGCTCTCCTGCACCAAGATCCAGCGCAGAAGCAAGCTCAGGCAGGCGATCACTACCCTTGAGTACCTTAGGATTTGCCCACAGAGAGATAACCGGCGTACTCACAGCCAGAGGCTCGCCTCTGCGATCCGTAATCAGACCGCGATAGGCTGGAAGCTCAGCGGTGCGCAACATGCGCATATCGCCCTGACGCTTGAGAAAATCAACGCCGCGGCCCGTATCCAGAACCTGAAGAGACAAGACTCGACCAACCAGCGCAAGAAACATCAATACCAGCATGGCAATGACGACATAGGCTCGCCAGCTCTGCACGCTTGCTTTGGTGGCCTTACTCATTTCGCCACCAAACGGGTTTGATCGTGACCAGGAGCAACAAGACCCAGCGCCTCACCTGCCTCACTTTCAATCCGATAGTGTGAGGCCAAGGTGCTTTGCTCGAGGAGCAGACGACTGTACTCCTCCTCCAGATACCAACGCTGCGCCTCCAGGTCCTGAAGCTGCGCATAGAAGCTGCGACTGCTGTGCGTACTTCCGATAATCGAAAACGCACTTATCAGCACAAGCGTCAGCGCCAACGCAGCCCACAAGGGCTTCACCAGCGCGGCGCTCATGCGAGCTTCTCCGCACATCGCATAATGGCACTACGAGATCTTGGGTTACCTGACACTTCGCTATCGCTGGCTCGCATCGCCTTGCCAAGGAGACGCATTTGAGCACCCGACTCCGCATCTCTGACAGGTAGGTTTCGAGGCAGCTGAGGGCCACGACTCATGTCTCGAAAATGGCGCTTCACGAGACGATCTTCCAGAGAGTGAAAACTGATCACGACCAAACGACCGCCAACACTGAGCACTGACAGCGCCAGCGCTAACAAATCGGCGAGATCATCAAGCTCACGGTTCACGCGAATGCGGATCGCCTGAAAAGCTCTCGTCGCAGGATGCTTGTGCTTTTCCCAGCGAGGGTGCGCGTCGCGAACAATCGTCGCTAACTGCGCTGTTCGGGTAAGCGGAGACTCTTCCCGTGCTTTAACAATGGCTCCAGCAATACGCTTGGCATATCGCTCTTCACCGTAGTCACGAAGCACATCGACTATCTCCTGCTCTGGTGCTGATGCGATCCAATCAGCAGCGGACTCGCCGCGACTGCGGTCCATGCGCATATCCAGCGGTCCATCTTGCTGGAAGCTAAAGCCCCGCTCGGCCTGATCTAATTGAGGGCTCGACACACCGAGATCTAAAAGAATCCCATCCACCTCACCAAGGCCCCGCGCCTTAAGAAGCTCAGGCAGTGCGGCAAAAGAATCTCGCGCAAAGGTAAAACGATTGTCATGCGCTGCAAGGTCAAGCGCCTCACGCTCCGCCTCTTCATCTTTGTCACAGGCAAAGAGATGGCCTTTTTCGTCAAGGCGGCTAAGAATTTCGCGACTGTGCCCGCCACGGCCGAAGGTACCGTCGACATAAAGGCCGGCGGGGCTGCTTACCAGCGCGTCCACCGCTTCGTGCAACAATACAGTTTCATGGGGGGCTGCCATCTAGAGGGGCAGATTCATCAGCTCGTCGGGCCATGGCTCATCCACCCCGACATCTTCCAGCGCCTTATCACGCTCAACGATCCAGAGCTCCTCACTCCAGAGTTCCATCTTGTTGCCCTGACCAACCAGCACGAGCTTCTTCTCGAGCTGCGCATATTCGCGAAGCGAGGGCGGCAACAGCATCCTTCCATTACTATCGAGCTGAATGTCGGTTGCATATCCCAGCATCAATCGCTGGAATCGTTTTACGGCAGGATTTAGAGAGGGTAGTTTCTGTAGGTCTTGCTCGATACGCTCCCAGGCTGGGAGAGGATAAATACACAAACAGGAGGTCTGGGTATCGATAGTCACAACAATTTCGCCGGCACACTGACTCAGCAGCGGTTCACGCTGACGCGAAGGTATCGCAAGGCGACCCTTTGCATCCATATTGATGTGCTGAACACCACGGAACACTAGTTATTAACCCCTTTATTCTGATGAATTCCACAAATCACCAGAATTACCCACTTCTCTCCACTTCCCGACACTATAGGTGTACGGGAAAGCTGAAGTCAAGCCGGAATCCGCAAAAAAGCCTGTTATTTCAGGGGTTTGGGCGTCAATCGGCGGGGGTTTCGAGGCATTTTTCCGCCCCACGTGGCGCGGTAAAAAATCACAAAAACAGCACTCTAAGGCATTAACCTGAGTTTTTACTTTAACTTAAAGTTCGTTTGATTATTTTGCAGGGCGGTTTTAGGCGAATTCCGTCTAAACGTTTCACCTGAACAAAGAAAATGCTGCCACGAGAGCACTACAACAGGGCTGAAGAACTCTCATGACGCAGGGGAAATTAGAGGAGTTGGCCGATAAGCCGGGTTCTGTCGAGAACGATCATTCATCTGGGACCAGCGTCACCGCTCGCCTCTAGCGACCTACCCGAATCCACTGCGGGCCGCAGCAAACGGATTCCTATTTGGTCTTGCTCCAGGTGGGGTTTACCATCGCCACGCCTGTTACCAGCCGCGCGGTGCGCTCTTACCGCACCTTTTCACCCTTACTTTCGTCACAAAACAGCCTTGAGCGGCCCTGTAAAAAAAGCGGTATCCTTTCTGTTGCACTTTCCGTGGGCTCACACCCCCCAGGCGTTACCTGGCACCCTGCCCTATGGAGCCCGGACTTTCCTCCGTACCTCGTGTCAAAGACACGACATACCGCGATCGCCTGGCCAACTCCGCGCGCAGAGTATCGACACGGCGGCAAAGGCGCAAGCGCCACAGTCCTCAAAAGCCACAATCCTCAAAAGCGCCGGGGGTCAGCCCGGGCGATGCTGCAGTAGATAGTCGTAGAGCTGCCGGCTGGGCAGACCCGAGTAGCCCGCAACCAGCTTCGCGGCTTTTCGCGCAGGCATATGCTCGGCGATCCCTAGCAGCAACTCGCCCAAAGCGGGGTCCAATTGAGCGTTCCGCTCATCTTTGCCGGGTGCCAGAAGAAGCACTATTTCACCGCGACTTTGGTTGGTGTCATCCCGCACCCAGTCACAGAGCTCTCGAAGAGGTGCGCGCCGGATAGTTTCAAAGCTCTTGGTCAGCTCTCTCGCGAGCGCAGCCTCCCTGTCACCCCCCATTACAGATTGCATGTCTTCCAGTGTCGCGACGATTCGGTGGGGCGCTTCGTAAAAAATGAGCGTCGCATCCGCATGTGCGAGCGCTTCCAGTCGGCGCTTCCGCGCTTCACCGCGATTTGGCAGAAAACCCTCGAAGGCAAAACGATCACTGGGTAAGCCGGAGCCGGAAAGCCCCACTATTGCGGCACAGGGCCCTGGCAAAGGGACGATCTTCAAGCCTGCTTCCTGCATAACCCGAACCAGTCGGTACCCGGGATCGGAAATCGTTGGAGTACCGGCATCAGAGACCAGCGCGATTGACTCGCCTCCAGCAATGCGCGCGGCTAACTGCTCCGCAACTTGCGGCGCACTGTGCTCGTGGTAAGCGAGCATGGGGGTCTTGATGCCCTCGCCACTCAATAGCTGACCCGTGCGCCGCGTATCCTCCGCAGCGATACAACTCACGCCAGAGAGAACCTCTATTGCCCGCCGGGAAACATCGCCGAGATTGCCGATGGGCGTAGCTACAATGTAGAGCGCCGGTTCCAAGTGAGACAGGCTTCCTTATAATGCGATGATCTGCGCGGCGAAGGCCGCATCTTTAGAATCGAGGATAGCATGCTGAGCTTGTCCCACTGCTGGCGGAACGGTCTAATCGGAGCGATTTTTACCGCCCTGCTAAGCGCCTGCGCATCAACGCCCGGCGACCTACCGGATCGAGCCGGCTTTCCTGGCGAATCCCCAACCATAGCGACAAAGCCATCGCAACCAGACACGACCACTGACCCTCTCTTGGTTGAGACTGTCACGATGGATGAAGAACTGTTTGCTGCAACGCGAGCCGCCCTGCGCGACGGTGACTGGCTCGCGGCAACGCTGGCACTCCCCGCGCTGGAAGCGCAAGGCCCGGATATTGCGTTTGAACCAAGCGCAGCATCAACCGCCGTAACTGCGCTGTGGATCGACTACTACAAAGCGCGTATTGCCCATTTAAGAGGCGACCTCTCGACCCACGACTCGGCGATGAGCGCGTTAAAGAAACAGTCGTTACCGAGCGATCTTCGCCGCGACCTCCTTCTTCACGAACTGGACGTCGCGAAGAAACAGGGAGACAGTGCCCGGCAACTGGGGCTTAGCCTCCTCTTATCGTCTATGCCCAGGACAGATACGGCCGCTGACACAGAACTACGCGACGCTGTCTGGAGCGCCGCCCAGCGACTTCGCAATGAGAACTCCGCACCTGCCGCCTTCGATCCGCAGACTCAAGGATGGATGGATCTCGCCACCGCAAGCATTATCGACAGCCCTCTGGAGAACGCGGCCGCCCTGGCTGCATGGGAGGCACAATACCCGGAACACAGCGCAAGAACTCATGCTGAGTCATTGCGGGACGCAGCTCTTTTAGATGCACAGACAAGCAAACTAACACTCGTCCTCCCTCTTTCGGGCCCCCTTGAGAAAGCGGGAGCCGCTGTAAGCCAAGGGTTTATTGACGGCTTCTTTGCGGCACAACAGGCAGGTCTCACCATTGATGTACTGGACAGCCGCCGATTTGAGACCATCAGCGCAGCCTACCTTCAGGCCCAGGAAAACGGAGCCAGTGTCATAGTGGGGCCGCTAGGCAAGTTACAGGTAGAGGAATTGTTAGCGCAGCCTGACTTAAACGTGCCCGTCTTGACACTCAATCGCCCAACATTCCCTACAGGACCGAACCCCAGTGCTCTGCTCCTATCTCTGGCCCCCGAAGATGAGGCGCGTCAGTTAGCCGAAGATGCGTTCGCGAGCGGCTCTCGTCGCGCCTTGGTGATTCGACCTGAAGGCGACTGGGGTGAGCGCATGGAAGCCGCCCTCGGCGAGCATTGGCGTCGACTCGGAGGACAGGTTCCAAGCACGGCGATCTATGATAAAGCCAGCACTCACTCTCCGGCGATCCGCGACGCACTCGGGCTTGGCGATAGTGCGCGGCGAAGCACCGCGATCCGCTCTCTCTTCAACGAGAAAGTAGAAACAGCCGGACGGCGCAGGGAAGATCTGGATGCCGTGTTTTTACTAAGCAAGAGCAGCGACGAAGCACGGGCACTCAAACCGCTCATCAACTACCACTATGCGGGCGACCTACCCGTTTATGCATTATCGACAGCAGACAGCGGCACAGGTAACACCGCGCTCAATCGAGACCTTGGTGGTCTAAAGCTGCTAGCTATGCCTTGGAGAATGAACCCCCGAGGAATCAGTGCCGAGGATAACTCCGCAGCGCTTCATGCCCTGGGCACCGATGCTTATGCTCTTGCCCGCCGCTGGTGGCGTATGCGCAGTGCCGCTACCCCCCTTTACTTTGGACTCACCGCCGAACTGCGCTCAACGCCCGACGGCCTTCTAGAGCGACGATTAAACATGGCCGAATTTAACCGAGGCGAACTGCGCCCTCGCTAACCTAGACTAACTCCTCAGTCGCCGGGTGCTTCAACAGGGGCATTTATCGGCGAGGCAATTGCATAGGAGGAGCTTAGGAAGTGCTCAGCGGTGACGAGTTTGAGCTGCGCAGTGCGGACCTGCTGCGTTCCTATGGACTGCAGATTCTGGCAAGCCAGTATCGATGCAAAGGGGGCGAGATCGACCTCATCGCCTACGATGACCATCGGCTCTTGTTTGTAGAAGTCCGTGCCCGTCGTCACCGCAGCCACGGAGGTGCAGCGGCCTCGGTGAACCGATCAAAGCAGTGTAGAATTGCGCGGTGTGCAGCTTATTTTCTCAAATGTCACCCGCAGTGGCGCCACCTACCCTGTCGCTTCGACGTGATTGCCTGGGAACCTCAGCCTGCTGCGCAGAGTTTCGAAGCCCGATGGATTCAGGCTGCGTTTCTCACCTGAGAGCGCCTTCTCTTAGCACCCTGGCCCCGCGGCACTGTCGAGTATAGACACGAATGAACGAAGAAGATTACGAGCGCACCGCCTCGAGCTTTCACCGGCGGATAGAAACGATTGCCAATGCCGTGGACACTATGGCGCCGGGCTTGGCGGCCGCGACATCCCTCCTGACGCAAGCCATGCTGGACGATCGTAAGATACTGGTATGCGCCTGCGGCCGAGATGCATCGCTTGCGAGCCATGTTGCCGTTGTACTGAGAACCCCCATGGACGCCGCCCCGGCTCTGCCGGCGATCGCGTTTCACAGCGACAATGATAGTGGGGACGCTAGCCACTGGCGCGACTTACGCACCTTATCTCGCGACGGCGACATACTTCTGTGCATAGATACCCGCTCCGATATCGCAGTGGCCCGAAAGTACATCCAATTCGCTCAAACAAGAAACCTAGTCGCGATCTCGCTGTCTGAGAAAGTGGAACTTCCCGGCGGCGCCTGCATAGAATTGCACGCAGAGGATCAAGACCTTAGAAGTGAGCTCGCGTTTATGGCCAGCCATTGCCTTCGGGAACACATAAAACAAATGCTACTGGGAGAATGAACTAGCTATGTCGCGCCGCCTATTTTCAGCGACCACCTTGTTTTCAACGAATACCCTCTTTTCGGAGACCGCCTCTTCTTCGAAAACAGCGTCTTTTTCGAAAATCGCTTTGGGAGTTTTACTCGTGGTTTGCCTGCCGGTCCTGCAAGGATGTGGCTCCCTGCTGGCGACCTTCGAATCAGATGCGATAGAAGATGATCCCGGCGAGCGCACTTTCTCTCAGCGCATCGCCGACGAATCTATCGAAACAAAGGCCGTGGTAAATCTACACGCAGCCGATGACAGGTTCGATCAGGGCCATCTCGTGATTCAGAGCTACAACGGTTACGTCTTAATCGCTGGACAGGTGCCTGAAGAAGAGCTCCGGCAAAAGGCAAACGATGTTGTCCGTAAGATTCGCGATGTGCGGCGTATTTACAACGAACTGGAAGTCGCCGCCGCGAGCTCTGCGATGACCAGAGCATCCGACACCTGGATCGCCAACAAGGTAAAGACCTTCCTTCTCACCAGCGGCGATACGCCGGGACTTCGCGTGAAGGTCGTGGCCGAGGACGGCGTGGTCTTCCTTTTAGGCATGGTGACCCGTGAGGAAGGCGATCGCATAGCCGAAGAGGCAGCAGACACCTCAGGGGTTCAGCGCGTAGTCAGATTGTTTGAGTACATCGACTAGAGAGCCATCCGCCGCTAGAGAGCCATCTGCCGCTAGATCGCCGTCCGCAATCAAAGAGCCTTCCGCAATCAAAGAGCCTTCCGCAATCAATAAGGAGGCTATTTTACGACGGTAAGACTCGGTTTTCCGGCGCGTCGAAATGGAGTGGGCTCGTTTCCGCCCTCTGGCGCCGGATCGTCATCGTCTTCCTCCGGCTCAAAGGCCATGCCCTGTCCATTTTCGCGAGCGTAAATACCCAAAATAGCCGCCATCGGCATGAACACATCCGTAGGCTTGCCGCCAAAACGACCGTTAAAGCTCACACAGTCGTCAGCCAGCTGGAGTTCGATCACAGCCGAGGGCGATAGATTAAGAACAATTTGACCGTCCTTAACGTACTCCTCAGGAACATCCACACCAGGTGCAGTTGCATCCACAATTACGTGAGGCGTGCAGTCGTTGTCGACGATCCACTCGTAGAGAGCTCTAAGGAGATAAGGTCGACTGGAGTTCACCGATAAAGTCCGCGTCTAGAGACGCATTTCACGCTCTTGCTCTGTAAGGCTCTGCTGGAAAGACTCCCGCTTAAAGAGTTGATCCATGTAGGCGAACAAGGGCTTGGACTGTTTGCTGGGGCGAATATCGATGCCCAGGGCGGGCAGCCGCCAGAGGATGGGTGCAATACAGCAATCGACCAAAGTGAACTCGTCATTCATGAAAAACGGCTTCTCGGCGAAAATTGGCGCGATCGCGAGGATGCCCTCACGAAGCTCTTTTACCGAACGTTTAACAACATTATCGCTACGTGAGTTCTGAATCGAATCTATGAGTGTGCACCAGTCGTGCTCAATGCGATGCATGAACAAGCGGCTTTCCGCACGCGCCACGGGATAAACCGGCAGGAGTGGTGGATGCGGAAAACGCTCATCCAGATACTCCATCATCACGCGGGTTTCGTATAGAGAAAGCTCTCGATCAACCAGCGTTGGCAAGGAGTTGTAAGGGTTATGCTCGGACATCTCCCTGGGTGGGTGTGCAGGATCCACATCGATAATGTCGGCGGTGACGCCTTTCTCAGCCAATACAATTCGTACTCGGTGACTGAAGTGTGAAGTTGGATCTGAATAAAAAATCATGGATGTCTATACGCCTGTATTGTGCTTTCGCTGATATGCCTGAACTTGAGCTGATTTGCATGGGCTCGAGCTTGTGGATCTTAACCCGAGCGAGCTTCCCTTAAATTATCTGCTTGAAACGCGCGTCCTTCAGACGCAAGTATTGGAACGTTTTTATCTGGCGTTCCCGACCTTCCGTGCATGATCGCCTTAAACGCCGAAGCGGTATTCTAAACCAAGAAACGGCAGCGCAGGGTTTCTATCCCCATCGCCACCGTTTTCTGCAGGACCAGCACTTGTAACGCCAGCCGAGCCGCTCGAGTTAAACTGCTATAGATCCGACGCGATTAGTGAACGTCCTTCCAGTATTCGCGGTTGAGAAGCGTTGCAAACACAAAGAAGATAGCAATGAAGAGCAATGAATAGATCCCGATACGTTGACGATCGGCCTTGATAGGCTCTGCGACGTAGGCGAGAAAGTTCACCAGGTCATAGGTTGCCTCGTCAAACTCTTCAGTCGACATCGTGCCAGCTTCAACGACTTCGAGCGTGCCGCATGGATCGCTGTGGTCAGACATTTGCGTACCCGACAGCGGCTCCATTTCACCATGCCCCGCAGCCGGAGCGCAGGCCATCAGGCCCTGAAGGTCAAGCAGAGCATGAGGCATGCCTACGTTTGGAAAAACCCGGTTATTAACACCGTAGGGGCGTGATGGATCTTCGTAGAATGCCCGAAGATAGGTATAAAGCCAGTTAGGATTTCTCGCTCGCGCAACCAGTGTCAGATCAGGAGGTGCAGCACCAAACCACACTTTCGCTCGATCCTTATCCATCGCGTTATTCATCAGCGACCCGACCTTTACCTCTGGATCAGCAATGATATTGCCGCGCATCAAGTCCTCAGGAATACCGAGGTCTTCTGACACGCGGTTATAACGAGCGTACTGCAGCGAGTGACAACCCATGCAGTAGTTCATATAAACCTTAGCGCCGTTTTGCAGCGAGCTGGTATTTCCAATATCCATCTCTACCTTGTCGCAAGGCATAGTGCCGCAATCGAATGCCGACTCAGCACCAACAACTTTGAGAGGAATAATCGTCAGAGCCAGGATAAGAATCAGGCCGGCAAGAGATCCAAAGATTCCAATACCACCGTCCATGGTCACACGCTCGGGTACGGGCTTGGCTTTATCCATACTCGACCAGATCGGCATGAACAAGAAGAAGCCGAAGTAGAAGATTGAGCAGATTTGCGCAAGGAAGGTTCTCGCCGGAGTCGGCGACTTCACTCCCAGAACGCCCAAGATCAAGAACGATGCAACAAACAACACCAACATCACCTTGTTCAGGTTACCGCGATAGCGCCAGGACTTGATCGGCGACCGATCTAGCCATGGCAATACAAACGGAATCGCTACACTGGCGGCGAAGGCAACAAAGCCCCAGAACTTATCTGGCACTGCGCGCAACACCGAGTAGAAAGGCGTGAAATACCATACCGGTGCAATGTGGTCCGGTGTTTTCAGCGCATTAGCTTCTTCGAAATTCGCATACTCAAGGAAGAATCCGCCCATTTCCGGCATGAAAAACATGATTGCGCAAAACACGAAGAGGAAGACCGCAATCGCCTGTACGTCATGCACGCTGTAATAGGGGTGAAAGCGAATACCATCCAGAGGGATACCATCCGGCCCCTTGTTCTTCTTGATCTCCACGCCGTCCGGGTTGTTAGAACCCACTTCGTGCAAAGCTAGAATGTGCAGGACGACCAGCGCAAGCAACACTATGGGCAATGCGACAACGTGCAGTGCAAAGAAGCGGTTCAACGTAATACCCGAGATCAGATAGTCACCGCGAATCCATGTAACGATGTCTTCGCCCACTACCGGTATGGCGCCAAACAGCGAAATGATCACCTGCGCACCCCAGTAAGACATCTGCCCCCAAGGCAGTACGTAGCCCACGAAAGCTTCAGCCATCAAGAGCACGAAGATCAACATGCCAAAGACCCAGAGTAGCTCCCGGGGTTTCTTGTAAGAACCATAAATCATGGCTCGGAACATGTGCAGGTACACGACAATAAAGAATGCTGACGCACCCGTGGAGTGCATGTAGCGCAGAATCCAGCCGTAATCCACGTCCCGCATGATGTATTCGACGGACGCGAAGGCGTTTTCAGCGCTTGGCGTGTAATTCATCGTCAACCACACGCCCGTGAGCAGCTGGTTAACCAGCACTAGCAGCGAGAAAACGCCAAAGTAGTACCAGAAGTTAAAGTTTTTGGGTGCGTAATACTCACCCATGTGCGTGTTCCACGCACGAGTGATGGGAAGACGCTCGTCAACCCAATCGCGTAATCCGACCAGCATATTGGCCATCAGACTGCCTCCGCATCAACGCCGATAACAAGGACGCTTTGTGTTTCGAATGAGTAAGGGGGAACTACCAGATTAGATGAAGCTGGCACGCCCGAGTACACGCGCCCCGCTAAATCAAATTTTGAACCGTGGCAGGGACAGAAAAAGCCGCCTACCCAGGCATCACCACCCAAATCTGCCGCACCTACTTCGGGTCGGAACTTTGGCGCGCAACCAAGGTGCGTACAAAGTCCCTCAACCACCAACAACTCAGGGCGTATGCTCCGCTCTTTGCTGGAGATATAAGCGGGCTGCTTGGAGATAGCCGAATCAGGGTCTTTGAGCTCTCCATCGACCTTGTCGAGGTTAGCGATCATTTCCGGAGTACGATGAACCACGTACACGGGCTTGCCACGCCACTCAACGACAACCATCTGACCGGGCTCCAGTTTGCCGATATCGGCTTTTACTGGCGCTCCCGCAGCCTTTGCTTTGGCTGAAGGATTCCAGGAACCCAGAAACGGCACGGCAATACCTACGGCACCCGCTGCACCTACTGCACTTGTGGCTACCGTCAGAAAACGACGACGGTTATTGTCGACTTCTGACTCAGCGCTTTCGCTGGTCGCTGTGACACTGGACATATTGATTGGTCTCCTGTTACTTCGATGCCAACACACTGGGTGCGACACTACAAACATTTGTACGCAGTTGGGTCGAACTGCGATTGGTTCTACGCAGCAAAAACATCACCCACACGCCAAATCCCACAGCGTCTGTTCTACCGTAAACCGGGCGCACGAATGGTAAAGACTTTAGGCGCCTCAAACAAGGAATGTGCACCGTTTTTACGTCACAAACCCTTGATTTATCTCAAAACTTGGACAAAAGCTACCGCACAAAAAAAACCCGGCCGGTTATTCCGGTCGGGCTTTTTCTGACAAACCACGACCTCATTGGAAGAGGCCGCGTTGCTAGACGTGTTAGCGCTTGGAGAACTGTGGACGCTTACGCGCCTTACGCAGTCCAACTTTCTTACGCTCAACCTCACGGGCATCACGGGTTACAAAGCCCGCACCACGCAAGGTGCCGCGAAGAGCTTCGTCATATTCCATGAGAGCACGGGTGATGCCATGACGGATCGCACCGGCCTGACCGAAGCTGCCACCGCCCTCGACAGTCACCTTAATGTCGAATTTGCCAATCAGGTCTACCAGTTCAAGTGGCTGGCGAACAATCATTCGTGCCACTTCGCGGCCGAAGTACTGGTCCAGAGGACGCTGGTTAACTGTGATATCGCCGCCGCCATTGCGCAGAAAAACCCGCGCTGTGGAGGTCTTACGACGCCCGGTTCCGTAATACTGAGTTGCGCTCATTGTTTCTCCTAAACCTGCAGCGGCTGAGGCTGCTGCGCGGCGTGCGGATGTGCATCACCGGCGTATACCTTGAGTTTGCTGAACATCGCGCGGCCCAAGGGGTTGCGCGGCAACATGCCTTTAACAGCGCCCTGGATAACACGCTCAGGGGCTTTGTCGATCAACTTTTCGAAAGACATGGACTTGAGGCCACCGGGATATCCCGTGTGACGGTGATACATCTTGTCGGTACGCTTGGCTCCGGTTACGTGAACCTTCTCCGCATTGATCACAACGATGTAATCGCCAGTGTCTATGTGCGGTGTGTACTCGGCCTTGTGCTTCCCGCGCAGGCGGTGGGCGATTTCACTGGCCAGACGGCCGAGCGTTTTATCGGTGGCGTCAACGACATACCAGTCGTGGCTGACTTCGCCGACTTTAGCGCTATAAGTTTTCATGGGTTTCGCCTCAAAAGGGCCAAAAAAAGAGCGCGAATACTACTGAAACCCCACGGTCTTGGCAAGCTGTAATTCAATAAGATTTATACTCTTTTTGACCGCCTTACCACTGAAGGAAACCCCTGCTCGCGGGCGGCGACTCCTGCCCCCGCCTACCGCTTCTTTTTAAGGGCGATGCTCTAAGGCCAGATAGTCGTGGGACTGCATTTCGAACAAACGGGACTCAGTGCGGGCAAATTCGAAGCTCAAACGCGTACCGTGGTATAGCTCTGATGCAGGGACTTCGGCGGCAATCACGAGTTTTACGCTCCTGTCGTAGAACTCATCAACAAGATTAATGAAGCGCCGACAAAGATCATCTTGAGCAGAGCCCATCTTTGGCACCCCCGAAAGGATTACTGCGTGAAACTCTCTCGCCAGCTCTATGTAGTCATTTTGAGACCGCGGGCCATCACATAGCTCGGGAAACTCGAACCAGGCCACATCATCTGCAAGACAGCGGCAGGTGAGATACCGCCCATTTATCTCAATTCTTTGCCAGTGCTGGATAGCGTCCGGCGCTAAACGTTGAAAACTATCGGTCAGACTGGCATCCGCCTCAGCATCGAGAGGATAGTGGTACAACTTGGCCTGCTCAAGGGTCCGCAAACGGTAGTCAACGCCTGCATCAACGGTAAGCACCTCCGTGTGCTGCTGGAGGAGCGCGATAGCGGGGAGAAACCGCGCGCGCTGCAGGCCATTCTCATAAAGGCCGGCCGGAGCAATATTTGAAGTAGCAACCAAAGCAATACCACGCTGGAAAATTGCCTCAAGAAAGTTCGCCAAAATCATAGCGTCAGCTATGTCGCTGACAAAAAACTCATCAAAGCAAATAATCTCAGCCTCGGCGGCGAGCTTTTCGCCAACTCGATCGATGGGGTTTTTCTCCCCTTCGAGCTCGGCAAGCTCCCTATGCACGCGCTGCATAAACCGGTGGAAGTGCACGCGTAGCTTCTTTTCGAAGGGCAGGCTTTCATAAAACGCATCCATGAGGTAGGTCTTACCTCGCCCTACCCCACCCCAGAAATAGAGGCCCTTCTCGGGCTCCACAGACTTGCGGAACCTGCGTCCGAGCCGAGCGGCAACAGTCTGGCTCCGCGTATGACGATCCACCAAGCGATCATAAAGATCCTGCAGACGACGCACCGCCGCCTCCTGCGCCTCATCGTGGCTGAAGTCGTCTCGCTTTAAGTCTTCTTGGTAACGCTGCCAGGGTGTCAGCACGTTTTTGTGGCGTCCGCAGTCATGGCGTCCAATGTTGTCGCGTCCAAAGTTGTCGCGTACAAACTGCTCGCGACCTTCTACTCTAAGGATCAAAGCGCGATACCTTACTCGCGGAGCTCTACTTTTGGCAATCTCGCTACCAAGCTGTCCCGAAGCAACGCTATACTCACAGGCCACTACAGAATTTTGAGGAATTGCTTGTGAACACCGGTATGGATGAATCCTTTGTCTTCGCAATTGCGGGCGCGGTTATCGGCCTGCTGATTGGCTACTTTGCCGGTCGACGCACGGCACCCGGCAGCGAAACCGCACGGGAGCTTGGCGAGAAGCTGGAGCAGGCGGAGTCCGCCCGGGAGCGTTATGAGCAGCGAGTGAATTCACACTTTGCGGATACAGCGAGCAAACTTAACGCCCTCACCGCCAACTATCGGGACGTTTATGAGCATATTGCAGGAAGCGCCGCAGAGCTGTGCTCAGATGATGAGGCCTCTCGTTTTCAGGCTCTCGAAGCACCAAAAGAACCGGAACATGACACCATTGAGGCAGACAGCGTGGTGGTAGAGCCTCCTCGCGACTACGCAGCCAAAACATCTCCTGATGATCCCGGCGTGCTCGACGAGCGCTTCGGTTTAGACGGCGAAGAGAAGCCGCCCGAGGACTCAAGCACGCGTAGCTAGGGCTAAGGCTAAGGCGCCATTAGTGCACTTCTGGAAGCAGCGCGCTTGCAGAATAGCCCACCCGGTCATATCAGGCCGGATTATCACAATCGATAAACGACCATTCCAGGCCAAAGGTCTCCGCCAGTGAAGCCGCCAGGGCCTGGACACCATAGCGCTCGGTCGCGTGATGACCCGCAGCGATATACGCTATACCCAATTCTCGCGCTGCGTGCACCGTGGGCTCAGATATCTCCCCAGAGATAAACAGATCCGCTCCCGCCGCTGCGGCTTTCTCAATGTAACCCTGTGCTGCTCCGGTACACCACGCGACCCGCTCAACCAATGTTTTAGGGTCCCCAATCAACAAGGGACGCCGACTCGTTAGTGTAAGCACCTTGCCGACCACCTCCTCCAGCTCCATCGGTTGAGCCAGTCGGCCGAGATTACCCACGGCCCTCGTATCTTCCTTATCCAGAGGTTCAACATCGGTAAAACCAAGGAGCTTTCCCCACTGCGCGTTGTTACCCAACTCAGGATGCGCATCCAGGGGTAAGTGATAGGCCATGAGACTCATATCCGCCGTCAACAGTGTGCCAAGACGCTTGCGCTTCATGCCAACTATTTCGGCGGACTCACCACGCCAGAAGTACCCATGATGCACAATCAACGCATCTGCCCCCCAGGCTACAGCGGCGTCCAACACTGATTGATTAGCGGTGACCGCCGCTGCTAGGCGCGCAACCGTTGTGCGGCCCTCAACCTGCAGGCCATTCGGGCAATAATCATTAAAGCGCTGGGATTCCAGCACGCTATCGCAATGCTTGAGCAAATCCTTGAGTTCAACTGTCATGCAGCTTCCAAAGGTAATATGAATGGGGCTCGGGCATCATATACAATCGCGTTTCTTTCTGACTAGAGAGGGCGCATGCGCGCTTTTCTTAAATTCTTTACGTGGCCGGCAATAGCCGGTGTTCTCTGCGCGCTGCTGATCTTGCAGCAATGGGTGCTGCCTAAACCCAGCGCGGAGCGCAGTGCAGTTGCTCGCGACAGCTTCAGACAGGCGGTAGCCAGCGCCACCCCCTCGGTGGTCAACATCTACACGGAAAAACGCGTCGCGTCAGCAAACAGCCGTATGCTCAATAACCCCCTTATGCCCATTCCCCGGGGCGCACCGCGACAGCAGGTAGAGCGGTCTCTTGGCTCAGGCGTCATCATGCGGGAAAACGGTTACATCCTGACTAACAACCACGTCATTGATGGCGCTGATGCGATTCAAGTTCTGCTAAGTGACGGGCGCTCTGCCGCTGCCCAGGTAGTTGGCAGCGATCGAGCGACGGATTTAGCGGCTCTGAAGGTTGATCTCGACGGACTAAGCGCTGTGACTGTTGCGAATTCCGACCTTTTGTCTGTGGGGGACGTGGTGCTCGCCATTGGCAATCCCCTGGGCTTTGGCCATTCTGTGACACAGGGGATCGTTTCCGGACTGGGTCGTTTTGGCCTCAGCCCTGGCACCTACGAGGGCTTCATCCAGACTGATGCCGTCATTCATGCCGGCAACTCCGGCGGTGCGCTGGTAGACGTAAACGGCGCATTGGTAGGCATCAACAGCTGGATCTACGCCTCCAACGAGGGCGGCAGCGGAAGCTCCGTGGGCATCGGTATTTCCCTCGCAATCCCCTCGAGCTTTGCAGAATTTGTGATGGACGATTTGATTCGCTTCGGACGAGTCATCCGAGGCTGGCTGGGAGTGCAGGTAGAGCAAATACCGGGAGACGCGCTAAATGATCAGCGTTTACTGGTACGTGGCGTGGCCAACGGTGGTCCCGCGGCACGCGCCGGTCTTCAAGCGGGCGATATCATCACCCACTTCAATGACGATGCTATTGAAGACGTTCGTTTGGCGATGTACGAGGTATCACTACTTCGCCCGGGAGACAAACTCATGATGAGCGTTTCTCGAGAATCTGTCCCGGTGGAACTCACCGCGATTATAGGCACACAACCCGACGTAGCTGAGTAAGCCCAAGCTGAGACCAGCTGGATGGCGGGTAAAAAAACCGGCTGAGTTGATGCTGACCTGAATCGCCGCTTAATCAGCTATCCGCATTGCCGCACTTCTGGCATGAGCGGTTAGCGACTCTCCCTCTGCCAAAACCTTGGCTATTCGAGCGAGGGGCGCAGCCCCTTCAGGACTGCAGTGAATAATCGAGCTGCGCTTTTGAAAGTCATACACCCCTAAAGGTGAGAAGAAACGCGCTGAGCCCGAGGTAGGCAATACGTGATTAGGTCCCGCGCAGTAATCCCCCAGCGCTTCGCAGCTGTGGACCCCCATAAAGATCGCTCCCGCCGCGTCGATTAGTGGAAGCAATGCCTCCGGGTCCCCAACGGAGAGCTCCAGGTGCTCTGGTGCAAGGCGATTGCTAATCTCCGCCGCATGGGAAATGTCTCGCGTTTTGATCAGGGCCCCGCGACGCTCGAGCGATGCTTTGATGATCGTAGAGCGCTCCATTTGCGGTAGCAATCTATCGACGGCAGCATCCACCGCATCGATGTAATCACTATCGGGACACAGCATCAGAGCCTGGGCACTTTCGTCATGCTCCGCCTGGGAAAAGAGATCCATCGCCATCCACTCGGGGTCTGCGCTACCGTCGGCAATGATCAGTATTTCTGAAGGTCCGGCAATCATATCGATGCCGACTTTGCCAAAAACCTGCCGCTTGGCCTCGGCCACAAAGCGATTGCCCGGGCCTACGATCTTATCGACTCGGGGTATGCCCGTGGTCCCGTAAGCGAGGGCGGCAACCGCCTGGGCCCCACCCACGCAAAACAAGCGATCAACTCCCGCAAGTGCCGCTGCGGCGAGCACCAATGGATTACGCTCCCCACCAGGGGTCGGCGCAACCATAACAATTTCAGAGACTCCGGCGACCCGAGCGGGAATAGCGTTCATCAACACCGACGAGGGATAACTAGCCTTGCCACCCGGAACATATACGCCGACGCGCTCCAACGGCGTCACACGTTGGCCCAGGCGATTACCCAGACCGTCGTCGTAACTCCAGTCTTCCCCCAGTTGCTTGCGGTGAAAGACCTCTATGCGACCTGCAGCTTCACTCAGAGCCGATCGTTGTGTCTCGGGCAGGTCGCGGAGTGCGTCCTCAAGCTCGCCCCGGGAGACCTCAAGATCAGCGAGGCTTGCCACATCCAGTTGATCAAAGCGTTGGGTGTATTCAAGAAGCGCTGCGTCACCGCGGCTCAGAACATCTGCAATGATTCCAGCGACGGTTGACGTAACGTCGCTTTCCCCACTTTCTGTAGGCACCTCGAGATCAGCCAGTGCCGACTCAAAATCTACGGCGCTACCATCAAGGCGACGCATTAGGCTGCTGGCTCCAGTTCAGTCACCGCACGATCGATGGCATCGATAAGGTGATTAATGGCGCCGTGCCGCGAGCGCATGGAGGCTTTATTGACGATGAGCCGGGAAGTGACCTGCGCGATCTCTTCGAGAGGCTCCATGCCATTGGCTCGCAAGGTATTCCCTGTATCGACAATGTCCACAATCATATCCGCAAGCTGCATCGCAGGTGCCAACTCCATGGCGCCATAGAGTTTGATTAGCTCCACCTGCACGCCACGCTGAGCAAAATAGTCTCTCGCGACATTTACAAACTTGGTGGCAACACGGATGCGACGGGCAGGCCAGTCAAAATCTACCGGCGCTGCCGTCATGAGCCTGCAGGGCGCAATACCCAAATCCAGCGGCTCGTAAACGCCCTCGCTCCCCTGCTCAAGCAACGTATCCTTGCCTACCACACCCAAATCAGCTGCACCGTGGCGAACATATACAGGCACGTCCACGCCTCGCATAACCACGAGCTGTACGTCATCTCGGGTAGTCGGGAACACCAGCTTGCGACTCTTACTCATGTCTTCAAGAGGCTCAACTCCCGCCCGCGCCAGAAGCGGTAGGGTTTCTTTGAGAATCCGTCCCTTGGTCAGAGCCAGAGTGAGTTTGCCCGTTTTCATGCCTTCAGCCCAATCGTTGCACTAGTCCACGAGTCGCCGAATATCGGCGCCGAGGGCTTGTAACTTTTCTTCGATACATTCATAGCCGCGATCGATGTGGTAGATACGGTCAATCAAGGTTTCGCCGGTGGCCACCATTCCCGCGATCACCAAACTTGCAGAAGCCCGCAAATCTGTGGCCATCACGGGCGCACCCGCAATGCTTTCCTGACCAACGATAATCGCTGTGTTGCCCTCAATGGTGATTTTGGCTCCCATGCGGTTCATTTCATGGGTTTGTATCAAGCGATTCTCAAACACGGTCTCAGTCACCGTTGCGGTACCGTCAGCAATAGCATTCATCGCGGTAAACTGCGCCTGCATATCGGTGGGAAACCCCGGGTAAGGCGCGGTACGGATACTCACTGCTTTAGGGCGATGCCCATGCATATCCAAAGTGATCCAGTCTTCGCCGCAACTGATATCTGCGCCCGCTTCTTCGAGCTTCTGTAGCACGACTTCAAGGTGCTCGGCTCGCGCCTCACGCAAATGCAGTTTTCCACCCGTTGCAGCAGCTGCGACCAGGTAGGTACCGGCTTCAATACGATCTGGCATGACATCAAAGTGGCAACCGTGGAGCTTTTCCACACCATCGATCACCATTCGATCGGTGCCGTGTCCTGTGATTCGTGCACCCATGGCGATAAGGCACTTGGCCAAATCAACTACTTCCGGCTCACGAGCCGCGTTTTCCAGTACGGTTTGGCCGTCAGCAAGCGTTGCGGCCATCATCAGATTTTCTGTACCACCGACCGTGACAGTCTCCATGACAATGTGTGCACCGCGAAGACGTCCCTCTACTGACGCATTGATATAACCACCCTCTACATCAATGATGGCCCCCATGGCCTCGAGGCCACGCAAGTGCAGGTCCACCGGTCGACTACCAATCGCGCAACCACCGGGAAAAGAAACCCGGGCTTTGCCAAAACGCGCCACCATCGGCCCCAAGACCAAAATCGACGCGCGCATGGTTTTCACCAGTTCATAGGGCGCTGAGCAGTCACTAAGGGTACTGGCATCAACTTCAATGCTCATCTTCTCGTCGATGGTAAGCCCGACACCCATGCATCCCAGCAGCTCGATCATCGTAGTGATGTCGTGCAGGTGCGGAAGATTACCGATGGTTACCAACTCATCAGACAGAAGCGTCGCCGCAAGTATCGGTAGAGCGGCATTTTTGGCGCCAGAGATACGCAGCTCGCCTTCGAGACGTGCACCCCCTTTAATCAATAACTTATCCATACTCGAAGAGCGCTATCAGGCGCCCTGCTCCTCCCACTCTGCAGGAGTAAACGTGCGTATGTTGACAGCGTGAATACTGCCCGAGGCGATGGCCTCGTTAATAGTGGCGTAAACCGTTTGCTGTTTGCGCACCGGTCGCATGTCGGCAAACACGTCACTCACCACAGTGATATCGTAATTCGCGCCAGAACCTTCAACATTTACCGTAGCGCCCTCAATAGCGTCGCTAACCATTGCCTCAACAGTTTTAGCGTCCACTGCTGTACTCCTATATCCCGGCAAAGCGGGTAATGATAAAAAAGGGTGGCGATTGTAGGGTAAAGCGCCCAAAAAATCGCGAATTTCAACAATCGATTCGCGACACCCCAGGCTGCAGCAAATCCCTATTCGGCGGCAGTTTCCACCGACCAGTTGGCTATCACCTTATCGATGTCCCCGTCGTAACGGCGGGCGGCGGACTCAAACTGACTGCGGAAAATTTGCCCAAGATTCACGTTCTCCACAATCAGATTGCGCATCCGCCAATCTCCAGCCTTGTCGCGGGCCATCAGGTAAACAACCACGTAGGGCTGTGCTTCGTCGCTGTAAATCAGCTGCCTGAGCGTCGCTCGGTTCGACGAAGCATCCGACGGCTCGCTATCGTCCAGCTCAACGCGAGATCCGCCAAAAGCGAGCAATCCTTTGCTGTAGGTGCGAACCAAACCCGCGCGCATGGTATCGGTAAAACGCTCCAACTGATCTTTAAGCTGCTCCCGCCCTGCCTCATCCAAACTTCGGTAACGGGCGCCGGTAGCGTACTCCCCCATAACCCCTCGGGCGAAACCGCGAAAGTCGACTATGGGGTCAAGCACTGTGTGCACTTCCTGATAGTAACGCTCGGGATCATCATCGACGTAGGCTCGTGCCTCTTCGATAACCGCCAATACCTCATCGGTTGTCTGGCGAAGTGTTTCTTGTGCGGTCATAGCCGACGACTCGGTGTTATCCTGAGCCCCCACGCTTGGCGCGAGCGACACGACAAGCAGCCCCGCTAAAAGCGCAACAGAGGCGACCATCGAACGTGCCCAATTCCTTTGCGAAAACATGTTTCCTTCCTTAAGACTGCTGGCCTGATTGATCAGAGCGGTTATACTCGGCAACCCGCAACTTGGACCGAGCCAAATCGGGGCGAAAAGTGTACACGCTTTTCCCTCTGACTCGTATGACAGCATCGACACCCTTCAGGTTCAATCTTCAATTCAGCCCCCGCTAC
>NZ_JBGCFU010000037.1:0-47838 GCF_045107095.1 Congregibacter sp. | reverse complement strand
TGGATCTGGCACAGCACGCAGAAGCAGCGGGCTATCATCGATTTTGGCTTGCCGAGCATCACAACTTTGATGGCATCGCCAGCGCCGCCACTGCCGTGTGCATTGGCCACGTTGCCGGTGGCACCAGCACCATTCGGGTGGGTGCTGGCGGCGTAATGCTCCCCAATCATTCGCCCCTTGTGATCGCCGAACAGTTTGGCACCCTTGCAACACTGTATCCGGACCGCATCGATCTGGGTCTTGGCCGTGCGCCGGGCACAGACCAAAACACCATGCGAGCAATGCGGCGCAGTGCGAACTCGTCGGATCAATTTCCCCAGGATGTGATGGAGGTACAGGCCTTGTTAGGTCCACCGCAAGATGGTCAGTCGTTGCATGCCATCCCCGGTGAAAACACCAACGTGCCGCTGTGGATACTCGGATCCAGCCTCTTCGGAGCACAGCTCGCCGCCATGCTCGGATTGCCCTATGCCTTTGCGTCACATTTCGCCCCCCAAGCCTTGCATCAGGCCATAAAAATCTACCGCGAGCGCTTCGAACCATCCGCGCAACTTGCCAAACCCCAGGTAATGGTCAGCTGCAACGCAATCGTTGCGGACACCGAGGACGAGGCAAAGCGACTATTCACCTCATCACAGCAAACCTTTACCCGTATGGTGCGCGGTGGCCGAGGAAAACTACCTCCGCCTATCGACGACATCGAAACGTTCTGGTCCAGCACCGAGAAAGCTCAAGTCTCGTCAATGTTGGCATGCTCGTTTTACGGATCTCCCGATACGATTCGCGCAAAGATTCAACCCTTAGTAGACGCAACGGATGCTGACGAGCTCATGGTCTCTGCCGCAGTTTGGGATCACAGTGCTCGGGTACGCTCCTTTGAGCTACTTGCTCAAGCGATGGGGCAAGCCGCTGAACCTGCGGCACTAAAATCCGCGTGAGCAAATCAGACCCCATCAAATGGCCAAAGCTCTTTGCGGAATCCGCCGCGATTGTCGCCAGTATTCTCCTCGCGTTCGCTATCGATGCATGGTGGGACGAACGGAAAGAACGACGCTATGAGCAAGAGACCGTATTGGGACTCAAAGCAGAGTATGAAGAACACTACAAAGACATTAGCTGGCAGATAGACTTTCACGAACAGCTTCTTGGGGGTATTACCACATTGCTCCAGGCTTGCTCTGTGGGCAGCTTTGAAGAAACAGGGGTACGCATCGACGACGCCGTCTGGGCCTCACTGGTGCCCGTAACTACCGACCTCGGGTCCAGTGTTCGCGACTCATTGATTAACTCTGGACGCATCGAAATCATCAGCAATATTGAGCTACGCAAGAAGCTCGCCGATTGGGACAGATACGTTGATGAATTAACAGATACGCAGTTGGATAGCGCTGATCTCGTGAGGGACCAACTCATGCCCTACTACGCGAAGCACGGAATAGGGCTAGCCCATGGGAATACCGACAAGGATGGCACTCCTTGGCCCATAGCAACAAAACCCTCAAACCCGGAGTCCGAAGCTTTCGCGCTGCTATTCAGAGATCGAGCCTACTGTACGACCCTTGAGTTTCGCTATGCGAACATGAACCATACTTTAGATGAGTATAGGTACGTTTTAGAGGCAATCGAAGAAATACAAAGTTTGCTCGAAGAGCCATAGTTAGGGAGAAGCCCATGAGCTACATCGACGGTTACTTAATCGCAGTTCCGACAGCGAACAAACAGGCCTACATTGATTTCGCAAAGTCCAGCGATAGCATATTTGTGGAAATGGGTGCCACGCGAGTCGTTCAGTGCTGGGGTGACGACGTGCCGGAAGGGAGCGTCACTGATATGCGAAAAGCGGTTCACGCGGAAGCAGAAGAATCCATCGTATTCGCCTGGGTCGAATGGCCCGACAAAGACTCTCGTGAAGCGGCAATGGCAAAAATGATGGCTGACGATTTCGAAGATGATCGACTGGACTCTCAAAAGAACCCGATGCCCTTCGATGGCAGCCGTCTTATCTATGGTGGATTTCAGCAGATCGTGGAACTATGAAGGCAGCAAGTAGCGAGCGGACTGAGAGTTAACGACGCGGCATGACGAAAGAACAAACATTTTTCTGGATCCAGCTAGTCAGTGTTGCAGCATTATTGATTGGTGTCGTGCTGGTCGTGGTGCAACTTCAGCAAAATGAAGAGCTTTTACGATTTCAACTGGCGACAGATTTACGCGCGAATCGAGACAGCCTCAGAACAGCGACCTTAGGTGAGGATTATTCGTCGACACTGGCCAAGCTCAACAACGTCGACACGCTGAATCCGGCAGAGCTCCAGCAGTTCAGCGCTCACGCCTTTTCTGTGTATTACGAGCTAAGCCATCGATGGCAACTCTTTGATGAGGGTATTTTTGTCGGCGATTGGACACGCTGGTTGTTAGATGACAGATGCCTTCTCTTTAACAACCCTACAGGCCAGGCGTGGCTAAACTGGATGACAGAGGTCACTGAGGGCGACGACATTATCGAGCAGATTCGCAAGGACTTGCCCCTATGTGGCGTTTCTTTTAGCGAGTTTATTGAGAACAACACCTAGGTCCTCAGCAATTGATGTCCGTCAGCGCAAAGGCTCAGCACAAACACAACAACAAGGGCTAACCCATGAACCGAAGACGCTTTATCGCTCAGAGTGCCGCTCTGCTTACTCTCGGAGTACAAAACAACGTCTCGCTTGCGAAGTCCTTCGCAGCAAGTCTTCCTTCGCGAATCACAGACCTTGATGCTACTGAACTTTCTTTGGCCATACGAATGAAACTGCTGAGCTGTGAAGAAGTCATGGCCGCGTATCTACAGCACATTCATCGCTACAACCCGATTTACAATGCGATCGTCGCGCTCCAAGAAGACGACCTACTGTTAGAGGCGGCACGGAGGGCCGACCAGGAGCTTGCGCAGGGTATCTATCACGGGTGGATGCACGGTATGCCTCACGCGATAAAAGACCTCGAAGCAGTTAAAGGCATGCCCGTAAGCTATGGATCCCCGCTGTTTAAAGACAACGTAGCCGAGGCAGATGACCCCCTCCCAGCGAGTATTCGTCGCGCGGGTGCTATCTTTATCGGAAAAACCAATACACCGGAGTTTGGACTGGGTTCGCAATCCTACAATCCTGTTTATGGCGCAACGGGAAGCGCCTGGAACCCGGAGCTAACCGCGGGTGGCTCCAGCGGCGGTGCGGCATCGGGTTTAGGTACTCACATGCTGCCCGTGGCCGACGGCAGCGACATGATGGGTTCTCTTCGCAATCCGGGAGCGTTTAACAATGTTATCGGGTTTAGGCCCAGCGCGGGGTTAATGGGAAGCGGCAATGTCTTTACTCGTGATCTGGCCACGACAGGGCCCATGGGACGCAACACTCGCGATGCCGTGCGTCTGCTCAATACCATCATGCCGAAGCCCGAGCTCGACGCCCCCCAAGCTTTGTGGTCCGCTGCAAAAAACGTCGCGGCGCCGGCTCTCCTCAAACTTGAGGGTCTTAAGCTGGCTTGGTTAGGCGACTTCGATGGCTATCTTGCTATGGAGTCTGGCGTTCTCCCCTTATGTGAGTCTGCGCTTTCAAACGTCACGGATGCCGGCGCAACAGTCGAGGCAGTAACACCGCAGTTCGATATGGCTGATCTTTGGGACTGTTGGTTGACGCTTCGCAATCTGTCGCGTGTGGGCATGCGGGAGTGGTACGAGAACCCACAAAAGCGGCCACTCCTCAAACCCGAATTACAGTGGGAGATAGAGCAGTCCTATACTTTGACCGCAGAGGATATAAGCAGAGCCAAGGCAACGCGGTCGCGCTGGTATAGCGAACTCCAACGCTTGTTTGAAGCTTACGATTTTCTGCTATTACCCAGTGCGCAGGTTTTTCCCTTCGACAAGAATGTACATTGGCCTGCGACAGTAGGCGGACGGAAAATGGATACCTACCATCGTTGGATGGAGGTGGTCATTCCGGGCAGTATCCCCGGTCTACCCGTTGCAAACCTACCCGCAGGATTTGATGGCCAAAGACGGCCCATGGGCATTCAGGTGATGGGGCCGTACGGCGGCGACGGTAAAGTCCTTGGCTTCGCTGCCGCCTACGAGGGCATTACCGATTTCCTTGTCCAGCGCCCGGTACTTGTGGAGCGTTAATAACGAGGCGCTGTAAGTAGCTAAATACTCAAAGGCCTTTTCGTTCCTAGCGAGACAAACCTGCAAGAGGCCATGAGGGAATCTCGCCGCAGCCCAGGTCTTGATACTCGCGAGTATCAAACTGTTCACTCAGTCCATTGTTATCCAGGAACAAATCAACGTAGAGCGCGCAGCGCAGGCGCTCTGGCAGCCTTGTCTCTTGGGAGAGGCGCTGCTTAACATCCTCAACGGTGACGCTAATAGTCTCCGAACGGACGCCCTCACCTTCGTTGCCATCGAGGAGCATTAGATTGGGTTGCCGAGCACTCCAGACAGGCCAGGCCGGCTGCGACGCACTTCTTCCACTGCCTGGTCGCCCGTTATAGGCAAAACCTGCCCAGTAATCTCGCATTGTGCTGCCCAGAGCTTCGCGATCACCCGTGTTACCGACGTGAAAAACTCCCGGCACAATGCGACTGATGAGGGGGCCAAACAAGAAGTCCAGCTCAAGGGCATGGGTTGCACCAAGCAACTCAGGGAGATCCACAAGCCAGTTTTTGCGCATGTTGTCCCAGTCAAATCGATAAGCAAACAGCGCAGTATCTGGACTGCTAGCACTTATCAAAGACAGTGGGAGGTCCACCCCGGTCGCCTTCCAGGCATCACTGTGATACCGGTTCAGCAGTTCATAACGCTCAGGGTCATCTACCTGAGGAATAACGCCGAACAGGTTCGAGGTGTGACGACCCGAAAGAACAAGAAACAGCTTCATCTCATCGAGGTTTCCGCCGATCATCAACGGCATTTGATTCCAACGAGATGCGTCACTGAATATCTCTGTAAGAGGCTCTTTTGGCAACACAACGCCATCGCGAAACAGTGCCGGTGCACGGTACATACCGCCGGCCGTGGCAAGAGGCGCCATGATATCTGCAGTCCTCAAGCCTCTAAGAAAACTGGCAAGTTCCGTTGCTGACATTTGATCAAGCATCGCCGTTTCACTTCGGGCTTCATCTTGCTCAAGCCATGCCGAGGCCAGCGCATGGGATCCGTTAGGATGACCCGGCTGAGGACTCGAACTTGGCTTTTCTGCGCGGGCGCGAGTGAAGGTGCCAGGAAACCCACTCTGAATAATCGCGCCGTGAAAAAGGTTTTTGGCTAAGGGAGAGGCCAAAAGACCATAGATGTTCCGACCACCCGCAGACTCACCAAACACCGTGACGCGGGAAGGGTCGCCACCAAAATTTTCGATGTTGTCCTGAACCCACTGCAGAGCTGCAATCATGTCTAGCAATGCAAAGTTGCCCGAAGCATCTACCGCCGATGCGCCTTCGCGTAAGGCTGCGTGGCTAAACCAACCGAGCGCACCCAAGCGATAGTTGAGGGTGACCATGAGCACCCCTTGCTCCTGTACAAACGCCGAGCTCTCGTAGGGAATGGACGATCCAATGGTATTTCCACCACCGTGAATAAACACCATGACAGGCAAGGCCGCGTTCGCTTCCACGCCGCCGGGAGCAAATACGTTGAGAGAGAGACAGTCCTCGCTACCGATGAGAGTTCCGGGATCGGCAGAGGACGCAGACAAGCGACTTGCAAACTGCGGGCACACCTCCCCATAAGCGAGACTTTCCCGAGCTCTTAACCACGGCTGGGCCGGAGCCGGTGCTCGCCATCGCCGCTCGCCCTCGGGAGCGGCGGCGTAGGGTATTCCCAGCCAAACCTGCGCGCCGGGCGAACTTATTCCACCGACTACCGGACCGGCGTCCGTATCGCGCAAAGTGCTCATATCGGCGACCAACGTAAGCGGGCCTTTGTCGACATCCTGGCGGTTCATAAAAAGTCCGCCAACGATAAGCGCCATACCCGTAATCAAAACTAGCCAACGCATTGCTTGTTCCTCCTTTGCGCTACTGTAACGCTAGGCGCGCCTGCTTTGAACAAGTACTCCCTTGGCTGTCCGCACAATCTCTAGCAATCTCGGTGGTGTACCATTGCGCGCCCAACTGATTGCGTTGCTCCTAATCCTGTTTGGCAGAGCGCAACACAAGAAGCACTACCCCGTTAACAGTTCATCTACGGAGCCCGAACAAACATGAAAATTGGCATCCTCAGCGGCAGTCATCGAAACGATTCCCAGAGCGAGAAGATTGCCCGCTACGCAGCAGCGCAGTTAGAGAAGCAAGGTCTTTGCGATGAGACTTATCTTTTCTCTCTCGCAGACAACCCCTTGCCCTTCTGGGACGAGGGCCTTTGGACCGGAGATCCCAAGTGGGAAGAGGCTATCGGTGAACTACGTTCAGAACTGAACAGCTGCGACGGGTTTATTGTCGTGACACCGGAGTGGCATGGCATGGTGCCCTCGGGACTCAAAAATCTGTTTCTACTGTTTCCCGGCACCGGTGAGCTCGCTCACAAGCCCGCTCTTATTGTGTCTGTGTCAGGTGGGGCTGGCGGCGGCGCTTACCCGGTCGCTGAACTACGTATGAGTAGCTATAAGAACAGCCGGATCTGCTATCTGCCCGAGCACTTAATAGTGCGCAATGCGGGAAAGGTGTTTAACGAAGACAGTGCTGAGAATGACGACAGTCAGCATGACTACCTAAACGCGCGCCTCACTTACTGTCTGGAAATGCTGGGGGAGTACACCCGGGCGTTTCAGCAAATCCGAGCGAGTGGTAAAACGTCTCTGGAGAACTACAGCAACGGAATGTAGGTAATGTAGCGGGAAGATCCCGCCGCGGTTCGCGGCGGGAGTTTTGATCAGGAGTCCGAGCTCGCCACCTGCATAGCAGCGCGTTCTTTCTCTATAAGGAAGTCAGCAATTTTCAGCATGTTTGCCTGACCGCCGGCCTTGCGCGTGGTAATACGGTATTTTCCGGCAACCATAATCTCAGGAGTCCCTGTGATTTTTGCGGCGCGGGCTCGGGCATTTGCCTGCCGAGTCTGACTGCCAACGCCAAAAGAGTTGTAGGCCTTGGAAAAGTCCTCAGCAGAAACTCCATTCGCTTCGAACAAATCTGCAAGCTCGCTTTCGCTAGCCAAACGCTTGCGATCAACATTCAGGGCCTGAAACAGCGGCATGTGCATCTTATCCAGAACGCCTAGGGCTTCAGCGGCATAGAATGCTTTTGCGTGGATCTCCATGGGCGCGTTCCACATAGCGGGAGAGCCTTTCAAAACAACGTCGTCCGAAAGGCTTTTTTTCCATTGGGCCAGCTGAGGCTCAAAGTTGTAGCAGTGTCCGCAGCCGTACCAGAAAAACTCCGTAACCTCGATTTTGTCTGAGCTACTGCGAATAGCCGGGGAAATAACATCATAGTGCTCGCCGGCGACATAGTTGCCATCTTGGGCCTGAGCCGTAAAGGCGCTGAACTGCAACGCGAGCATGGCGATGGCTGCCAGACAAATACGCTTGTACATGGGGTTCTCCAGATTTCTTTGGTGATTACATAATAGGACAGGCATCCTAACGAAAAGTTCGCTGTTTTGGCAGCGCTCCAAGACTGCGGATACTCTTTAGCTGGACCATTCCGGGGCATCGCTGTGGAGTGGCCGGGCTGGGTGTCGCCAGCTTGGTGCCGCCAAGCCCGCAATCACCGGGAACCGAACTCTCCGCGCTGGCCCCCAATAGGTAGACTCAAGATCAGTAGTCAGATCTGCAGCGTCCTGGTCTGAAAACGCCATGGATGTGGCTTTGTGCGCTGTGCCCTTGAGCAGTGCTGCGGTTCGCGCCAGAGACAATCGTGCAGAAAGAGCTGTGCCAGTCTCACGACGCACACGCAGAGCTCGCAGCACAGCTGCCGCCATAAGGTAACCGGTGGCATGATCGAGCGCCTGAACAGGAAGCGGGGTAGGTGTTTTTCCATCACCACGTATCATGCCCTCGTGAACGATGCCGCTACTCATCTGTACAAGGCTGTCGTACCCCCGGCGCGTCGCCCAAGGGCCTGTCCAGCCATAGGCTGAGAGAGCTACATCAATGAGTGCTGGATTAATCGCTCGCCGTCGTTCAGCGCCCAAGTCGAGGCCCTCAAGCGCATCCGATCGATATCCATGTACAAATACGTCTGCACTCGCCAGTAACTTTTCGAAACACCGCTTATCGGCTGATGCCCTGAGGTTCAAGGTGGTCATTCGTTTACCCAGCGTTACCTCGGGCACTATATTCGCTTCGTCCCACCCCGGAGGATCGACTCGTAAAACCTCCGCTCCGTAGCCAGCGAGCAGGCGGGTACAAACAGGCCCGGCGAGAACACGAGTGCAATCCAAAACTCGCAAGCCCTTTAACGGAAGGCTCTCGGCACCGAAACTCGGGGCCGGCGCAGAGCTCTCTCCCGCAATCCAGGCAATAAGGGGCTCCTCTTGGCTAGCCACTCCCTGAGGGTGGGCGTCCCACTCCTCCTTGCTTCGAAGTGCCGCTGCACAACCCCCATTAGCAATAATCTCACGCTCGAGGTCTTCCGCCGTCCACTGAGAAACGCGCGCTGCAACATCCTCGCGTAAGCCTTCGCAAGAGAGCACGTCCAGGGCTGCGTGGCGATGGTGCGGCGCATTGGTGTGTAACCGTATCCAACGATCTTTGGCGCGATAGAGTCCTGCGATCGCATCCCATACAGGAGGCATCTCCCAGCCCTGTGGTCGAATGCTCATATCAAACCAGAGCGAGGCCAATCGTCGGCTTATTACAACTTGCTGATCAGATGGTCGGCAAGCTAACGCTGCCAGTTCAGCGCAGGCGGCCCCAATGCTTGCAACGGCGAGACCAGTAACGTCAAAGCAAGAAGGAAGTGCGGCAAAATCGTCATCACCCGTCACTGTGCTGGTGGATGAATCGACAGGGAAAAGCGCATCATTGATAGCTGCAAAGAGATCAACATCGTTTCTGTCGGTTTGCACGGCTGCTTACTCCAGAATTATGGGCAGACGATGCGGAGGCGTCTGAATAATGGTTTTTGCGTTCTTTACAACGAAAAACGGCCCGCAATGCGGACCGTTATCGAATGCACTGTAGCGTGCCTTAAAGCATCTGATCTATCCGCGTCTAAATGCTCTACTGCAAGCCCGACACGTAGGCAGCAACTGCCTCTATTTCCATGTCAGAAAGCCCGAAAGCGTTGCTACGCATGATCTTGGTATCTCCACCCGTTACACGACCGGTAGGATCCTCGTAGCCTTTGCGATACGCCCTTAGCTGCGCCGCAACATAGTCGGCGTGCTGACCACCGAGGGCTGGAAAGCCTGCAGGTGCGTTGCCTGTACCACGAGCACCGTGGCACGCGATGCAAGCGGCGACATTTCGATCCGCAACTCCGGCGCGATATACCTTCTCGCCCAGGGCTACCAGCGCGGGGTCAGCTTTTTCGACGCCGCGGGGCTTGCTGCTGAAGTACGCAGCGATATCTGCGAGATCCTGGTCGGACATATTGTCGACCTGCCCAGCCATCTGCGCTACGGGACGCACACCATCACGGATGTATTGCGTTTGCTTCAACAGATACTTTTCGCCCAAGCCTGCGAGCTTTGGAAACATAGGGACCATGCTATTACCGTCGGCGCCATGACAGGCTCCACAGGCAACGGCCTTCTGTTCACCGGCAACGGGGTCACCCTTAAGGATGTCCGCAGCCTGGACATTCACCGTGCTAAACACTGCGCCAAAAATGAACGCTCTGAGAACAAGCAGCTTTTTCATAACTTCAGAATCCCTACTCTTTTTTGCCCGCTGATTATTCAGCAGCAGTCGACATGTACTTGATCAGTTCCATGTACTCTTCATCCGAACAGTCAAAGCACATCCCCATGGGTGGCATAGCGTTAAGACCATTCTTTACGGAGGCTAGCAGCGCATCCATGCCCTTTGCCAAACGTGGCTCCCAAGCAGCGCTGTCGCCAATCTTGGGGGCACCAGCTACGCCAGCTGCGTGACATACGGAGCAGCTCTTGCCGTACTTTTCCATATTAGGTTCTGCCTGAGCAGCCATAGCAAATACCGCTACCGCAGCGGCCAAAATGACTTTCTTCACGGTAAACACCTCCCAGTGGTTTATTCGGTCACCCTTACCCAGCCCTGTCTGTGGGCACGTTAACTTAACGGTAAAAGACAACTCATAAATCGTGCCCCCTATACGAAGGGCGCGCTATTATACTCAAGATGGATACCCCAACAAATCACCAAAATGAGCAAGTTTTGGACGAACCCGTGAGCAAGCCGGCCTATCGCAAGGCCGAGTTCCTAACCAGTGCCGCAAAAGTAAGCCAGTGTCCCGACGACAATGGCTGGGAAGTCGCGTTCGCAGGACGCTCAAACGCGGGAAAAAGCAGTGCAATTAACAGTTTGACGCAAAACCACAAGCTGGCCCGAACATCCAAAACGCCGGGCCGAACCCAGCTCATCAATTTTTTTTCCGTAGGTGAGCAACAGCGCATAGTAGATCTTCCGGGCTACGGATATGCCAAAGTACCGCAAAAACTCAAACAAGAGTGGACCAAACAGATGGAGGCCTACCTCCAGGAGCGGCAAAGCCTCCGCGGGCTGGTTTTGCTGTCAGATTGCCGTCACCCGCTACAGCCCTTCGACCAGCAAATGCTCGGATGGGCCGCAGAAGCCGATATGCCTGTGCATATGCTCCTAACAAAGTGCGACAAATTGTCTAAAGGGGCCGGTAAACAAACACTTTTAAAAGTCAGAGGCAAAGTCGCACACCTCGGGGAACTCGTAAGCTGCCAGTTGTTTTCGGCGCTTAAGCACCAGGGGCACGGTGAGTTAATCGCCACGCTTGATAAATGGCTGACTGATACTTCGGTGTTTGATGACGAACCTGACGATTAGCTCTTAATCGCTCACAACCAGCGTGACACTCTCGCGAACCAGCAGCCAATAAGGTCCACTTCCCGAAAAGACTTGGGTGATCGGTGCGTGGACCTTATTGGCTGCTGATTCGCTGACATCCTGCATAGTGAGCGAGCGCGTGGCTGTATCGCGAAGCGTGGAAGCGCAAGCAGCGAGCGGTGCAGCCACGTGATTGCTCACGGCCCTGCGCGAGCAGCGCAAATATCAGCAAGTTAGGGTGGTTTTCAGCGAATTGCAGGCAAAAAAAGGCCCGGTTGCAAAACGAGGAGAAAAGCAACCGGGCAGTCAGGGTCTCTCAAGGGGAATGGACGCTGGAAACCATGCTAACCAGCGTCCTTGAACAATGCACTTCACCTCATTGTCACGATAAGTTTGAGGCTCAGTTATGACAAAAGTTCCGAAAGTACAAAAAAAGTTTTAGTGCGCCTCATCCCAATTGGCACCGCGACCGGCTTCCACCAGCAAAGGGACCGCAAGATCCGCGGCTGCCGACATCTGGCGGCAAAGCTCGTCACACACGGAATCAAGCTGCGAATCGGCAACCTCTAACACCAACTCGTCGTGAACTTGCATGATCATCCGCGCATCGACGCTATCTTCGTCGATCCACCGATCAACTGAAATCATCGCGCGCTTGATGATATCAGCGGCTGTTCCCTGCATCGGCGCATTAATCGCCGTTCGTTCGGCGGCCTGCTGTCGCATTTTATTGCGCACATTAATTTCGGGTAGGTACAGCCGACGGCCAAACAAGGTTTCTACATAACCTTGCTCGTGCGCGAGGGCTCGGGTGTTGTCCATATACTCACGAACGCCTGGGTAACGCTCAAAGTAAACATCAATGTAACGCTGGGCTTCTCCGCGATCCAGATGCAGCTGACGGGCGAGGCCGAAGGCTGACATACCGTAGATCAAGCCAAAATTGATCGCCTTGGCTTTTCGGCGCTGCTCCCCGGACACGGAGTCCAAAGAAACACCAAAAACCTCTGCAGCAGTGGCACTGTGCACGTCCAGGTTCTCCCTGAACGCCGCCAGCAAACCGGGATCCTCTGACAGGTGAGCCATAATCCGCAGCTCAATTTGTGAGTAATCCGCTGCGACGACCTGATAGCCCTCCGCAGCAATAAACGCCTGACGGATCCGCCTGCCTTCTTCAGTTCGAATGGGAATGTTCTGGAGGTTAGGATCCGATGACGACAAACGCCCCGTAGCAGTGACCGCCTGATGGTAAGAGGTGTGAATGCGTCCGGTGCGAGGATTGATCATCCCCGGCAGCTTGTCGGTGTAGGTCGACTTGAGTTTGGAGAGTCCGCGGTGCTCTATGAGCAACTTCGGCAGCGGATAATCCAGGGCCAGCTCCTGAAGGACCTCTTCTGCCGTGGAAGGTGCGCCTTTTGGGGTCTTTTTAAGGATCGGCAGTTCCAGCTTCTCAAAGAGAATCTGACCGAGCTGTTTTGGAGAACCAAGATTGAACACCTGACCGGCTAGATTATGGGCTTCTTCTTCTAATGCCTGAAGGCGTCCCCCTAACTCGCGACTCTGCTCCCAAAGGCGCTCTTCATCCAGCAGCGCACCTGTCCGCTCCATCCGCGACAGCACCGGCACCAAAGGAAGCTCAATATCATTAAATACGCTTTGCAGACCTGCATTTTCCTGAAGCTTTGGCCACAAGGTTTCATGCAAAGCGAGGGTAACCTCCGCGTCCTCTGCAGCGTAGGGAGCTGCTTGCTCGATCCCCACCTGATCAAAGCTTATCTGTTTGGCGCCTTTACCGGCCACATCTTCAAAGTGGGTCGTGCTGCGCCCAAGATACTTGAGTGCAAGGCTGTCCATGTCATGGCGTGATCCCGTGGAATCGAGAACATAGGACTCAAGCATGGTGTCAAAGGCTATGCCCTGCATCTCGATACCATGGCGAGCCAACACACTGGCATCATATTTAAGGTTCTGCCCAAGCTTGGCGCAGGCAGGGTCTTCCAACAAAGGTTTCAGGGCCGCTAACACGGCATCGCGATCAAGCTGTGCCGGGGCGCCGGGATAGCTGTGAGCTAAGGGCACGTAGGCTGCCTCACCGCGCTCTACAGCAAAGGACACACCAACGATGTCCGCTTCCATGTAGTTGAGACTGGTCGTCTCCGTGTCGAAGGCAAACAGAGGCGCGGATGATAACCGCGCTATCCATTCATCCAACGTCGCCTGATCAAACACCGTCACATAGTGCTGCTCACGGGTATCCGGCTCTACCGGCGTATCGTTATCGTCTAGCGCAGCCCCTTCAAGCTCATCTATCCAGCCCTTGAATTCGAGATCCCGGAAAAGCTCCAGAAGCGCTGCATTGTCCGGCGTCGCGTTCGCAAGCTCGGCATATGCCAGCGGCAGCTCCAAATCCGTAGCGATCGTTGCGAGTGTGTAAGACAGGTAAGCATTGTCTCGCTCTTTCTCGAGCTTGGCGGCCATAGTTTTGGCGCCGCGAAACGACAAGGTTTCTACCTTATCAAGAGAATCGTAAATTTGATCAAGGCTACCTAGCCCCTGAAGGAGGCCCAAGGCCGTTTTCTCTCCGACTCCAGGAACCCCGGGAATGTTGTCGACCTTGTCGCCCATCAGCGCAAGGAGATCGATAATCAACTCAGGGGGAATACCGAATTTATCCACAACGCCCTGAGGGTCCATGACCGTATCGTTCATGGTGTTCACCAGGGTGACTCGCTCGTTTACGAGCTGCGCCATATCTTTGTCACCGGTGGACACAATAACCGAGCAACCTGCGTCACCCGCTTGCTTAGCTAGGGTGCCAATCACGTCGTCGGCCTCTACTCCCGGCTCGCAAAGCAAAGGCAATCCCATTCCCCGAACAATGTCGTGAATGGGCTGGACCTGCTCCCGAAGATCATCGGGCATAGAGGGTCGGTTGGCTTTGTATTCGGGGTAAATGTCGTCGCGGAAGGTTTTCCCCTTTGCATCAAATACCACGGCAATCGTGCTTTCAGGGTAGTCTTTTTGCAGCCGACGGAGCATGTTGATAACGCCCTTGACCGCGCCGGTTGCCGAGCCTTTCGAATTCGTCAGCGGTGGAAGTGCGTGGTAAGCGCGGTAAAGATAGGAAGAGCCGTCAACCAGAACCAGGGGTTTCGTGTCGCTCATATCGTCGTGTGGCTCCTGTTCATGTCAGGCCTATCAATGATCCCAAATATAGCGTGCCGCGCGGTAGGTAACTTTCATTTTCGCGAGATCAAGGGGTGCTTTAAAAAACCCATGATAATGCCCGCGAGGATTAATAAGGACTACATTCGCACTATGGTCTACCTGATAGTCATCACCTTGACCCGGTACCTTGCGAAACGGTGTATTCAGTGCCGTAGCAAACCGAAACAAATCCAGAAACTCGCCGGTTACGCCGGTGAAGTCGTCATTGAAGTAAGGCACATAGCTTGCCAGCTGCTCCACTGTATCTCGTGCGGGGTCCACGCTGACCATTACCACAGCGGTATCTTTGGCCTCAGTGCCTTCAAGCTGGCCTACAAACTGATCCAAAAACGCCATAGTAGTGGGACAAACGTCAGGGCAGTAAGTAAATCCAAAAAATACCAGCGTCCACTGATCTTTGAGTGAATCCTGTGTGAAAGACTCTCCGCGATGGTCTGTTAGGGCAAAGTCACCAAAATCCCGAGGCGGGTCCATCAAATACAAGCCATTCGCCTGCAGCTCACCATCAGACATCAAGCGCGGTTGGCCAATACGATGAATAAAACCCGCAACCACGATGAGCATGAAGGTTAGAACTAAAGCTATGGTCAGCCGTATCCCCCGGCGCTGGCGTTTATCCTGATCGGTGGTCATACGGGGTAGGCCGGCACGGGAAGCAAATAATGATCAAGAAGCATAATCAGGAACAACAACATGAGATAGGTGATGGAGTACTTAAAAGCATAGATCGGCGCTTTGGGGTTTTTCTCTCGCCAAATCTCGATTGACCAGTAAAAAAAACGCAGACCCAGAACCACAGCACCCGCAAGATACAGCCAGCTGCTCATGCGCGTTGCAAAGGGCATGAGCGTAATCAAAAACATGATGATGGTGTAAAGGATGATATGCAGCTGCGTGAAACGCACCCCGTGGGTGACTGGCAGCATAGGGATATCCACTAGTGCGTACTCCTCGCGGCGATGTATCGCCAACGCCCAAAAGTGCGGTGGCGTCCAGGCAAAGATGATCAAAACCAGCAACAGGGCATGTCCGCTAACTTCGCCGGTAACTGCGGTCCAGCCAAGCAACGGTGGCGCCGCTCCTGCCAAACCACCAATGACGATATTCTGCGGCGTCGCCCTCTTTAGAAACAATGTGTAGATAAATGCGTAGCCCACCAAAGAAGCAAAGGTCAGCCAGGCGGTCAGGGCATTAATCCAAATCAGCAAAATAGCCATGCCGGCGACGCCCAGTGCCAGGGCAAAGATGATCGCATTGCGATTGCTCACTCGCCCCTTGGCCAGCGGACGGTTGCGAGTGCGCGCCATCCGCTGATCAATGCGCTGATCAACAACATGGTTGACGGCCGCCGCCGCCGCTGCACAAAAAGCGATACCCAGATTGCCCAGAATCAGTACATCGATGGGCACCCAACCGGGCACTGCCATAAACATACCAATCACAGAAGTGAGGATCAGTAAGGCCACGACCCCTGGCTTAGTGAGCTCCTTGTAATCCCGCCATGTCGCGCGGGAGTCTTGAGCCTCGTTGGATGCCGTAGCTGACTCAGCCATTGGAATTCTTCATCAGGAATTTAAGATCAGAGATGACATCCTTGTAACTCACGGACTGGTCGTAGCGCATCATCACCCATCCGGCGGGGTCCATAACGTACCAACTATCAGGGTAATCAGCATACTCGGGGAACATGTCAGCAAACTTGCTTTCAGTCGTATGCCACAGAGTCATGCCTCTTTGCTCGCGCTCCACGTAAGCTGCGAAATCGTCTGGAAGAGGTCGCTGGTCACTCAATGCCTCCACCGTAAGAACAACATTAGCTAGAGCCGCGTCCGTGATCATTAATCGTTCAGCCCTGCCCAGCTCTTTGCCCAGCGCCATATGAATCTGACGAACTTCATACAGACGTTTTTCGCAAGCAACATCGCAGCTGCCTCCACGCTGGGGAATAACCAGTGTCCACTTAGGATCATTGCCCACGGCAAAAGTCTCGCCTTGAGCATCTTGCCAGCCGGCCTCCGTAGCCTGTCTTGGAGGCTGTACCAGCTGCCCGCGATTAGAGGTTCCTAGGGCACCGACCAAATCTAACTGACCATTCGCCACGAAGTACCACATCCAGCTCGCTGCAAGAACGACAATCACCGGTATACCGGCAATCAGCAAGAGGGTCATACGACCATTACCTGGTTGCGGCTGTGTTGTAGCATCTGAGGGATTTTGGCTGTCTACGCGGTTCACGCGCTCATTACTCCTTAATGGTCCGAAGTGTTTTCTTCCGCGGAACCCGTGTCCGAGGAAGAGCCTAAAGACTTCTCTGGGGGACGGCCCGTCCGACCCAAACTCAAAACATTACTGCTACGAATGACAAAGAACACCAGTAAAGCGGCGGCCATGGTAAACCATTGCACAGCATAACCCTGGTGTTTTTCCGGAGACACATTCACTACCGGCCAATCTCTGCGAAAACCGGTGGGCTCTTGGGCAAGCAGGCGCAACTCAGTGGCAAGGAGACTACCTGACAGATCGGCACGCAGTATTTTTCGCAATGCGGGTGAGGACACGGTTTGCACCAACAACGGCCATTCCAGAGAATTGAACTGGTCCTCAGCGAGGAGGTAAGGCTCTCCCGGCGGCACATAGGCAGAAGTGCTCAAGGTAAACTGTCCCATAGGTACTTCTACCTGTGGAACACTCCGTCTTGATGCGTCCCCCGGCACCCAGCCGCGATTCAACAGAACGTGCTGCCCGCTATCTTGATCATAAAAGACCCCGTAAACATCGTGACCATAACGTCCGTCCCGTATCTGGTTGTCCAATAGGATCACTGCGTCGGGCACGTACTCTCCGCTTACGGTGACTGCACGATATGCCCGTTCCTCCGTAGGCATCTCGATGAGAGACGCTACGTCGATTGGGGCAGCGATCGCCCGTTGGCTTTCGCTCAGCGCAAGCTCAGACTTTTCCTGGGCCCGATCCAGCTGCCAAAACCCCAATGCAATAAGGCCGGGAAACAACAATGCCGTGGTCAAAGTGGTGCGCCACTCAAGATCAAGCTTAAAGGCCGTCATGGGGCACAGCTCCGCAAAACCAAAGCACACGACGCTCCGTTATACTGTGGGTTTGGCTTAAACAAGGTACCAGCTGTGCTGAAATTCTTGATCGTGCTTTTCATGGTGATGCTGGTGGGCAGCCTCGTTAGTGGTGCGTACTTCCTGATGGTGGATCAGGGAGACAAAACAAAACGCCGTACACACACGTCATTGGGTGTACGACTGGGGCTGGCAATAGGTTTAATGGGTTTGATTATCTTTGGCGTTGCAACAGGACAACTTGGTCATCGCAACCCCTGGGACAGCGGCCCCCAAGGGGCCGCGATGCCTACTCAGCAGCAGTAGGTTTAATCAGAGGATGTAAACGAACAGGAACAGGAATACCCAAACTACGTCGACAAAGTGCCAGTACCAGCTCGACGCTTCAAAACCAAAGTGATCGCCGGCGGTAAAGTGTCCGCCTCGCAGGGAACGCATGAGCTGGATTGCCAGCATGGTCATTCCCATAAACACGTGAAATCCGTGGAATCCGGTCAGCATAAAGAAGGTGGATCCATAGATACCTGAGTTCAACGTCAGGCCAAAGTGCGCGTAAGCCTCGTAATACTCAGCAATCTGCAGGATGACGAAGAGCACACCCAAGGCAACCGTACCGGCCAGCCACAAGTTAAACTTCTTCTTGTCGCCATTCAGAAGACCCGTGTGCGCAATGTGCACGGTCACTGAAGAAGACAGCAGGATGATGGTGTTCCACAAAGGCAGCCAGGCATACCAGTGGTGGGCTTCAGCAAAAGACATGCTCTGCTTGGCGCTGGCAAAGGAGCCATTGTTCGCGATCAGCTGATCCGCAGCACCGCCCACAGCTTCCTGAGGTGTCTGCATCATGGGCCAGCTCATCTGAAAGCCCTCCCAGAGCAGGTAGTTCATTCGTCCGCCTTCACCTTCAGCGGCCAACCAGGGTCCCGCCAGATTGCGAACATAAAACAGGACACCAAAAAATGCTGCGAAAAACATCACTTCTGAAAAGATGAACCAGTACATACCCAGCACATAAGACTTCTTGAGCTGGCCACTAGCCATGCCTGCGATATTTTCGCGAATAGTCGTGCGGAACCATACAAACAAGGTCGCTGCAAAGACGAACAGACCACAGTAAAGAATAGTGGGGGAGGCTTCGCCTGCCTCACCGAAAGTCAGTTGATTAATAAAGTTGGCCGCACCAAAAACGCTGAGAACAAGGCCGATAGTCGCCATAACAGCGAGTGGGCTTTTCTCCGGTACGTAATACTTTTCGTAATCCGTGGAGGTCTGGCTTGTCATTGAATTTTCTCTCCAGTTAAACCGTCGGTCCCCCTGACCGACAGCCGTTAGCGTGCAGCAACGGCGCCCTGCGCCATATCTGTCACGTCAAACAAGGTATAGGACAATGTGATTGTCTTAATATCGCTTGGCAGCTCACGGTCAATAATAAACTGCAAAGGCATTTCTGCCGAGCTGCGCCCATCCAGCGGTTGCTGGTTAAAGCAAAAACACTCTGTCTTGTGGAAGTACTCTGCTGCACGCGACGGCGAAACACTCGGTATTGCCTGTGCAACCATCGCCTGAGGCAAAGGGTTGCGGGCCAGGAAAACCGTGTCGTTCGACGCGCCAGGATTCACACGCATCATGGTGCTCGATGGCCGAAACTCCCAGGGCATCCCGTCGTTGTTAGTGGCAACAAACTGAATGGTGATTTCCCGGCTCTCGTCCACGCCCGCCTGTACAGCAGTGTAAACCTCACCCGAAGTCTTGCCGTTGATACCGAGAGCGTCACAAAGCACGTTATAAAGCGGCACCATAACGACGAAAACAAACGCAAACATAGCCACCGCTACCGTCACCAACTTGATGACGGTATCGATGGAAGGGTTGTTGCTTATTCGCATCATTCGAAAAGCTTACTCGACTCTAGTCCAGTGCTGCTTAAGAGTGCGCGTGCGCTGGATCGAGCGTCGGTGGCACTTCAAAGGTGTGATACGGCGCAGGTGTTGCTACCGTCCACTCAAGACCTTCGGCACCATCCCACACTTTCTCATCACTCACAGGCTTGCCCGCGACAATCGTTGCAACAACGTTGTAGAGGAACAGGATCTGCGATCCGCCGTAAATAAACGCACCAATAGAAGACATCATATTGAAGTCCGCAAACTGCAGGGCGTAATCCGGAATACGACGAGGCATTCCCGCAAGACCAACGAAGTGCTGTGGGAAGAAGGTGATGTTGAAGCCGATGAACGAAATCCAGAAGTGGGTTTTACCCATGGTCTCGTTGTACATCTTGCCGCACCACTTGGGCAGCCAGTAGTAAACCGCCGCCGACATGGAAAATACCGCACCCGCAACCATCACGTAGTGAAAGTGAGCAACAACAAAATAGCTGTCGTGATACTGGAAGTCCGCCGGAGCGATAGACAGCATCAAACCAGTGAATCCACCAATGGTGAATAGCACCAGGAAGCCAATGGAGAACAGCATGGGTGTCTCAAAGGACAGGGCGCCACGCCACATTGTGCTAACCCAGTTAAAGACCTTCACACCGGTAGGTACCGCGATGAGCATCGTCGCATACATAAAGAACAGCTCACCAGCGACAGGCATACCAACGGTGTACATGTGGTGTGCCCAAACGATGAACGACAGAAAGGCAATCGCTGCGGTGGCATACACCATGGAGTCGTAGCCAAAAAGCGGCTTGCGGCTAAAGGCTGGAATGATCTGAGAGACCACACCAAACGCTGGCAAGATGATGATGTATACCTCTGGGTGTCCGAAGAACCAGAAGATGTGCTGGAACAAGACGGGATCACCACCACCGGCTGCCGAGAAGAAGCTGGTGCCAAAGTGGATGTCCATGAGCATCATCGTCACCGCTCCGGCCAGTACAGGCATCACCGCCACTAGCAAGAAGGCAGTAATCAGCCACGTCCAAACGAACAGTGGCATCTTCATGTAGCTCATGCCGGGAGCGCGCATGTTCATTACCGTCGCGATAATGTTGATCGAACCCATAATGGAAGACAGACCAAGGATGTGGATCGCGAAGATAAAGAAAGTTACTGAAGGTGCGGCGTAAGTTGTTGAAAGCGGAGCGTAAAAAGTCCAACCAAAGGCCGGTGCACCACCTTCCATGAACAGTGTAGAAGCCAGCATCAGGAACGCAGGAGGAAGAATCCAGAAGCTCCAGTTGTTCATGCGTGGCAGCGCCATATCAGGTGCGCCGATCATCATGGGAATCAACCAGTTTGCCAGGCCCACAAAGGAGGGCATGATCGCGCCGAACACCATCACGAGGCCGTGAAGGGTCGTCATCTGGTTAAAAAACGCCGGCTCGACAAGTTGCATCCCGGGCTGGAAAAGCTCAGCGCGAATAATCATCGCGAAAGCGCCACCCAAAATGAACATTGCGAAGGAGAACCACAGGTACATCGTGCCGATGTCCTTGTGATTCGTGGTAAACAGCCAGCGGCTGATTCCTTTAGCGGGTCCGTGTGCCATCGTTAATACTCCCCTCAACCCTTCTTGTAATTGAATACATCAATGGGCTGAACCATATCGCCCATGTTGTTACCGAATGCGTTGCGCTGGTAGGTGATTACCGCCGCCATCTCAACGTCATTAATCTGGCCACCAAATGCCTGCATAGCTGACCCAGCGACACCGTTAATACCGATGTTCAGGTGCTGACCGAGCTCGCCAGTAGCTACCGCTGACCCGGCAATCGCGTTACCCACGCCGCCTTCGCCGTTAGCGCCATGACAAGCGAGACAGGCGCGAGCGTAAACAGCCTTGCCGCGCTCCATAAGCTCGTCCATGGTGAAGGTCTGTGCCATGAGTTCACGCACCTGAGCAGCTTCTTGCTGCTTATCGCTTTGCCACTGGGCGTACTCTTCCTGGCTGACAACTTTAACGACGATGGGCATAAAGCCGTGATCTTTTCCGCAAAGCTCCGCGCACTGACCGCGGTAGATGCCTTCTTCTTCAGCGAGGGTCCATGTTTCGTTGATGAACCCGGGTACCGCGTCTTTCTTAACCGCTAACTCAGGAACCCACCAGGCGTGAATCACATCGTTCGCTGTAACCAAAAACCGCACCTTGGTGTTAACGGGAATAACCAGAGGCTCGTCCACTTCAAGGAGGTAGTTCTCGTTTTTATCGGCAGAGTTGTAGATCTCTGACTGCGGAGTCTGCAGGTTACTGAAGAAAGTCACGTTTTCGCCGTCTTCGTTCAGGTACTCATACTTCCACTTCCACTGATAGCCGGTCACCAGAATATCCATCTCGGCGTCTTCAAAGTCATAGATTTCGAGCAAAGTAGATGTTGCAGGCACCGCCATACCGATAAGAATCAGGAACGGCACGACCGTCCAGGCAATCTCGACCTTGGTGCTCTCGTGAAACTGAGCTGGCACCACGCCGCGTGATTTACGGTGGTAGATGATGGAATAGAACATTACGGCGAATACCGCGATACCAATAATCACGCAGATCCACAAAATGATCATGTGCAAGTCAAAGATCGACTGACCCACGGCTGTGACGCCTGGATCCATATTGACTGTGCTTCTCTCTCCCTCAGCCTGTGCAGATGTTGCCATCAAGCTTGTTGCGAGAGTCATTGCCGAAAAAACCGCGGCTGCGCCTAATCTTTGAACAAGAGCTAGCGCTCGGTTGATTGTTCCCTGCATTACCGGGTCTCCATCAATCTATATTTCATCGCGCCTTTTAAGACAGTAATCTCAAAGGCTCCTAAACTGTTTGTCCAGCGAGCTCGGGTACACCTCGCTAGCACACCACAACGCTCAAGAGCTCGTGAAATACGCGCGCCTGAGCAAGTTTCTGCCCGACAAGTCGCACAGAAAGATCTTCGGTATGTTTTGTTTCGCCAGCTGCAAACCGTGTTTCCCCCGGGCTTACATGACTGACGGCGACAGGCTGTTTAGTGTTGTATAACGGTTGTAATAACCGTTGTAATGACTATGGCACTAGGCCACGTCCCCCTGAGGCCCGGTGATTATAGCGAAAGCTTCTCCATAAACCTACTAACGCGCTGATTTACAAGCGATTTGGTAAAAGCCAAAAGGAATCCGTTCTGCCCAGGGAAAAACCCCAAGATGTAGCGATACTCGCAAGCCTGGATGCCAAGATATGGGCGATTGCCTGGCCAGCGATCATTGCAAACATTTCTATTCCTTTGCTGGGCCTCGTCGATGCGGCCCTCCTTGGTCATCTTGACAGCTCCAAACACCTGGCAGCAGTGGCTGTAGGCGGTGCGGTTCTCTCCTTTCTTTATTGGGGTTTCAGCTTCCTGCGCATGGGAACCACCGGGGAAGTGGCTCGAGCAAACGGGGCCAAGGACGAACCACGGGCTTTGCTCGCATTAGCCCGGTCTGCGGTCATCGCCCTGGGTATCGCAGGATTGTTGCTGATCTTTCAGCAGCCTCTGCTCTTCCTGGGGTTTGAGATCATGGGAACGGGGCCTGAGATCAGAGCAACGGCTGACAATTACGCCTCATTGCGGATGCTTAGTGCACCAGCAGTCCTTTTGACCTATACCGCATTTGGCTGGTTCATCGGGCACCAGGATACCCAGTGGCCCATGCGCATATTAATCATCACAAATGTGAGCAATATCGCCCTCGACGCACTTTTTATCATGGGCTTGGGACTCGCGAGCAGTGGTGCTGCCGTGGCTACCGTCATCGCTGAGTATCTCGGCCTTATCATGGTACTGGTGGCTTTAAGAAAACAACTGGCTGGATTTTTGAGCACCGAGCTTTGGACGAAATTGCGGGCCCCAGGCCCTTATCTGGGGCTCCTTCGCAGCAACCTGAACTTGTTTTTTCGAACTCTCAGCCTTTTGTTCGCCTTCGCCTTTTTTACGGCGGCAGGGGAGAAGCTAGGTCCGGAAGTTGTCGCGGCCAACGCGGTAATGATGCAGTTTCTACTCTTTGCTGCTTTCGCAATGGATGGCTTTGCCTACGCGGCCGAGGGCATGGCTGGGGAAGCATTAGGCGGTGGCGACCTCGAGAGATTCTTCCTCGTTAGCCGCCGCTGTGCACTTTGGACTGCAGCGTCCGCCCTGATCATCAGTGCTTTGATACTTCTGGGAAAGCCCTGGCTGTTCCCAATGCTAACCAGCTTGCCCGAAATACTGGCAATCATGCGAGCCCATGGTCTTTGGCTCGTTGCGCTGCCACTAATTGCTGCCCCAAGTTATCTACTGGACGGTTTATTCATTGGTGCAGGCGCCACACGAGCGATGATGGTGACCATGCTATTTAGCGCCTTCGTAGTCTATTTGCCTTGCTGGTACCTGACCACGGGACTGGGGAATCAGGGCTTGTGGTTTTCCTTTGCAGTATTCAATGCAAGCCGTGGAATCACTCTTGCGCTGTATTTTGGGTATTTTACTCGCCGTCACCACTGGCTTGAGAGTCACTCGGATCCAATAGCCTGACTACCTCCGCAGGTGTTTCGACCCGCCGCGCCGAAGCTCTATTCACGCGAGTCTTCACCTCTTCCGGCGCACTGACAGCAGGACGGCCTTCGCGGAAACCACAGGCAACACATTCGCGCTCATCGGTGTCCAAGTCCACGACGATCTTATCCATTTCAGCGCAACGAGGGCAGACAGCCCCTGCAATGAAACGTCTCCGGCTTTGAAAACCGCTCATCTTTTTTTCCTCACTACTCTTTATCCAGCGCGTTTAGAAAACACGGTGGTCGACAACCGCGTTTGCCGCCACAATGGTGCCTTGATGTCCCGACAGATAAGGTTCTTGCGATCATGCACAAGCATTACACCAACTTAAATCTACGCAGCTTCGGGGGTCATACGCCTAAACTCGGGAATCGGGTTCTTATTGACCCCAGCGCCGTAGTCTCGGGCGACGTAGTTCTCGGCGACGATGTATCAGTATGGCCAGGAACCATCATTCGCGGAGATATGCACTCCATCCGCATCGGCGCGAGAACCAGTGTTCAAGACGGTAGCGTACTGCATATCACCCACGCCAGTGACTTTAATCCGGCGGGCTGGCCACTCACCATTGGGGATGAAGTCACCATCGGCCACAACGCGACGCTCCACGGCTGCACTCTGGGAAACCGGATATTAGTCGGTATGGGTGCCGTGGTGATGGATGGCGCGGTCGTAGAGGACAACGTAGTCATTGCTGCCGGCGCACTTGTGACACCGAAAAAACGTTTGGAGAGTGGCTACCTTTATGCCGGTTCTCCGGCCAAGCAGGTACGGAAGCTCAGTGATAAGGAAATGGCTTTCTTTGGCTATAGCGCAGGAAACTACGTGCGTCTAAAAGACCAACACATCGATGAACTTGATGCGCTTTTTGAGGGAAACGGATAGCTCACGCCGCGGCGGCCAAGACACCTCGGAGCTGTTGAATCACAGGCTGGGTTTCGGGGCGCTGACGGTGCCACACATAAAACGCTTCAGCCGCCTGCTCTACCAACATACCCAATCCGTCGCTCACCGCCCAGGCCGCGTTCTGGGCTGCCCAACGCATAAAAGAAGTAGGCTCAGCGCCGTACAGTAGGTCATAGCAACAGCAGCGTTCACTCAAAATTCCCGGCGGAAGCGTCGGCATTTCGCCGCTAAGGCCCGCGCTACTAGCATTGATCACAAGATCAAATTGGCCATCAGAAACGCTGTCATAACCGCCCGCTGAAATCGTACCCAGCACACCAAACTCCCGAGCTAGTGTTTCTGCGCGCTCTACCGTTCGATTCACGATATGCACAGACGCGGGTAATTCGCGCATTAAGGGCTCTAGAACACCTCGCACAGCCCCGCCTGCACCAACTATGAGCACCCGCTGCTCCTGAACACGCCAACCTAGATTGGCGACCATATCGCGCACCAAGCCAACACCATCCGTTGTGTCACCATGCAAGACGCCATCGTCGTCCCGCCACAGGGTATTAACCGCCGTAGCCCGCGCTGCGCGGGGTGTTAACTCTGCAGCAAAAGCCGCGGCCTGCTCCTTGAAAGGAACCGTAATGTTTAAGCCCTTGCCGCCAGCATCAAAAAATGCCGTAACCGCGCGCTCAAAATCGTTCAATTCAACACGCAGCGCCCGATACTCAAGCTTCACATCGCATTGCGCAGCGAAAGCTGCGTGAATCATAGGCGACCGGCTGTGCTTGATGGGATTGCCAAAAACGGCAAACCGCTTGTTATTGGTCATGAAGCGACTCCGGCGCTGTTCAGATGTAGCCAGTCGCGTCCCGTGAGAAAATAATCCGTGAGGCGGGCCTCATCGGTCCCGGGCTCCGGTTGAAACGCATACTCCCAGCGAACCAGGGGCGGCAACGACATCAGTATTGCCTCGGTGCGACCATTTGATTGCAGGCCAAACAATGTGCCGCGATCGAACACGAGATTAAACTCCACGTAGCGTCCGCGCCGATACAGTTGGAACTGCCGCTCTCGGTCGTCATAAGGAGTGTCCTTACGACGCTCGAGGATAGGTCGGTAAGCGGCGATAAATGAGTCGCCGATGGCGCGCATGAATGCAAAGCAAGTTTCAAAATCCCAGCTGTTGAGGTCGTCATAAAAGAGACCGCCGATACCCCGGGGCTCGTCACGGTGCTTGAGATAAAAATACTCGTCACACCATTGCTTGTACTTTGGGTACACCTCGTCACCGAAGGGCGCGCAGGCATCTGCAGCGGTCTTGTGCCAGTGGACACAGTCTTCTTCGAATCCGTAATAGGGCGTGAGGTCGTAACCGCCGCCAAACCACCAAACCGGCTCCTCGCCGGGTTTCTCAGCGATAAACAAACGCACGTTGGCGTGGGACGTGGGCGCATAGGGGTTACGGGGATGGATAACCAGCGAAACACCCAGGGCTTGATAACTACGGCCCGCTAACTCGGGACGCGCAGCGGTAGCAGAACCCGGCAACTCCGCACCCATAACGTGAGAGAAATTCACCCCAGCTTTTTCAAGCACTTCACCATCACTCAGCACGCGGCTACGCCCGCCGCCACCTTCGGGGCGATCCCACTCTTCAATCGTGAACTCTGCAGCCCCATCGACCTGCGCGAGACTCTCGCAAATACTGTCCTGAAGGCCCAGCAAGTACTCTTTTATAGGGTCGGTCATCTCGCTCATAGTGCGGATCCTTTTATTTTTTGTATTCTCCGACGAGTCGGGATCTTACTTGCCGGCAATTTAGGCACGAAACACCTCGTCACTAAACACATCACGAATGATCGACGGCCGCTGGGCACCACCCACTAATCCCGGAAGCACAGCATCCAGGCGATTACCAAAATAGTTTCGCACTGCCAGCAAGGTCTTGGGTGCGGGACTCCCCGCCACATTCGCAGAGCTGGAAACCAGCGGTCCGCCATGAGCTTGGCAGAGTGCTCTAACTAAAGGATGGCCACTAACCCTCACCGCCACGCTTTCAAACCTGCCATGTACCAATGCAGGGACTCGCCCGCGATGAGGAACCAGCCAGGTATTCGGCCCAGGCCAGGACACGCGAACCTTTCGCTGTAAAGCTTCGGGTAAGTCATCAAGCAAAAACGCCAGCTGTGATTCATCGCCCGCCACCAAAATCAGGCCTTTATGCGCAGGCCGCTGCTTAAGATCCAGCAAGCGCTGTACCGCAACATCGCTAAAGGGATCACAGCTCAAACCCCACACCGCTTCCGTAGGACACGCGATCACACCATGTCCAGCCAAGGCATTGGCACACAGGCGCATACGAAAAGAAATAGCTGCAGGCATTCGGTTCAGTGAACAGGCCGTTGAAACGGGCGCCGATTCTAGCAACTGGTCTGGCGCTGGCAAGGCTTGCAGTCATTCCGGCAATAGCGTCCATCTATATTGCTGAGCCATCCTTCAATCTCCAGTTCACTCAGTAGGGCCAGTAAATCGGAAACGGGCAGGCCCGTAATCTGCTGGAGGGTATTCAGTGCGAGACCTTCATCACCCAGATGCAACAGAAGCTTCGCGGCATCACCCGTGGGCGTTGGGCCGGATGGGTATTGATGATCCGCGACGCCAGGAAACAAGCTGGATAGGTCCTCCATCGCCGTGATGGGGGTCGCTCCATCACGCAACAAACGCCTGCAACCGGCGCCCTGCTCATGAAAAATCGACCAGGGGAGGGTAAGAACCTCACGACCCTGCTCCAGCGCAGCCGACGCGGTATGCAAAGACCCGCTGGGCAACGCCGCTTCGACAATCACTGTTGCCTGCGCCAAACCGCTAATAATGCGGTTCCTTCGCGGAAACTGATGCTTTGCTGGAGGCGTACCGGCGGGCAGCTCACTAACTACGCAGCCCCGGCGCGATATGTCCGCCGCTAACTTTCGATGGCGAAGCGGAGACGCTCTATCCAAACCGGATGCCAGTACTGCGGCGGTTTGACCACTCTGAAGAGCGCCGCGATGAGCTGCCGCATCAATGCCCAAAGCGAGACCTGAACAAACGGTATAGCCAGCCGCTGCAAGGCTTTGAGCTATCTCCTGCGCGGCACGGAGTCCTCCATGACTCGCACGACGACTACCGACAATAGCTACCGCAGGTTTTGCGAGGCAGGAAGGATCACCTCGACAAAACAACCAAGGCGGTGGATCAGGAATTTCCTTGAGTGCATCGGGATAGCGACGATCGCCGAAGGGAATGAATTCATCTGTATGAGCGTCGCCGGTCTCTCGAAGTGTCCCCTGGCGGTTTGTCAAAGGCCAGTGCTTGCGAGCACGCGCAAGCATACTCTGGGTCGCTCTCGGCAAGGCGGCAAGTTGTTGTTTAGCAGGTTCAGCTAGCCAGTCAGCGGCGAACAAGGCGGCAGGTGTTTGATACTCACGCAGCAAGTTTCCGAGGCCCTGAGTTTGAGTCCCAGACCAACTAAGCAGTATGTGAAAGTGTTCCCGGGTCATGTCATCCATGACCCGGAAGCTTACGTCAGGGGTTCTTAACCTTGTCCATCACTTTCAGCGGACGGTTGGATTTGAGGACCAGCGCGTAGCTCGCTTTCTCGGCAACCTCAAAAACCATGGCTAATCCCGCACGAACATCAGGAAGACTCACGTTAGTTTGAGCAACCTCGTCAAACACCACCTCGCCTGTCTGGTAAATAGCGAGTACGTGGCCTACTTCCAGACCCTCTCGATCACCTTTGTTCAGAACCACGATGTCCCAGGTACCGATTTGTGTGACGCCGCCATCAACGGCAATCATGAAGGCGTCTTCAACATCTACACTGGGAGCTCGTGGCTGAAAGGTCGCGTCCAAAATTCTCTCATCCAGAGGGAGTAGGCGATCGGTAATGCGCACTTCTTCAGTTACCCGGGTTACCTCCAGCTCAACAACCGGATCCGAAAGGCTGCTTTTAGCCTGGGCATTGCCAATGTCCTGCGCCTGATAACCCAGAACCTCCAGTGTCAAAGGATCACGATATACGTCTCCAGCGCGATAAATACCGTAGGCACGCTCGTCCTCAGGAAAATAGCCGCGGCCATAGATCGTGTCACCGTTGGCTGTGATCAGGTGCTCTTGTCCACCTGCCACTACATACGACGAGGACTCTAGCTCCTCAGGACCAATGATTCGATGGCGCTTTAAAAATGCATCGACATCGTCAAGAGGAATCACAGGGATCGCCAAATCCAGCGGAGTGACCCGCATGTTAGGCGCAAGCTTTACATCACGGCCACGGCTCAGCGACAAGCGCGGTCGGCCATCAACATAGCTAAGGTAAAGAGTGTCTCCGGGAAAGATCAAATGGGGGTTATCAATCTGAGGGTTCACATCCCAGACTTCTGGCCACAGCCAAGGCTCCTCGAGGAACATATCCGCAATACCCCAGAGGGTATCGCCTTTCTTAACGAGGTAGGTGTCCGGCGCATCACCCCGCACTGTCGCTTCTTGCGCGGAACTTAATCCCGGCAGAAACAGTGCGATTATTAAAAGAGCACTAGTCAACCATCCCTTAAGAGCAGGATTACTCTTGTGGGGCGCTGAGGGGGCATTAATCAGCCATTCTGTCATCGGTCATTCTCCCAGGCACGGAGCTTACGCAGTGTTCGCGCATAAGCGTCCACGTTATACTATCGCAGTCTACGGTAGAAGTTAGATTCATGGCAGTCCTCGACATTTTAGAATTTCCTGATCCGCGTCTGCGCACGGTGGCAAAACCCGTGGAAATAGTCGACGACGGCATACGCACGCTTATCGATAATATGATCGAAACCATGTACGAGGCTTCGGGCATTGGCCTTGCCGCGACTCAAGTCAACGTTCATCAGAGGTTATTGGTCCTTGATACTTCCGAGGATCGAGACACGCCCAAGGTTTTTATTAACCCCGAGGTCAGCATTATCGACGAGACGCTGGGCAGCTATGACGAAGGCTGTTTGTCAGTACCGGGGTTTTACGAAGAAGTGAATCGACCGCAAAAAATTCGCGTCGATGCCTTAGGTAGAGACGGCAAGCCCTTCAGCGAAGAGCTGGACGGACTGCCGGCGATTTGTCTGCAGCACGAGATAGATCATCTTGATGGCAAGCTATTCGTTGACTACATCTCGCCTTTGAAACGCAATCGCATCCGCAGCAAGCTCGAAAAAGCTCACCGGCTGCGAGCCTGAGATCCCCGTGTCGCCCTTGCGTCTGGCCTTCGCAGGCACCCCAGATTTTGCCGCGATCCATCTTGAAGCGCTGATCCACTCAAACCACGAGCTGGTTGCGGTACTTACGCAACCCGACAGACCTGCGGGACGAGGTAAGAAGGACCGTCCAAGCCCCGTCAAAGTGCTGGCAGAAAGTCATAATCTGACGTTAATGCAACCAGCAAGTCTTCGCAGTCCTGAAGCAATAACAGCCATCGACGAACTTCAACTAGACGCCCTTATTGTCGTGGCCTATGGCTTGATTCTGCCCCAGGCGGTGCTTGATTTGCCGCGTCATGGATGCCTCAACGTACACGGGTCCTTACTCCCCCGATGGCGTGGAGCGGCCCCCATACAACGAGCGATCGAAGCAGGAGATTCTGAAAGCGGCGTGACGATCATGCTCATGGACGCGGGGCTCGATACGGGCCCTATGCTGGCCAAAGGGCCCTGTCCCATCACTCCGCAAACCAGTAGCGCTGACCTTTACGAAGAACTCGCAGGTATTGGCCCTCCGTTGTTGTTACACGTTTTGGAGGATCTACCCGAGCACCTTTCTGCTGCCACAATGCAAAACGAGGGCGAGGCCAATTACGCGGCAAAGATCACTAAAGATGAAGCTCTTATTGATTGGTCCGAACCTGCCGCCGTCATCGCCAGGCGCATTCGTGCATTCAAACCTGCTCCAGGATGCTATGCCTTTCTGGAGGGGCAGCGTCTAAAAATTTGGTCGGCCCAGTCCGCCTCCAGCAGCTCGCGCGCCCTACCGGGCACGATTTTGAATAGTTCAGAGCACGGGATCACCGTGCTTTGTGGAGAAGGCGCTGTCGTACTCGAAACACTGCAAATGGCAGGCTCAAAGGCGATGCAAGCTCAGGATCTGCTCCGCGGCAATAGCACATTATTTGCGCCGGGAAATCGATTTAGCACCGAAGGGGGCGTGTGAAACCCGGAGCCGCCGTGCGTGCCCGAGCCGCTCAGGTAATAGCCGCAGTAATGCGCGGTGACTCCCTTGATCGCGCGTTCGAATCACTGGGGGCAGGACTCCCCGAACGGGATCAACCGCTCTGCCGTGAAATCTGCTACGGAACTCTCCGCCTGTTTCCCCGCTTGAACGGCTTACTTGGGCAGCTGCTTCAAAAACCCCTGCGGACGAAAGACCGGGATATTCATGCGCTGGCGCTGGCTGGCCTTTACCAGCTAACAGAAATGCGCATCCCGCCCCACGCGGCCGTCAGTGCGACGGTGGATGCCGCTACGATTCTCAAAAAGCGCCAACTCTCTGGATTGCTAAATGCTGTGCTGCGGAGGTTTCAGCGAGAAGAGGCTGATCTCGTGACAGCACTAAGCCCAGCACAAAATGCGGCCCAAGCCGATTGGTTTTGGGAGGCCCTAGGCAAGCATTGGCCAGCACAGCGTGAAGAAATAGCTCAAGCTAACAATACTCACCCCCCCATGACTCTGCGTGTGAATCTTTCTCGCACAGATCGAGATAGTTACCAGCAGCAACTAAACAGTACCGATATCACGTCTCGGAAAGGCGTGATTAGCTCGGCCGCGCTAATCCTTGATCAGCCGACGGACGTCTCCGCGCTACCGGGTTTTATGGATGGCCTATGCAGCGTTCAAGATGAAGCCGCGCAGATGGCGGCACAGCTGTTAGCTCCAAAGCCTGGTGAACGTATTCTTGACGCCTGCGCTGCACCCGGCGGAAAGAGTGGCCATATTCTGGAGCAGCAAGGCTCAGAGCTCTGTCTCACTGCCACGGATATCAGCGAAGACCGTTTGCATCGCGTTCAGGAAAACTTAAATCGACTGCGGTTCAGTGCAAAGCTTCTGTGCGATGACGGTGCCAAGCCTTCTACAGCACTTAAAGATGAAGGCCCCTTTGACGCCATGCTTCTGGATGTTCCTTGCTCTGCTACTGGCGTAATTCGCCGGCATCCCGACGTAAAGCTCCTGCGGCGTATAGAAGATGCGGCGGGGTTTGCGCGGCAACAGAACGCAATTCTCGATGGGCTTTGGCCGCTCCTCGTACCAGGCGGGCGACTGCTATACGTCACCTGTTCCTTGCTACCGGAAGAAAACAGTGACGTGGTAGCCGCGTTTTTAGCAAGGCAGGCTAACGCTCGTGAAGAGCCTCTCGAACTCGAGTCGGCACTCCCATGTCCCCACGGACGGCAGCTGCTACCCAGTGCCAAGGGTGCTGACGGACTCTATTTCGCCATGCTTTATAAAGATGCTTGAGCTCCAAGAAGTCGCACTTTTTGCGCGTAAGATTTCCACTATGAGGCCTGTATTGCGGCAGTTGATTGCAGTACTGTGCAGCCACTGCAGCGGCAGGATCTTTGCGGCATGAAAATAATCATCCTGGGGGCCGGACAGGTGGGCGGAACGCTCGCAGAACATCTGGCAAACGAAAAAAACGATATCACCATTGTCGACACCGACGGTGAACGCCTGCGCGCGCTAAAAGATAGCCTTGATATTGGCACCGTCACCGGCAGCGCTTCGCACCCTGACACTCTGCGAGAGGCTGGTGCCAAAGATGCCGAAATGCTGATTGCGGTCACCAATAGCGACGAAATCAATATGATGGCCTGTCAGGTGGCGCATACTTTTTTCCGCACGCCTCAGAAAATATCCCGGGTGCGCTCTCAGGCTTATCTCGATCATCAGAAACAGCTTTTTTCTGCAGAGAACATACCTGTAGACGTCATCATTGGTCCTGAACAACTCATTACCTCCTCGATCCGACAGCTCATCGTTAATCCCGGCGCTTTACAGGTTCTCGATTTCGCTGAGGGGCGAGTACAGTTAGTGGCCGTGCGTGCAGTGCACGGCGGCCCCATCGTTGGCAAGGAGCTGAGTACGATTCGCGAGCATATGCCGAAGGTGGACACTCGCGTTGCCGCGATTTTTCGAAGAGACCGTGCGATTTTTCCCAAGGGCGATACGGTGGTGGAAGCCAACGATGAGGTTTTCTTCATCGCGGCAAGTAAGCACATTCGCCAGGTCACCTCTGAGCTACGCCGTGTAGACAAACCTTACAAGCGCATCATGATTGCGGGCGGCGGCAACATCGGTGCTCGACTCGCAAATTCGCTGGAAAAAGACTTCTCAGTAAAAGTGATTGAGTACAGTTACGCGCGCTGCCGCGTTCTGTCGGAACAACTCAAACACACTCTCGTTATTGGCGGCAGTGCGGCTGAGCCTGCATTACTAGCCGAGGAAAACATTGAACACACCGATGTTTTTTGCGCGCTGACCAACAACGATGAGTCAAACATCATGATGTCGATGCTCGCCAAGCGCATGGGAGCAAAGAAAGTGATCACGCTGATCACAAACCCCGCTTACGCAGAGCTTGTAGGTGACGAGATCGACATCGCTATCTCACCCCAGGAAATTACCATCGGCAGCTTGCTAACCTATGTTCGTAAAGGCGACATCAGTGCCGTACACGCGCTTCGCCGAGGAGCGGCTGAAGCCATCGAGCTGGTGGCACGAGGCGACGCCTACTCCTCAAAAGTTGTTGGACGCCGCATAGAAGAAATACCTCTCCCCGAGAGCGTCACTATCGGTGCTATCGTTCGAGGCGAACAGGTACTCATCGCGCATCACGATTTACTGGTTGAAACTGATGACCATGTCATCCTGTTCTTGGTTGATAAGCACAAAATTCACGCGGTAGAGAAACTCTTTGCCGTAGGTTTTGGCTTCTTCTCTTAGGCCATCGCGTGCATTTCGCCATTAGTCTGCGCATCCTGGGGCTTCTACTAAGCCTCTTCAGCGTGGCGATGTTGCCGCCGCTGCTCATAGCAGTCCTTACTGACGATGACACAGTGACGGGCTTTATTTCCGCCTTCGCGATCACCTTATTGTCGGGCATTACACTATGGCTCCCCCTCCGAGGAGTTAAACGCGATCTGCAAATCCGCGACGGCTTTCTGATAACCGCGTTGTTCTGGACCGTACTGGGACTATTTGGCGCCTTACCTTTTGCGCTGACAGAATCCCTGAACATGGGAGCCGCCGACGCGATATTCGAGTCAATTTCAGGGCTTACTACCACGGGCGCTACGGTGTTGACGGGCCTCGATGACATGCCCGCTTCGATTCTTCTCTATCGGCAGATGCTCCAGTGGTTGGGTGGTATCGGTATCATCGTCGTGGCGGTAGCCGTGCTACCCATGCTGGGTATTGGTGGCATGCAGTTGTATCGCGCAGAGACCCCCGGGCCGAGCAAAGACAGCAAACTCACTCCGCGTATCACAGAAACCGCCAAGGCATTGTTTTCTGTCTATCTTACTTTGACGGTGCTTTGCGCAGGCGCCTACAGCCTGGCGGGAATGTCGGGCTTCGATGCGGTGTGTCACGCCTTTGCAACGGTCGCTATCGGTGGGTTTAGTACCCACGACGCCAGCATGGGTTACTTCGACAGCGAAGCTATCTATCTCATCAGCACGCTGTTTATGCTGATTTCAGCGCTGAACATCGGGCTGCACTTCACGGCGTTTCGCCGCCGCAGTGCATCGGGATATTGGGAGGATTCTGAAGCGCGTTTTTTCGCTAGTGCCATGGCAGTTTGCGTAGTCATTACCTGTGCTTACCTCATGTTCTCAGAAACACTCAACATTCAGGAAAGCGTCGTACACGGTCTTTTTCAGGCGGTATCCATCACCACTACCACGGGTTTCGCCACGCAGGACTTTTCGCTGTGGCCCGGCTTTTTACCCATGATGCTCCTGATGTTTTCCTTTATGGGCGGCTGTGTAGGATCTACCGGCGGTGGTATCAAGGCCATGCGTCTAATGCTCATCTACAAGCAGGGAATTCGAGAGTTAAAACAGCTGGTACACCCCCATGCGATTATTCCTTTAAAGGTCGGCAATCGCCGCGTAGAAGCCACGGTAGTGAGTGCAGTTTGGAGCTTTTTTGCGGTTTACACCTTCGCATTTATCGTGATCATGCTGGTGCTCATGGCCACAGGTCTTGACTTCATTACCGCATTCTCTGCAGTCGCTGCCGCGCTTAACAACCTGGGTCCAGGACTCGGATCTGTAGCCGCGAATTACGGTGAAGTCAGTGATTTTGCCAAGTCAGTGTTGTGCTTTGCCATGCTCTTGGGGCGACTCGAAGTGTTTACCTTACTGGTGTTGTTTACGCCGATGTTTTGGCGTAACTAAGTCTCGCCAACCTCTAGTCGCGCCAGTTACCCGCTCTTCCCTGTACCGCGGGATTTACGCACTAATTCATAAGCGGCCTGAATTTCCTGGGACTTTTCCGTGGCGATCTTCAGCATATCCTCGGGCACGCCTCGCGCCGACAACTTGTCGGGGTGATGCTGGCTCATGAGCTTTCGATAGGCGCGTTTCACTTCGCTGTCCGTTGCGTCTTCACTCACTCCCAAAGCCGCATAAGCGTCCGAAAGCGTGGGTGTTGAGGGGTGCCCCGGGTGCTGATGAAACTGCTCCTGCGCTGTCGCCATACGCAGGAGTTCTTCGACGACCTCATCGCTGTAGCCTAAAAGATTTCCGATCTGCCTGAGTGCCGAACGCTCACCGCTATGTAGCTGATTGTCAGCAAGCGCCAGAGTTACAAGAAACATCATCAGCGTTTGCTTTAGCGCTGGATGTGCTCCGCCTGCAAGCAAGTAGCTCTGGATAGTGGCGTCTACAGAAAAGTCCTTATCGCCCCCTTCCTTGAATAACAGAATAGCGTCGTGGCGCTGATCATCTGATAAACCCAGTTGCTGGAAAATTGTTTCGGTATGGGCAACTTCATCCTCCGAGATACGACCGTCAGATTTCGCTACGTGGCCCATGAGCAAAAAGGTACTGCGAAAGAAATGCTCTCTTACTTTTTCTAGGTCGGCGGTACCCATTCCCAATACACCGGCCAACCCTCGATCAAATAGGTGGCCGAGCACCACACCAAAAATGAGCCCGGGAAAACCAGCAACGAGTAATCCCAGAATGCCCGCAAGCAACTTGCCAAAAAACATCATTAACTCCGATCGGAAAAGAGAAGAAAAAACAGAAGGTTGTTCAGTTGGACTCTGGCCGCCAGTCCGGGGCGTAATAATCCACGCTTCCTCGGGGCCTCACCCGAAACCGCTTGTACTCCCATTGGTACTGCGCCGGCGACATGCGTACACAGCCCTCAACCCCATCATTCAGTGCTTTCAGCGAGGTTTGCATGTCCTTGCTATAAATACCTTCGTCAGCAGGCAAGTAATGTAACCGGTAACCGCCGGGAATACGCTCCGCAAAACCAAAGAAGGCTTGCGCGCCGCTCTTGGCCAACAGCTTGCTAGCCAGGGTCATAGTAAAGGTCGGCACCCCCATAAAAAGGCTATTCTCTCCGGATTCCACTACTGGAGGAACTTGATCCGGCAAGATTCCAGCAATACCGCCCTTTTTCAAAGACTTCACGAGCTTTGCAAGTCCGCGGGCGTCTGTAGGAACCAGGACGGAGCCCGAGCGTTGCCTGGCAGCACGCACCATGTCGTCGAGCTGCTGCATATGGGGAGGCTCGTAAAGTGCTACTGACTCACCCATTTCAGAAATATGCAGGCCAACAATCTCCCAGTTCCCAAGGTGCGGCCCCAACATCATGACTCCTCGACCCTCTGCGAGGGCGGCACGGACGGCGTCGTCTCCCACTATCTCAAGGATGTGGCCTCGAATCTGATCCCAGGGACGGTTCCAGATGTAACCCATCTCAACGGCCAGCTCACCCGTAGACTGCAAGGAGCGGCGAGCCAATAATTCCTGCTCCTGCTTAGACAGCTCTGGAAAGGCCAGGCCTACGTTTCGCTCGGTCACCCTTCGTGGAGAGCCGCCTATCCACCAGGCAACGCGACCTAAGCCACGGCCCAAAGCGCGACAGACTCCCAAGGGGAGCAAGGATGATGACCACAATAAAAATGTTATGAGACGACTTTTCACGAATCCCTGTTTCGATATCGTTGTGAAGCAGCGCTAATAAAAACGCACAAATTGCGCGTTAGTTGTGTAACGACTGCGTATTGTGCCGCTGTTACTGACGGTATACTACGGGCCTTTTGCACCTCGCACAGGATTTCGCGTGAGCCAGTATCTCGACCCAGCACAAGACCCCATCAGTTTTCAGGAACTTATTCTTAAGTTACAGCAATTCTGGGGTGAAAAAGGATGCCTCATCCTGCAGCCACTAGACATGGAAGTAGGGGCCGGAACATTTCACCCGGCGACATTTCTCCGCTCTCTGGGACCCGAGAGTTGGAATGCGGCCTATGTACAGCCAAGCCGTCGTCCCACCGATGGGCGCTACGGCGAAAACCCCAATCGGTTGCAGCACTATTATCAGTTTCAGGTGGCAATGAAGCCATCACCTCCCGAGTTTCAGGAGTTGTACATACAGTCTTTACAAGCCTTGGGTATCGACACACTCACTCACGATGTCCGGTTTGTCGAAGACAATTGGGAATCACCGACCCTGGGCGCATGGGGATTGGGTTGGGAAGTGTGGCTTAACGGCATGGAAGTGTCGCAATTCACCTATTTTCAGCAGGCAGGGGGAATTGAGTGCTATCCCGTAACCGGTGAGATCACCTACGGTCTTGAGCGTATCGCGATGTATCTTCAGGGCGTTGATAGTGTCTATGATTTGCTTTGGACTCGAAGCCCCCAGGGCCCCGTGCTCTACGGCGACGTGTTTCACCAGAACGAAGTGGAAATGTCGCGATACAACTTTGAAGAAGCAGATGTCGACTTCCTGTTTTCGCAGTTCGATCATTGTGAGAAAGAGGCAAAACGCCTAACCGATCTTGAACTACCGCTGCCGGCCTATGAAATGGTCATGAAAGCCTCGCACACCTTCAACCTATTAGATGCACGTCATGCGATATCGGTGACTGAGCGACAGCGCTATATTTTGCGCGTCCGCACACTGGCTCGAAACGTTGCGCAGGCATATTTCAATGCCCGAGCAGCTCTTGGGTTTCCTATGGCGGAGCCCGGGATTCGTGACGAGGTGCTTGCACAGCTAAAGGAGGCTGCGGCATGAGTCAGCCTCTGTTATTAGAAATAGGTTGCGAGGAGCTTCCGTCAAGCAGTCTGGAGCAATTAGGTCGTGCACTGCATGAGCAGCTCATCAGTCAGCTAGCGGACAAAGGTTTGTCTCACGGCAATAGTCAGTGGTTTGCAGCACCGCGACGTCTTGCTGTGCTCGTTGAAGAACTCGTTGATAAAGCAGCGGATGAATCTAAAGAGGCCTTAGGCCCTCCCGTAGCGCAGGCCCGCGACGATGACGGCAACTGGTCGCGTGCCGCGCAGGGCTTTGCTGCAAAGCTGGGCTGCACCCCTGAAGAGCTTGAAGTTATCGATACGCCCAAGGGACAACGGCTTGGCTTAAATCAGATCATCGCCGGTGCTGAAACCAGCGAATGCCTGAGTGTCATCGTAAATGACGCCGTTGCTGCGTTGCCCATAGCAAAACGGATGCGCTGGGGCGCTTCTCGAATGGAGTTTGTTCGCCCCGTGCACTGGATTGTGCTGATGTACGGCAGCGAGTCTGGATTTGGAGATGTGCTGGGCATAGCGAGTGGTAACACAAGCCGCGGTCATCGCTTCCACGCACCAGACGAAATCAGCTTTGAGTCCGCGGGCGACTACCAAACAGTAATGAGAGACGGCTGGGTTATCGCAGACTTTCAGGAGCGCTGCGATCTCATAAAGAAACAGGTCGAAGCTGCCGCAGACGCATTGGGTGGTACGGCACTTGTGGATAGCGATCTGCTCGGTGAGGTTGCAAGTCTCGTCGAATGGCCCGTGGCCCTGGCAGGGAGCTTTGATACAGCGTTTCTTGAGGTTCCCCCTGAAGCGTTAATCTCATCTATGCAAAGTCACCAGAAGTACTTCCCAGTGGTGGACGGTGACGAGCAGTTAATGCCAAATTTTGTGACCGTGAGCAACATAGAGAGCCGCGACCCAAGTCAGGTTGTTGCGGGGAATGAGCGCGTGATCAGACCGCGGCTTGCGGACGCTGCTTTCTTTTACGAACAGGACCGTCAAAGCACGCTCGCGTCCCGAGTGGCTCGTCTTGGAGCAGTTATCTTCCAGAAGCAGCTGGGATCTTTGCTGGACAAAACACAGCGGGTGCAACGGCTGGCAGGAGAACTTGCCGAGCTAACAGGCGCTGACAGAACTCAGGCTGAACGTGCTGCCGAGTTGTGTAAAGCGGATCTGGTTTCCGACATGGTGTTGGAGTTCGGGGATATGCAGGGTATCGCCGGAGCGTATTACGCGCGTAACGACGGTGAAGATACTGCCGTTGCTGACGCTATCGCTCAGCACTACTGGCCCACGCAAGCAGGAAGCGACCTACCGGTTGGCGGCGTTGCCGTAGTGGTAGCGCTCGCAGATCGCCTGGACACGCTGATTGGTATTTTTGGGATTGGCCAGCCGCCCACAGGTTCAAAGGATCCGTTTGCTCTGCGACGCGCATCTATTGCTGTGTTGCGAATCATCATCGAAAAACAACTCGATTTAGATTTGCATGGCTGCCTGAGAATGGCAGTGGAGGGTTTTGGCGAAGGCATAATCGCTGACGGAACAAGTGAAGCTGTGTTTGACTACATGTTGGATCGATTACCTGCGCTTTACGAAAACGATGCCATCGCCATAGAAGTCTTTCGCGCTGTGCGCGGTAGCGGCAGCTCAAAACCGGCCGATTTTGATCGTCGTGTTCGCGCGGTACAGGCCTTCGGCGAACGACCCGAAGCAGAAGCCCTAGCTGCCGCAAATAAGCGTGTAAGCAATATCCTGGCGAAGGCTTCAGACTTTGACAGTAATTCGAGTGTAAGCACTAACTTACTCGTAGAGGCTAATGAATTGGCACTTCATAGTGCGGTTTCGGCAGCAGCCGAAGATAACGTTAGTGCTTTAGTAAACGCAGATTACGCCGCCGCTCTGGCGCGTCTTGCGGCGCTTCGGAAACCTGTAGATGCCTTCTTTGATGAGGTTATGGTTAACGCAGAGGATCCGGCACTCAAGGCGAACCGACTCGCCTTACTGTCGACCCTCCGCGATCAATTCATGCTAATAGCAGATATTTCGCAGCTCGCTGGTGGGAAGAGCGAGTGATCGAGACCGTAGTTAGAATCTTAGTCAGCACCTTTGTTATTGAGACGCGCGAAGGGTTGTGATTGAGACTGCCCTCAACGACCCGTCGCTCTGGTACGCCATCGCAGGTCTAGTTTGTGGAGGCTTCATTGCCTGGTTGTGGCGTGGTGCAGAAGTCACGAAAACTCGAGGGGATCTCAAGGAGCAGGGTGATCGCCTTCAAGAGCTCGAAATCGCACACGCCAGCCTTTTAAGTGAACGAGAGGTCCTTGGAGAGCAATTTCGGCAAATGAGCGAGCGCGTGTCTGAGCTGCAGCAAGAGCGAAACGCCTTAGCAACAACCAACGCTGGCTTGAGTGCACGTCAAAGTGCGGATCAGGAGAAACATAAAGAACAGCTCGCACTTCTTGAGCGAAGCAAGCAGCAACTTGCCATAGAGTTTGAGAACCTCGCAAACCGCATCTTTGAAGAGCGTGGCAAAAAGTTTAGCCAGGACAATCAGCAATCGATGGAGTCCTTGCTAAAACCTTTCGGAGAACAGATTCACCGTTTCCAGTCCCGAATCAACGAGGTCCACGCGCAGTCAATACGCGGCAATGAAAGCCTGGCAGGTGAACTGCGCAACATGATGGGCGTGGGCCTAAAAATGAGTGACCAGGCAGAGAACCTCGCCAAAGCATTAAAGGGTGACAAGAAGACCACAGGTAACTGGGGGGAAGTGCAACTCGAACGCACCCTCCAACTCGCAGGTCTGGAACCCGGGAGCCATTACGAAGCTCAATCCAGCTTTCGCGATAGCGAAGGCAAGCTGCGTATACCAGACTTTGTTATCAAGCTTCCCGATGGCAAGCACTTGGTTATTGATAGCAAGGTGTCGTTAGTTGATTACGATCGCTCCGTCGCGGCCGAAACGGATGAAGAGCGCAACGAAGCACTAAAGGCCCATGGCGCAGCACTTAAGCGTCATATAGATGACCTATCCGCAAAGGACTATTCCGCACTGGGCGGCATGAACAGTCCAGAGCTTGTATTCATGTTCATGCCCATTGAGGCTGCCTATATAGAAGCGCTCAAATTCAACCGCGAGCTGTTTAATGATGGGTACCGCAAAAATGTGATTATGGTGTCTCACACAACCCTGCTACCTATGCTTCGTACAGTGGCGAGCCTTTGGATTACCTATAGAAGCAACGAAGAAGCGCGAGAGATTAGCGAGCTGGCAGGCGATATCTACAATAAGGTGTGCCTCGTGGGTAACCGTCTTGAAGACATGGGCAAAACCTTGAATACCGCCACAGATAAGTACAACAAAACGGTCACCGCTTTAGTGGGGAAACAAGGCCTCTATGGAAAGGTAGAGCGGTTTAAGAGCATCGCGGCGAATGCCAAAGGTGAACTGCCTGCTGCAGTAACGCAACATCCGACGATAGAACACGATCGGCTGGGCGTACTCACAGCAGACGACACGACTAACGACACAGCTAGCGAAACAACTAGCGAAACAAGCAAAAGCCCAACCGAGCCATCTTTGGTCGATGAATCCGACGCCCCATCCAACTAGCTTAGCTGCAGCTCAGGGCTAACCGTGAGCCAGCCGTCTCTCAAGCAATTAAGCTACATACTCGCTGTTGCCAAAAGTGGCAGCTTCCGCGGTGCGGCCGACGAACTTGGTATAAGTCAGCCAACGCTGACGGCGCAAATTGCCAGGGCCGAAGAAGCCCTGGGAGAAAAGCTCCTGGAGCGCTCACGAAACGGCGCATATTTAACGCCCGTAGGACGTTTGTTCGAGCCTCAGGCGAGACGCGTCATTGAGGCTATGGAAGAGCTTGGTCAAATCGTTGGTGATACAAACATCAATGAAAAGGCCACCTACCGACTGGGTGTGAAGGGAACCCTCGGTCCCTATTTGTTGCCACAAATACTGCCAGCACTCAAAGACGCTCATCCTAATCTTCAGTTTTATGTTCGTGAGGATACGCCGCACGGATTAGAGGAAGGCATTGCGCGAGGTGATTACGACCTGATTATCACTGCATTGCCTGTCAACTCGAAGGACCTTGTCCAGGAACCCCTGTTACGCGAGAAGATTCTTTTAGCGGCACCGGCGGATCATTCATTGTCACAGGTAAAAACCTGGCGCGGAAGCTACCTTAAGGGTGAGCAAGTCCTTACTACCGAGCCGGGTCACCAATTCGCTCGACTCGTTGAGGGTGTTTGCCAGCGCTTAGGCGCTCAAGTCCGTCGCGACTATGAGGGCAGCAGCCTCGATGCCCTAAGACTCATGGTTGTGATGGGAATGGGCCTTACGTTCCTACCCGCACTTTATGTTGAGTCAGAGATAAACGCTGACAGCGGAATAACCGTTGGTGAGTTAGCGGATGAAACAATAGCTCGATTACATGTTTTGGCGTGGCGGCCTAGCAGTCCCGCCCGAGGCTTCTACAAGGTTCTGGCCCAGGATCTTCGCTCGATAATCGCCCAAAGGTTGGGTCACGCTGTAGAAGTTGTTGATCGTCTGTAAAGACTACCCACCAGGACTATCCGCCTGTTTAATCTACGGGTATTCCCGGTGAACTAGCGACAGATAGATCGACGTGCGCGTTTTCTGTGGTGAGCCCTTGGGTGCAGTTGCTCAAACCGAGCGCGGGAGGGTCCATCGAAAGCGTTAAAGGCGCAAACTGCGCAAGCGCGTTGAGACCCATAAGGTTACGTCCAGACCCCGGAACCACGAGCACTTCCGTTAAACCAACGTCGCAGCCGCCAACCAAGTGAAGCGCCTCTATTTCGTATACATCCAATCTGCGGGTGCGTCCATCGGCCATTTTCGCTGCAACTTCACGTACTTTCCGTACAGACCCTCGATCACTGATACTGGCAAAAAGCGAGCTATTGATCGTCACCATCGCGGCGCCGGTATCCAGCAAAAACGTCGCTGGGTGTCCATCAACGACCATGGCTAGCTCCAAAGCACCGCCTGAGCCTTTGTTTAAAGGTAACTCCACTGTCTGTTCCGCAGTTGCTGCGTTGGTCTTCGCAAAGAGCAAAACAAAGAATAGTGCTGATAGGTAGCGCTTAAGCATGCTCTTTGACTGCAAAAGCTAAGCCACGAATCAATAAGTCCTAAGGGTTGCGGGCATTAGAGAAGTCACGCCGGATCGGAACACGTAATAGTGCTCTATAATTGTTCACTTTCTGCTTCAACAAGGTGCGTAAAAGCTTTAAAGAACAGCGGATTACGAACGAAAAGTCGCTGGATATCAGTTTGCTTTACTCGGTGTGCCTATATGATAGAAATAATCTATCGAAAATTATCGGCAATTTAGTCAGGTATAAAGGGCATTTACTTTAAAATAATGATCAAAAGGCGGTTAGGGAATGTGCGAGGCCGCCCAAAAACAAGTAGGAGGTATTTAGGTATGCACTCAAGCAAAAAGCCCAATACATCAATGCTTCTCGTTGCAGCTATTGCGGCTGGAACTGTGTCTTTTGCAGGCACAACTCTGGCAGACAACACCGCTATGGCTGGCGAAACCGTGTATCGCTGGGAAACAGACATGAGAGGTAAGCCACCTTACAAGCGACAGCGTGTCGCCGTTGAAACTGTAGATATAGCGTCATTGGAAATCATAAATTCCGACGTTGCAATGGAAGAGGTTCGCACCCGCAGTTTTACAGGTCGTCCTCCCTTTGATCGTAAGGTCGTTGAGCTCCCTGTGGTAGACGCGGCATCAATAGAGCTGGTTGAAGAACAGCAAGAAGCCACCACTTTTCGCGGTCGGCCGCCATTTAAACGGCACCGTTAACAGGCAATCCTCCCCTCAGCGCCGAACCTTATGGAACGGCGCTTTTTTTTGCGCCATCATTGAGCAGACAAACCCTTTAACCAGAGAACTACAAGCATGCTGCTCACCAGGGTTACGGAACACGTGCGAACACAAAACTGGTTAGCAGTGGCCATCGATTTCGTTATCGTTGTTGTCGGTGTGCTCTTTGCATTGGTAGCAGAGCAGTGGTTTAGGGATGAACAGCTACGAAAAGAGCTCACCCAAATAGAAGTCGCCCTAAACGCGAGCCTTCTGCAAAACCTTTTTAATATCCGAGAAGTGCTTGCAATAGAGCCCTGTAGGCAAGAACGCACAGAAGCTCTCTCTTCATTACTCGTAAATGACCGAGACCCCTGGAAAGGCTTACCCTGGACGGCTAACCAAGGCATTTTTGAGACGGTTCTCCCGGAGGTCCTCCCCACGCCGTATCGAATGTGGGGATCTCGCGTTTGGAATGCAGAGCAGAGTGGTGAAGCTATTGGCCTCATGAACACCGACCGTCGACGTGCTTTAGATACTATATTCACAGGCACGAACCTAATCCAACTCAAACAGCAGGATGTTTTCGACGCGTTGTCCAAACTTAAGGTTTTAGCAATAGCGCGAGACATCAGCGCGAGTGATCGAACTCGATACCTGGAAATGCTGCATTATTACGACTTACAGAGTGGTTTGCTTGAACGTATGGCAAGACAGACCCTTGAACAAATAGAGGTCGTCGGCTACAGCCCCGATGCTAACTACATCGATGAGTTTACGCCGTACATGGAAACCTACGCTGATAACCGAATCGAACGCTACGGCAACTGCTTTGTGCCGTTTGAGTTGCCGTTTTTAGGCGCCGATCCTGTAAGCACGCCTAGAATTTAAGTTGCGGCGCGACTGTCCGCTTTCAGCGGTGTCATTTGAGTATCGTGGCAATTTCTTCGAGGCGCTCTACCAAATCATCGGCTTGCACGGCTAGAAATTCGCCAAACAGCAGGGCAAGTAGTCTCGTATTCTTAATCGCTCTCTCACGCTCAGCTGCGACCTCGCTGGCATCTTTAGCTTTTTGAAATTCTGAGGTCTCAAAATTTACGATGTGATTTCCAGTGGTATAAACTGCAGTATCGGAGGTGTGGATTCTCGTTGCGATGTCTTGGTTGTTGGCATAGGTAGCTACTACTGATTTCAATCTCATCAGTTTAGGTAGTAATTCTGGTTGATCCTCCAACGCTGCGGAACCAAAGGCTGTGAGAAAATCCACCATGCCCAATTGTGGCTGGGAGCCAGGCATGGCGACCACGAGAGCCATTAAGTCATCTAACTCTGATGAAGAAATTTAGGTTCGTCCCTGCAACACGTCACCCAAGGTGGATACGTTCTGTGCGTATTGTCGATTCAATTTCGCGGACCTACGAAATTGCTCAATGTTCTCAAGAACCTCTTCCTCAAGTAGCGAAAGTTGCACTGCGTGCTGTTTGCTTTCCTTGGATTCTTCCCACCATGCGTCGATGGAAAATGCCAACAGGATGCTGCCGACGATAGCGATTGATTCCAATATTAAACGGCGGAACGGAAATGCTTCATTCCTGCAGACGCACTTTTAAGTAGAAAAAAAGAAGGCATGAAACTACCAGAAGCACACCGATGATGCGCGCTACCTTTGAGACGCAATTCAAAGCATAGCTTTACTCGGCACAGGGTCACAAAGCGGGCCTCCTATCCGCCAGAAGCAACCTTACCGACGAAACTGGAGTGGGTGTCTCATCATGTTGTCATGTTCGGCGCGGGTTAGCTGCAAAATGCAAAGGCGGGTCAAGTTTGCGCACAATTCAACACACGTTCGCCCCAGGCTCAAGACGACATTTAGAGTAAACACGTCATTCAGCTGAACTCAGTGTCGTCGTGCGCTGTCGAATCACCCATGACTAGTGAATAACAGTTTGGAATCACAATGGATAAAATCAACCTAAAACTGCTTCGAGCGCTTTGCGAAAACGCACGTATCTCCTATGCGGACCTTGCTAAATGCGTTCATTTGTCAGCGCCGGCGGTCGCCGAGCGTATCAGGCGAATGGAAGAAGATGGGGTGATTACAGGTTATCGTCCCCGCATTAACCTTGAGAAACTTGGACTGCCGATTACAGCATTGATCGAGTGTGAGGTCCATCGAGGTAAGGAGCGTGCCTTGAAAGCACTGTTGCTGGACTTTGACGAGGTTATGAAGATTTACAATATCACCGGCGTCACGACGTTCATCGTGCAAGTGGGTGTGGCGAATATGTCAGCGCTCGACGATGTTATAGAGCGTATGATTGACTACTGCGATACCAATACCAAGCTTATAATGCGCCTGCCTGTCGACGACGCACTACCAAGAAGCATCGAGAAGATGCTAACGCTAACGTTGGATGAATAAGCGAACCCGCTGCCGCCCTGCCAGGGCCCGCTGATTCCGTGCTGAGATTAAGCTGCCTTAAACTCGCTGACCGGAGTCCCCCGACGGCGAACTAATAGCATCAAACCGGTGCCCAGTAGTATGAGGGCGGAGGGTGCAGGCACCATCGCCGCGGTATCGTTAATACCATTCATCGTCGGCACGATCACTTCGTTATTCTGGCTCAAGATTTCTGACATCGACTCACTTGAGAAGGCTACGTCGAATGCCAAAGATGAAGATTCGGATAGGATGGCGCTACTCAGGTCGAGCGTGAAAAAACCATCTCCTAGGGGTAGTTGACTTCCCACCGAAAAATCACTGGAACCAAGGTCATTCACGGCAGCGATAGTCAGGCTTAGCAGTTCGCGTATTGTCGTGGTTCTCACCCTAGATTCGGTTCGTGTTCGCGTGCCGTCGCCGCTAGCTGCTTCACTTACTTCCACCCGTTCGGATATGGTGTTTGTACTGAACGTAAATGTACGCTCCACTCCGAGTGGGTTCGGGCCCTCTGCTACGGGCGAGCCTGACTCGAACAAGGGGACAATGCTAAACAGTTCAGCACCGTCACCCTGAAGAATCGGGTCACCCAGGGGGGTTATGATCAATCCCCCTGGTTGATTGATAGTTATAAGGTTTGCGTTTGCGGCAAGTGAGAACGAAAGAACTGGTAGCAACGCGAGTTTATTGAGCCATTTCATAGCGAGGTGACCTTTAGGAGCGTGGGTTTTAGATAAATCGTGACTGTCTGGCTACTGGCGAAAGCGTTTACTAGACCCTTCTAGAATAGGTGAGTCATGGCCCCCAGATACATGGCATTACCGCTGTTACGGACGCCATTCACCAAGCAAAAAAAGGAATTTCGGGGATCTTCCTTTTTAATTAAAGGCTCTCAGTTTTTGGTGTATAAAATTCGGAGCGATTTACACTAAGAGATAAAAAGAAAGCATTGTGGTTATGGCGATACTTTTTACCATCGACGAAGTCTCCGTCGAAAGAGATCGTAGGCAGCATTACTCATGGAGAGCCGTTGACCAGGATAGTGAGGTGGTCGATGTGTACTTTCAGGCGAGGCGCAATGGTGCGGCGGCTAAAACAACGACCTCACGATTCAAACTCAATAACGGCAACTAATCGACGTTGGGCCGGATTTGTCGTGTCGGTGGGAAGAGGTCTTCCCTAAACTTGCTCAAAAACAGATGTTAAAAAACTTAGCCCACTGATTTTAAAGGCAATGGGTTAAGTTTTTAGTTCATTTGGGGTGAGAAATTTTCAAATAGCGTGAGAACTAACAACGCTTTCCTTTACACATCCAAATTGGACACATAAAGCGCGTTTTCCTCAATAAACTCTCGGCGCGGCTCCACCTGATCTCCCATAAGCGTGGTGAATATCTCGTCCGCGCGCATAGCGTCATCGATAGTAACCTGAAGCATCCGACGGCTTTCAGGATCCATAGTGGTTTCCCAAAGCTGCTCTGGGTTCATTTCACCTAGACCCTTATACCGCTGAATGTAGTATCCCCGCCGGGCCTCCGTCATCAGCCACTCTAAG
>NZ_JBGCFU010000036.1:0-155831 GCF_045107095.1 Congregibacter sp. | reverse complement strand
ATTGTCACTGGTGAACAGCACGACAGTATTGTCAGCCAAGCCCTCTTCCTCCAGCGCCGCATTGATTCGGCCCACACTGCGATCCAGGGCGCGAATCATTGCGGCATACACGCGCAGGCGATGGGGCTTGATATCGCCGACTGCCTCGTAGTCTTCCCGGGTGGCCTGCAGGGGCGTGTGCACACCCCAGTGAGCGAGATAAAGGAAGAACGGCCGGTTTTTGTTGGCCTTGATCACCTTAATGGATTCATCGGTCCAGTAATCCGTAAGATAGCCGCCAGGCTCAAAACGGTCTTCATTGCCGGTATTAAAGCTGTTCGCATAGACAAGGCGCGCCCAAAGAAACTGATCGATAGGGTCGAAGTCCAACTTGGCATTAACCACGTTTGGGTCGTCCTCCGGGAGGTACAGGCCACTGGCCATAAGCAAGCTCTCATCGAAGCCCTGCTCATTAGGTGCCATGCCGTTTTTACGACCCAGATGCCATTTGCCGATATGAGCAGTCTGGTATCCCTTGTCTCGTAGTATCTCGGCGACGGTAACTTCTTCAGAAGGCAGGCCCTGGGTCTCGTAGGGAGGTTTGGATTCGTCCAACTCAGCATCGTAGATGCCGGGCGGTAAGCCATTGTCCAATCCCGCCGCGATACTGGAAACCATTCCACCCATACCCGAGGGTGTCGGCGTGAACTCAAACCCCGTGCGCGTCGGGTAGCGCCCGGTCATCATCATCGCTCTCGACGGCGCACAGGTACCCGCCCCGGAGTAGGACTGGGCAAACACCGCCCCTCCGGCCGCCAGCTGATCGATATGCGGGGTCTGCACACGCCCACCCGCCACGCCACCGCCAAATGTAGAAATATCGTTGTACCCGAGATCGTCAGCGACAATGAGAATGATATTCGGCGGCCGCTGCTGGGCCTCCGCAGCGGCCTCTGCGGGACCTTGCGCCCATTTAATTTCGCGCGCAGGCCCAACGTCATACTCGTTGGCAGACTTGTACTTAACAAGGGCGAGGAGCAGCTGCGTTTTCATCGAGTAGCCAACCCCGGCGGCTACCACAAGCAATACCAGCAGGGGCAGGAGTATTTTTCTAATCATTCTCTTCTCCGATCATGTGGACGAGAACTGGCGGCTCCCCCCTGATCCGCAAATTGTTCCGCCATGTCAGCTGTACGCGTCGTTGCCTTCAATCAAATTCTTCAGCAAGTTCTTTACGATGTTGCTACTGCTCTTCTTACTCAGTTTTTGGTGACGCCGCAGCCTGTGCCACATTTCAAAGGAGGCTATGCCGTCTATGGCTTCACGAGTCTCGCGGGTTAAAGATTTGAGCTCTGGCAATCTGTCATCTAGATCCTTGCGCAAGCCACGCTGGTTCCGGGCGTAGTTTTTGCGCAACACCTCGTAGCGCCACAGCTGCGCCTGAGTTCCCAGCATAATATTGCTAACACCCTCATAACCATCGGCATAACGTTCCACAGCCTTGTCAATCCGCTGCGCAAGCGTGCCGCTGCGATCTCCGCCCAGAAAATGCGCTTCGTAGGAATCTCGGATGTGATTGTCAGCCACCTCAAAAAGAGACTCCATGTCCTCAAAATGACGGAAGAAGGAACGAATGCCCAGTCCCGCACGATCGGATATCTGCTGAGCAGTCGGCACCAGCACGCCCTCTTCCTGCAAAGCCAAAGCCGCTTCAATGATGGCAAGTCGACTCCGTTCGCTGCGCAGACGGCGCCCGTCTATAACCTCGTCAAGCTGATCGTTTGACATATTGACCCCGAGTTACGCTCCGAAAACGCTTACTTATTGACACTAACTATGCAACAAACGGGTTCTGAGTTTCCAGTTTCGACTAACTGCGCTGCGCGTTAGTCGAAACTCGTAGAGGCTGCGGACTGTGCGGCAGAGAAGGAGGGTCTGGGGAGAGTCCGACGGGCGTACCGCAGTGAATCAAATCCCAATGCACTCATGAGACGCCGTATGTGACTATGTGACAGATACGAAAAAGGCCCCAGAGGGGCCCTTTCTTGTATCTGGCGGAGAAGGAGGGATTCGAACCCTCGATACGCTATTAACGTATACGCCCTTAGCAGGGGCGCGCCTTCAGCCACTCGGCCACTTCTCCGTAAGGCGCGGGATGATACCACCGTCCTCTATTGGGTCAAACCCGTTTTAGCCTACTCGGGCAAATCATTTGATTCCACAAAAAAGGACGCGATCTCCTCCAGCGGTTTCTTTATCAACGCCGCGGCAGGCACTGTCGCGTCAGCAGCTGGATGACCGACCACTATCAGCATGTAGGGCCGTTCGGTGGATGGTCGATTCAAAATCTTGCTAAGGAATTTCATAGGGTTGGGCGTATGCGTCAGGGTAGCCAGACCTGCGCTATGGAGCGCATTCAATAAAAACCCTGTGGCGATACCCACGGACTCAGACATGTAATAGTTTTTGCGCTTATTGCCTTCTGCATCCTTACCCTGGCGCTCGACAAAAACAGCGATAAGCCAGGGCGCCGTCTCCAAAAAAGGCTTGAACTGATCAGTACCTAGTTTGCTGAGATTGTTAAGCCACTCATCCCCGCCTCGTCCGCCATAGAATTCGGCTTCTTCAATCTCAGCAGCCTCACGAATCTGCCGTTTGAGGTCGGGAGCATTGACGCAAGCAAAGTGCCAGGGCTGGTGGTTTGCACCACTAGGGGCCGTGCCAGCAGCAAGAACGCAGGCTTCGATGATATCGGCCGGTACCGGGGTATCCGCGAAGCTGCGAACGGAGTGACGAGCTTGTACATGTTTTAAGTAGCCTAAAGCGCGCTCACGGGACTGCTCAACGCTCAGGTTTTGAACGTCAGGCAGTGGAACCGCTTGGTAGTCGTCGCTCACAGACCGGCTCAGGAGGTATACATTAGCTTTCGTCGCCGCTAGTTGGCTCTGAGCCGGCATCAGCGATTTTGTCGTAAATTTCTTCTCGGTGTACCGCCAAATCTCTCGGAGCGTTCACCCCAATGCGCACGTTGCCGCCTTTTACGCTGACCACGGTGACCGTAATGTCGTCCCCCAGCCTAAGGGACTCACCCTCTTTTCGTGTCAGGATTAGCATGTCATTCGTCCTATGTTGGCGCCAAGCTTACGCGACGCGACCACAGATTAGGCAGCAGACTCCTCTGTGGGTTCCGCATCAAGCCCGAAAGAGGAATGCAGAGCCCTTACCGCAAGTTCCAGAAACTTTTCTTCGATAATCACCGAAATCTTAATTTCTGATGTCGTAATCATCTGAATATTGATTCCGACGTCAGCCAGCGCCTCAAACATTTGGCTGGCGACACCGGCGTGGGAGCGCATACCCACGCCAACGACAGAGATTTTGGCGATGCGGCTGTCTGAGCGAACCTCTCTCGCACCCAGTTCGGCGGCGATTTGCTTAAGGATTTCCTCACCCCTGGCCAACTCGCTGCGCGAGACCGTGAAGGTAAAATCCGTGCTGTTGTCCTCAGCCACGTTCTGAACAATGACGTCGACCTCGATGTTCGCCTTGCCGATAGGGCCCAGTATTTTAAAAGCGACGCCAGGCATGTCGGGAACGCCAAGAATGGTGAGTTTGGCTTCGTCGCGGTTAAAGGCAATGCCGGCGATTGTCGGGGTTTCCATAAGGTCTTCCTCTTCCTCTAGGCTGATGAGGGTGCCCGGCCCGTCCTGAAAGCTATGGAGAACGCGCAACGGCACGTTGTACTTGCCAGCAAACTCCACTGCTCGAATCTGTAACACCTTGGATCCCATGCTGGCCATTTCCAGCATTTCTTCGAAGGTGATTTTGTCCAAACGCTTCGCGCCGTCCACAACCCTTGGATCGGTCGTGTAGACACCGTCCACATCGGTGTAAATCTGACACTCGTCAGCCTTAAGGGCCGCTGCAAGCGCCACGGCAGTCGTGTCTGAACCACCGCGCCCTAAGGTGGTGATGTTGCCTTTCTCATCGACCCCCTGAAAACCAGCGACAACCACCACGTGGCCGCTTTTTAAATCGGCGTGGAGCCGAACATCGTCAATCTCTCGAATACGCGCCTTGGTGTGGGCGTCGTCCGTGAGAATACGCACCTGCGAGCCGTTGTAGCTCTTGGCCGCCTTGCCGCGTTTTTGCAGGGCCATAGCCAGCAAAGCGGTGGTGACCTGCTCTCCAGTGGATACCAGCACATCCATTTCCCGTGGCACCGGTTGGTCCTGTATCTGCTGAGCAAGATCAATCAAGCGGTTAGTTTCGCCACTCATTGCAGACACTACGACGACAATGTCATGCCCCTGATCACGAAAGTTCGCAACCTTCTCGGCCACCTGCTCGATACGCTCCACACTGCCTACCGAAGTGCCGCCAAACTTTTGAACAATCAGTGACATCTCAAGCCTTCAGATTTTCCGCTACCCAGGTCGGAACCGCTTCCAGAGCTGCAGGCAGCAAAGTCGGCTCAGTACCACCGCCTTGGGCCATATCAGGACGACCGCCGCCTTTACCACCCAGACGTCCAGCGAATTCGCGCATTAAATCACCCGCCCGAACGCGATCCGTGAGGTCCTTGGTTACGCCCGCAACCAAAGCAACTTTGTCGTCATTCACCGCCGCGAGCAGTATCACGCCACTGCCAATTTTGTTCTTGCACTGATCCATGATCCCTCGTAGCGAACCAGCATCTGCACCGTCAACAGCGGTGGCGAGCACCTTCACGCCCTCGACCTCTATCGCAGACGCCGTGATATCACTGCCCGCCGAGGACGCCAGTTTTTGCTTTAAGCGCGCGAGTTCTTTCTCGAGGTCGCGATTTTGGCCGCGCAAAGCCGCGACTTTGGCACTGACGTTTTCCCTTGTGCCACGAACCACCTCACAAACATTGGCAAGAGCATCATCAACTGTGCGCATCTCCCGCAGGGCGTGGGCGCCCGTAACCGCTTCTATCCTCCGAACACCTGACGCGAGTCCTCCCTCAGAGAGGATCCTCAGCAAGCCGATATCGCCAGTGCGCCCCACGTGAGTTCCTCCGCATAACTCTACCGAGAATCCATCTTCGCCCATGCTGAGCACGCGAACTTCGTCGCCATATTTCTCACCGAAGAGCGCCATGGCCCCGGCCTCGCGAGCATCATCCATGCTCATCACTTGGGTAGTTACTTCCGCGTTGGCACGGATTTGAGCATTCACGCTGTCTTCTACAGCACGTACTTGCTCGGCTGTCATCGCTTCGGGGTTGGAAAAGTCAAAACGAAGGCGCTGACCGTCGACCAAAGACCCCTTCTGAGCAACGTGATCGCCAAGCTCATTGCGAAGAGCGGCATGTAAAAGGTGCGTTGCGGAGTGATTGAGACGGGTATTCTGCCTGAGCTCGTTATCAATCTCGCTGGCTACCGTATCGCCGACAGCAACAGAGCCCTCTAGGACTTTGACGTGGTGTAGATGATGACCCTGCGCCTTTGTCGTGTCGCCGACCTCCATACGAAGGCCCTCGCCGCTGAGGTAACCGCTGTCCCCCGCCTGACCACCGGACTCTCCGTAGAACGGTGTTCGATCCAGAATCACAACGCCGTGTTCCCCGGCGCCCAGTTCAGACACTTGCTCGCTGTCGCGCAGCAAAGCGACGACGATTCCATTACCGGTGATCTGATCGTAACCGGTAAATGTCGTCTCTCCCTCAAGCGTCAGGGTGCTGTTGTAATCTACGGTAAAGCCACCGCCCTCTTTCGAACGCTCTCGCTGGGCCTGCATAGCGGCTTCGTAGCCGGGCATATCCAGACTGAAGTTTCTCTCCCGCGCAATATCGTTAGTCAGATCCACAGGGAAGCCGTAGGTGTCGTAAAGCTTAAACACCACATCGCCGGGAATGACATCCCCGTCCATCGCCGCGAGGGCTTCATTGAGGATTCCCATACCCTGCTCAAGGGTCCGGGCGAACTGCTCTTCTTCACCGCGTATGACGTCTTCGATGCGCGACTGCTGCTCTGACAGTTCGGGATAAAAGTCTCCCATTTGAGCGACGAGGGTTCCGACCAATTTGTAAAAAAACAAGGCGTCAGCACCCAGCTTGTTGCCGTGACGAATCGCCCTGCGCATGATCCGGCGCAACACGTAGGAACGGCCTTCGTTGCCCGGTAACACGCCGTCAATAACAAGAAACGCGCTGGAACGAATATGATCGGCAATGACGCGTAAAGAAGATGCCGCGTAATCCTTGGTACCCACCACCTCAGCGGCAGATTTGATCAGCGCCTGAAACAGGTCGATCTCATAGTTGCTATGCACACCCTGGAGGATCGCCGCGATGCGCTCCAAACCCATGCCCGTATCTACCGAGGGCTTGGGTAAGGGGGTCATCTCGCCATCAGCGCTGCGGTTGTACTGCATGAATACCAGGTTCCAGATCTCTATGTAGCGATCCAGGTCATCATCGGGACTTCCGGGAGGCCCTCCCGGTACGTCTTCGCCGTGGTCATAAAAGACCTCTGAACTCGGCCCACAAGGCCCCGTATCGCCCATCTGCCAAAAATTATCTTCATCGAGTCGAGAAATACGCTCTGCTGGAAAGCCGATCTCCTCAATCCAGATTTTTTCCGCTTCGTCATCACTGATATGCACGGTGACCCAAAGTTTTTCCTTGGGGAGACCCAGGTTTACCGTAAGAAAATCCCAGGCAAAACGAATCGCTTCACGCTTAAAGTAATCACCGAAGCTGAAATTTCCCAGCATTTCGAAGAAGGTGTGGTGCCGCGCGGTGTAGCCCACGTTCTCAAGGTCATTGTGCTTACCCCCCGCACGAACGCAGCGCTGGGCACTGACCGCTCGGTTGTAGGGGCGCGACTCTGCGCCAAGAAAAACATCCTTGAACTGATTCATACCGGCGTTAGTGAACAGCAACGTCGGGTCATCGGCTGGCACCAGTGAGCTACTAGGAACTCGCTGATGGCCATGGGACTCAAAATAGGCGAGAAACGCCTCGCGGATTTCTCCGGTTTTCATGCCTTACTCTCTCTACTGGTGATTTCTGGGGTCGAAATCGCGACTAAGCGTTTTTATCAGTACGCGTTTTTAAAAATACTGCTGTCTTGGGTGTTCGCAGGGCGCGAACTCAGCCGACCATTTTACCCTCAGATAGCGTGCCACCGGCAATGATGTGTAAGTGCAAATGATGCACTGTCATTCCAGCGCCCTCTCCATTGTTGATGATCAAACGAAAGGCCTCGGCTACACCCAGCTGTCTGGCGACGTTTCCTGCAGCGAGCATTAAATGGCCGAGCAGGGCTTGATCGTCACCCTGCGCGTCAGAGAGTTTTTCGATCACTCTTTTAGGTATCACTAACACGTGCACCGGCGCCTGAGGATTAATGTCATTGATCGCGATGCAGTGATCATCTTCGTAGATCTTCTCTGCCGGGATTTCGCCATTAATGATCATTGTAAAAATACTGTCTGCCATGCCTAGCGCCTGCCTCTTTACTCTACATTTTTTCGGTGTCTACCCTACTTTGACAATTTTCTAACCCAGCTTCTCATCAGCCGTGAGCTGGCGGGCTTCCTCTTCCAGCATCACGGGTATGCCATCTCGTACCGGGTACGCTAATCCGCTGGCCTTGCAAAACAGCTCTTCGCTGGCCTCGTGATATTCGAGGGGCGCCTTACTCACGGGGCATACGAGGATGCTCAAAAGCTTCTTGTCGAGCACGGTGTGTCATCCTTTCACAGAAATATACGATTATACGGTTTTTTGCCCGCTGCAGGCGCTTCTCACGCCATTTGTCTTGTGTTTCTGGCTACCATGGAGGAGAATTTCGCGCCCGAATTAACCCCATAAGAGTCAATCTCATGTCATTAAACAACGTTCTTTCCAGTATTTTCCTGGCGGCGAGCCTCACCGCAGCGCCTTTCGCTGGCGCAGCCCATCACGAAGAGCCCATGTCAGACCACGCCGAGCGTGCGATGGCAATCGAAGTCGATGCCGAAGTTATTGCTGTGGATGCTGAAACCCGAGAAATGGTTCTTCAACTCCCTACGGGCGAGCAACTGACCACCAAAGTTGACCCCCAAGTAGAGCGTCTGTCCGAAGTCGTACCCGGTGACTTTTTGGTCGTTACCTATCTCGCAGCATTGGCCGCTGAGCTTCGTGAGCCTACAGAAGAAGAGATGGCCAACCCTTGGGTTGAAGGTGCTGATGCCGGCGTGGCAGGTGACGACGAAGCACCCGGCGGCGCTATGGTGTCAGCGGTTCGTGCTGTGTGCACCATCGAAGGCATGAACCGCCTTCTGGGAACCGTGACCATCATGGATTCTCGCGGCAAAGCTCACGTCATTGGCGACGTTAGCGCCGAGCGCATTGAGCAGCTCAGCATTGGTCAGTCTGTAGTGATTACCTTTACTCAGGCGCTGGCTGTTGGGATCGAAAAAGCAGCAGAGATGTAAATTGACCTCGCTCCCCGCCGATCTATCGGCGAGGGAGCGACGTTACTCCTGAGTGGATTTTTGAGGTGCCGGCTCGGGTTTAGGCGCAGGCTGGGGTTTAGGCGCAGGCTGGGGTTTGGGCATAGGCGGCACGAGTCTTTGCGGGTCGACCCGCCGATCTCTCCAGCTCATCCGCCAGTCCAAATGGGGTCCCGTCGCCCTCCCTGTTGCACCCACTGCACCGATTAGATCGCCTATTTCCAGCTCGTCACCTACTTTTGCAGACACCTCACTCATATGCAGGAAGGATGACGACAGACCGTAGCCATGATCAAGAATGACGGTACCCCCTGAGTAGAACAAATCCTGCTCGGCCAGCGTGACCCGACCCGCAGCTGGCGCATAAATTGGCGTTCCCGTGGGAACAGCGACGTCCACACCATAGTGCGGGCTTCCTGGCTTACCGTTGTAAAAACGCTGACTGCCGTAGACACCCGAAATCCGCCCCTGCACTGGCCAAACAAAGCCACCATCAATCTGCATGAGCCAATCGGGGCGCTCAATTACTTGTGCCTTTGCGGCGGCCACCAACTGCCGCTCACGACGAATTCGCTCTAGCTGCTCTTTGGGTGGCGTCACGGTCCTTTGGGGAACCCCCTCCACGCGCGAAATCCGATACTCACGCTGAGCAACAATTACCGGGTGCTCGCAGTCGCTCCCTACTCGCAGCACACTGCTTTTCGGCGCATCTCTATGGAAGGCTGCTACTACGTAGCCATTGGGCGTCACCGTTAACTGCTGATCATCCAGCTGTACCGGGGTGTCCGGTGCAACTTTTGCCCAGATCAAGCCGCCCTCCACGGGGTCTCCTTGCACATCGACGCATTGAGCCAAGGCAGACGACACAAAGGAAGCCGCAAAGGCTCCTGCGAAACATGCTCTGAAAAAGTAATGTGATCTCATATGGCGAGTGTAGGTGCCTCTGGTGTATGCAGCAATAAGCCCCGGGCATTTGTATGGATAGATCGTCTTAACACCACGGGAAATGCACTCCAAAGGACACCTGCCAGGCTAGAATACTGCTATGGGACGGTACAGAGCACCACGCCCGCGAGGGACACCACTAATCACGGCTGCAGGTGAGGCGCGACTGCGAGCGGAACTTGACGATTTATGGCGCAAAGAGCGACCCGTGGTAGCACTGGCTGTACAGGATGCCGCCAAGAACGGAGACCGCTCGGAGAACGGTGACTACATTTACGGCAAGAAACGCCTTCGAGAAATTGACGGCAGAGTACGGTTTATCAGCAAGCGACTCGAAGTCCTTCAGGTCGTGCGCGAACCCCCGAGCGACCAGGAACGGATATTTTTTGGAGCAACTGTAGAGGTCGAAGATCAACATGGTGCTCAGCAAAGCTTCACCATCCTCGGGCCCGATGAGTTCGAATCTTCTCGAGGCGAAGTGTCTATCGATGCGCCCATCGCCCGAGCGCTTTTGGGAAAAGGCGTTGGCGACTGTGTAAACCTCGAGAGCCCGGGGGGCCTAAGAGAGCTGGAGGTACTGGACGTTGCTTATCGCCACAGTTAAGCGGCTATTCTTGCCCCGTACTACTAGTCCAGTACCGCTAGCCGAGCACCACTCGCCCAGCGCCACTAGTCGAGAGCAGCATACACGAGCGCTTCCAATTGCCCTCTAAAATTAAAGGTGCTCGAGGGTATCAGCTGCGTCATGAACACCACCGCAAGATCCTCGGCTGGATCAACCCAGAATAGCGTGCTCGCCATACCTCCCCAATAAAAGCTCCCCTGCGTTGCCGGGTAGCCATTAACGACGGGATCGACCTTGGACGCGAAGCCCAAGCCAAAGCCCACACCTTCATGGTCGGTTTCGGTAAAGCCGGCCATGGCGACGCTCGCCAGATCAGCTTCCTCAGGTAGATGATTAGCCGTCATAAGATCCAGAGTCTTGCGACTAATGATCCGCTGCCCGTTAAACGCCCCTCTGCCAAGAAGCATCTGACAGAAGCGTAAATAATCGGCAGCGGTAGATACCAATCCACCACCACCGGAGTAAAAGCTGCGGCCCATGTATTGCGACGATTGAGCATCATCCTGAAGGACCAGTCGTTTCTGCCCATCTCTTGTGTAACAGGACGCGAAGCGATGCAATTGGTCATCTCGGGGACTAAAGGAGGTGTCGCACATTCCCAAGGGATCAAAAATGGTCGACTGCAAATACTCCGGAAGACTCTGGCCGCTGATCCGTTCCACGAGGTAACCCACCACATCCGTGGCCACCGAGTAGTTCCAGCGATCTCCGGGCGAAAACTCCAGGGGCAGCGTAGCGAGCTGCTCAATCATATCCTGGAGCGTGTACCCCTCAACGGGTCTGGCTACCTTAAGTTTTCGGTACGCCCTATCGATCTCCGTAGACTGCATAAAGTCGTAAGTAAGACCTGACTGGTGCGTCAGTAAGTCGCGAATCCGCATTGGACGCTCGGGAGCTCGGGTTTGGAACTCAGGATAACTCCCACCCTCTCGCACCTGGAGGCCTTTCCACTGAGGAATAAATCGATGAACCGGATCATTAAGTGAAAACAAGCCACGCTCCCAAAGCGTCATGAGCGCAATGGATACAATGGGCTTGGTCATGGAATAGATACGAAAGACCGTATCGTCAGTCATTGGGAGTTCGCGCTCGCGATCACGCTGACCAGCAATGTGTAGGTACGCGAGCTGATCGCCACGCAAAACAGCGGTAAGGCAGCCGGCGATTTTGCCCGGCTCCACATAGCTCCGCTCCAGATGCTCACCGATGCGTTTGAGGCGACCCTCGGACATCGCTGCGCGGGAGGGATCAACGCGAGTAAAATCCATTGCTCCTGGCTCCAAGTCGTGATTTTCGAAAGCGCGCAAGTGTAATGGAGGCGGTGATTAAGGTATACAAAACCGCCACGGCAATTGCTGGTCCGGCGACCACGCTGCTAAAATGGCGCGCTTTCCAACGGGCAACCAGCCCCCGCATTTGTGGAACGCTACCATGAGCATGGACCGCCTCACGACACTTGAAGGCCACGACGAGTTTCTCGCCCGACACATAGGGCCTAGCGCTGCACAACAGAGCGAAATGGCCTTAGCCGCCGGGTACGACAGCGTTGAGTCTCTCATCGACGCCACCGTCCCCTCAAACATCCGCCTGAGCAATCCCATGGCCTTAGACGGCCCTCAACGCGAAGTCGATGTTATCTCCCGCTTAAAGGCAATGGCAGAGAAAAATCGCATCTGCAAAAATTTCATCGGCATGGGGTACTACGGCACCCACACCCCCGCGGTCATCCAAAGAAACGTGCTGGAGAACCCGGGTTGGTATACCGCGTACACGCCGTATCAGGCAGAGATATCCCAAGGACGCCTCGAAGCCTTGCTCAGCTACCAACAGGTCATTATGGATCTGACCGGTATGGAGCTCGCCAACGCGTCCATGCTGGACGAGGCGAGTGCCGCAGCAGAGGCAATGACGCTGACCCAACGGGTCAACAAAAAGAACAAGAGCATGCGCTTCATTGTGGATAGCGACTGCCACCCGCAGACCCTTGCTGTCCTGAAAACCCGAGCCGAACCACTGGGCATCGAGATTGTGCATGGCAATGCTGCACAATTGCTGCAGCAAGGGGATGCCTTCGGCGTATTCATTCAATATCCGGGCAGCAGCGGCAACGTGTCTGACCCCACCGAAACCATAGAAACAGCCCACGCTCAAAACACTTTGGTCGTGGTAGCGAGCGACCTGCTAGCGCTTTTACTGCTCAAGTCTCCGGGGGAGCTCGGTGCCGATGTGGTTGTTGGCAATAGCCAGCGCTTTGGTGTCCCCATGGGCTACGGCGGACCTCACGCGGCGTTCTTTGCCACGCGAGATGCTTACAAGCGCTCGACCCCCGGACGCATTATTGGTGTCTCCGTCGATCGCGATGGGCGCCCTGCCCTGCGTATGGCAATGCAAACCCGGGAACAACATATTCGGCGTGAGAAGGCCACAAGCAACATTTGTACAGCGCAAGCCTTACTCGCGGTTATGGCGGCTTTTTATGCGATGTATCACGGACCAGCGGGTCTGCGCCAAATCGCCGAGCGCGTGCAGTTACTAACGGGCGCACTGGCTTCGGCGCTGCGTTCATCGGGCGTAAAGGTTCTTAACTCGCACTTCGTGGACACCCTGACGATCGCAAGCGACGATCAAAGAGAAAGCATATTGGCTCGCGCAGAGGCCAAGGGCGTCAACCTGCGCTGCGACAGTACTGAAACACTGGGGGTTTCGCTGGATGAAACAACTACGCGTGCCGACCTTGAACTACTCTTGGAAGTAATCACCGGAGAACCTGTAAGCATCGATAGTCTCGACGTGGAAAACGGCATTCCGGACGACCTGCACCGCGACGTCGATTACCTTCAGCATCCACTCTTCAACGAATATCATTCTGAGACTGAAATGCTGCGCTATATGCGCCGTCTCGAAAGCAAAGATATCGCCCTCAATCGCTCCATGATTGCACTGGGCAGTTGCACCATGAAGCTGAATGCCACCACTGAGATGTTGCCGGTCACCTGGGAAGGTTTCGGTGCGATACATCCGTTTGCGCCCCTTGACCAGGCGGCGGGTTATGCAGAGCTCCTGACGGATCTTGAGCGAATGCTCACGGAATGCACTGGTTACGACGCTGTATCGCTGCAGCCCAATGCGGGATCCCAGGGAGAGTACGCAGGCTTGCTAGTGATCAAGCGCTACCACGAAAGCCGGGGGGATACGGACCGCAACGTATGCCTTATTCCATCGTCTGCACACGGAACAAATCCCGCGAGCGCGGTGCTGGCAGGAATGCGTGTTGTCATCGTTGAGTGCGACGAGCAAGGCAATGTCGACACAGCTGACCTTCGCGCAAAGGCTGAGCAACACAGTGAGCAGTTGGCAGCGATCATGGTGACCTACCCCTCCACACACGGGGTTTTTGAGGAGGACATCGTAGAGGTCTGTGAGATCGTGCATGAACATGGTGGTCAGGTATATGTCGATGGCGCCAATCTCAACGCTTTAGTCGGCTTAGCAGCTCCCGGTAAGTTCGGCGCAGACGTGTCTCACCTCAACCTGCACAAGACCTTTTGCATACCCCACGGCGGTGGCGGTCCCGGCATGGGACCCATCGGCGTCGGCGCGCACCTGCAACCATTCCTGCCGTCAAACCCCGTAGTACCCGTTCCGGGACTTTCACCAGATAACGACGTCGTGTCAGCAACTCCCTACGGCAGTGCATCAATCTTGCCGATTTCCTGGGCCTACATTGCACTGATGGGTGCCCGTGGACTGACACAGGCCAGTAAAGTTGCCATCGTGTCCGCAAACTACATTGCCCATCGACTGCGCGATCATTATGGCGTGCTTTATACGGGTAGCAGCGGCACCGTCGCTCACGAGTGCATTATTGATATTCGTCCGATCAAAGAGGCTAGCGGCATCGGCGAGGAAGACATCGCCAAGCGACTCATGGACTTTGGCTTTCATGCTCCCACGATGTCATTCCCTGTCGCCGGCACTCTAATGATAGAACCCACGGAATCCGAGTCTCTTGCAGAGATCGATCGCTTCTGCGATGCGCTTATCACCATTCGTGAAGAAATACGTGAAGTGGAGAGTGGACGCTGGTCGCTGGAAGATAACCCGCTGGTCAACGCACCGCACACGCTACGTGATCTGACGACAGAGGAATGGACTCACGCCTATAGTCGTAAGCAAGCCGCGTTTGCTATGGACTCTCTCCAGCAAGACAAGTACTGGCCACCGGTAAGCCGTATCGACAACGTCTACGGCGACCGGAATCTGTTTTGCGCCTGTCCGTCTATCGACAGCTTTCGTGAAAGCACTGAGAGCGAAACTACTTTGGGATAAACAGTTTACCGACAAGAGCGTTTATCGAAGTCGCACACATCACTCAGCAGCGTGAATAACGTTAAGCAGGCGATGACGTTAGCGCGATGGCGAAAAGCTAGCTACACTCAGGAGTGTCATCCCTGACGAGGTGGTAGCTGTAGTGAGTGAGACACATCTCTTGCCGCAAAGCGATGCTGTGTTCCTGTCGGCAGGTATCGGCACGTGGCGCTGGGACGCGAAGAGCGGCGAATTTCAGCTTTCCGACGATGGCATTGAAATGCTGCAAGTGCGCAACGACGAATTGCCCCTTTGCGTAGATACTATCCTCGGTCAGATTCTCGACGAGGACGTCGACGACTTTCAAGCAGCCATGGCTCAACTTATGATCGAGCCAGGCCTTATCAAAGTCGATTTTCGAGCCCTCCTCGACAACGGCGATGTTCGGTGGTATCGCGCGGTTGGTCAAAGTTATGAAGCCGACTCAGGCAGCGTAGCGTACGCTTCAGGCGTGCTTGTTGATGTCACAGGCCAGCACAATGCTGAGCACTACTACGATACGTTCTTTCAGCAGCCCAACGGTATGCACTTGGTCGCGAGCATTGACGGCGTCATTGCACTCGCAAACAGTGCGTGGCAACTCGTTTTAGGCTACACCCCTTCAGAACTTATTGGGCGTAACTTTCTGGATCTTGTGCACGAGGAGGATCAGGAAAGCACCGTTGCCGAAATGGTCAACCTGTCAAGGGGTCTGAAAACCCTGTACTTTGAAAATCGTTATCGGCACAAGGACGGCAGTTACCGAGTCATTGCCTGGTCTGCCGCCACCGTAGAGCGAGAGTCGGTTATCTGTGGGGTGGGTAGAGATATATCGCTGGAACACGCGGCTAGACGCGAGCTCTTTCAGGCTGCGGCATTGTTCAACAATAGCGGCGAAGGAATCCTCATCTCTGATGCAGACGGCCGCATCCGGGATGTGAACGCTGCGTTCTCCCGCATAACCGGATACAGCCGCGATGAGGCTATAGGGGAGTCCACAAACCTACTGCGGTCCGGGCGTCATGACGCAGATTTTTATCAGACAATGTGGCACGCCCTGCAGAAAAATGGTGTATGGCGAGGCGAGATATGGAACCGGAGAAAGTCTGGAACCGTTTTTCCCGAGCTACTCACGATTAGTAAAATTGACGGCCCGGATGGCGGCTTCATGGCAATCTTCAGTGACATCAGCCAACTCAAAGAGACCGAAGCCCAGCTGCAAAAACTCGCGTACTACGATCCGCTGACCAATCTGCCCAACCGCTTTCTTATTAATGAGCGGCTCGAGCACGGCATTCGCCGCGCTCAGCGTCGCTCTGATCACCTTGCTGTATTCTTTCTCGATATCGATGGCTTTAAAAACATCAACGACAGCCTCGGGCATCTCGCTGGAGACAGGCTCCTCGGTATCACCGCGAACAGGCTCCGAGATGTGCTTCGTGAAGATGATAGCGTCGGCCGAATTGGTGGAGACGAATTCCTCATGCTCCTTGACGACATCGGATCACCCGAAGACGCCACCAACATTGCAGAGAAAGTCATTGGTGCCCTTCGCAAGCCTATGATCCTGGAGGGCCGCAGCGTATCGGTAAGTGCAAGCATTGGAATCAGCATATTCCCCGATGATGGGCAAACCGCCGAAACGCTGATGAGCAATGCCGACGCAGCGATGTACAACGCAAAAGATCAAGGCCGCGACACCTTCCGATTTTACTCAGAGCATCTAACGCGACAGGCATTTCAGAATGTCCTCATTGACTCTGCTCTTCGCGAGGCCATAGCAAAAAAAGAACTTCGTTTGGCGTATCAACCGCAAGTGATTAATGACAGCCAAACACTCCTCGGGCTAGAGGTTCTCCTGCGCTGGCATCACCCCACACTAGGAAAGGTACCCCCTGCGCAGTTTATTCCTCAAGCCGAACGTACCGGACTGATCCGCGACATTGGTCACTGGGTACTCGAACAGTCTTGCATTCAAGGTAGCCATTGGCTGGCTGAGGGACTGGAGTTCGGTCACCTGGCGGTCAATGTATCTGCGCCCCAGTTCCGCGCCGAAGACTTCGTAGCGCAAGTAAAGAAGGTCATCCAGGACACCCAATTCCCTCCAGAAAAACTTGAGCTAGAACTCACGGAGAGCGTTTTGGTGAAGGATACAGAAGCACTCATTGAGAGCATGCATGAGCTCAGAGCATTAGGTGTGATGTTCGCCATCGACGACTTTGGCACCGGCTACTCTTCCCTGTCCTATCTAAAGCGCATGCCCATAGATCGACTCAAACTAGACAAGTCCTTCGTAGACAACATTGCCAGTGATGAAAGCGATCGCATCATTGCCGGGGCGGTACTCGCACTGGGCGACGCACTTGACATACCAGTCATCGCGGAGGGTATTGAGCTGGACACGCAGGCACAGGTGCTAAAGGGACTTGGCTGCACGCATTTTCAGGGTTTTCTGTATGGCATGCCGATGTATGCGCCGCGCGCGGAGGCGCTTTTACGTTCGCATAAGGCCTGAGCCCGCCACACGACGCTTGCAAGATTGTCTTACCCAAAATGCCCATGCGAAAAAAAGGCGCCCGGAGGCGCCTTTTCAACTTCTAAAGGTTTTAGAAGCTGTAACGGAAGTCCACTCCGTAGCTTTGAAGCGCAGAAGGATGCAAAAAGCTTCCGCCGAACTCGGGCGTAGGAATCACTTCCTGCAGATACTCCTCATCGGTGATGTTGCGACCCCAGGCGGTAATCGCCCAGTTTTCGCCCTCGAGCCCTACTCGCAAGTCCACGGTGCTAAACGCATCGCGAGATGACTTGGAGAAGTTCTGATTGAATCCAGGACCGAAGAAGGCGTTCCAAATTGTGGGAGTCTCCTCACCCTGTAGGGTGTGGAACCACATCTCGCCGGTGTACTGCCAATCCAATCGGCTCACCAACTGCATGTTGCCGCCCACGGGGAAGCTTAGCTCCGCACCAAGGTTACCGGTTGTCTCTGGCGCTTGAGGAACATCATTGCCCTCAGACAGAGGACGGTGATTGTTCTTCTCAATCTCAGAATCCATGAGGCCTATTCCGCCATAGACTGTAAGGTATTCAGTCGCAATGAAGGTGAAGTCCGCCTCGATACCCTGAATATAGAGCTCATCGATAGTTGTAACTGTACGCAAGATTCCGAAAGGTCCCGCGTAGAACTCAAAGAACTGATTGTCTTCAACATCCGTGCGGAAGGCAGCGGCATTTAAGCGCAGACGACGATCCATCAGTTCGGACTTAAAGCCTACTTCAAAGGCGGTGGAGATTTCCTTGTCATAGTCGTCGGTTACCTGAAGCTGCGCATCAACGACTTCGCCCGGGCCACCAAAACCTGAGTTAAACCAGAAGTTCAACAAGTCCTCGGTACCGATAGCATTGAAGCCACCGCTTCGAAATCCAAGACCATAGCTTGCATACACGTTCACAGCATCAGTCATCGCCCAGTTCCATGTTGCCTTGGGCTGAAGCTGACTAAAGTCACGCGCACGATCAGGAATGCCATTAGGGTTGTTGGCAAAGGCCGGGTTGATCGGCAATGGAGCGCCCGTCGCCGGATCCAGCAGGTTAATGTTGAGGCCCGAGTTCAGAACGTTAGGCACCTTGTTACTGACCTCTCGCTCTTCACGGTCATAGCGCAGCGCGAAAGACAGCTCCATGGTGTCGGACAGATCGAACTCCAACTGCCCGTAGATGGCATACACCTCAGTGTTAAATTCATCCCAGAAAAGGAGATCAGTGGGATTAGGTCCCGTTGGGTCAACGTAGGGCTGCTTTAGGAACCCCTGCCCTTGGTCAGCACCGTAGCCCACCAGCGATTCTCGCTCAATATCTGCGTAGTAAACGCCCGCGATCCAGCGAATCGCGTCGTCTTCAGGGCCGACTAAACGCGCATCAATACTAATGTCTTCCTGATTACGCTCTTGATACTGATAGCCATCACAGGTCAGAGGATTGTATGGGCCGTAGACACCCTGGAAGTCAGCACCCGGCGGCAAGACGCCAAAGGGGTTGAACGGTTCGCCGAACAAATCAGGACGAGTAAAGCTGTTTAATTCGCCGCGACCTGCCTGACAGGATGGTGTCAGCTCGTAGCCATAGAAGGTCGCTGCTGTGCCATCAGAAAGCAGAGACTCTTCTAGATCGCTGTAGGCAACGCTCGCAACAAGGTCCGCAAAGTCCAAAGCCCAATCCAGCTTGATCGCAAAGTCCGTGGTGGTCTGCTCATTCTCGCCCGGCGTGTTGAACGTGAAACGGAAATCCACGTCATTAACATCCTGGTTGTAATTAGGCGCACCAAAAGCGTCAACAAATGCGGGAATCGCAAATCCGGCGTTGAAGTTGATAGCGCCAGCACTGACATCGGAGTAACCACCCCTGAAGTCTATGGTCAGATCGTCAGTAACATTCCACTTGAGACGACCACGCACGCTAGTGTCTTCAAGATAATCAACAACATCATCCTGATTGGTGAAAATGTTCTCGTAAAAACCGTCGGTCTCGCTGGTGCTGATAGCGATACGACCCAGCAACTTATCCTTTACGATAGGACCGCTAAACATCGCGTTCCCACGGAGAGTACCGACATTTCCAACGGTGCCTCCCACGCGACCTTCAAATTCGTTAGTCGGCTCTTTGGTGGTAACAAGAATCGCACCAGCCACGGCGTTCCGACCATAAAGAGCGCCCTGAGGACCTTTCAGGACCTCAATCTGCTGAACATCGAAGAGCTCTTCGTTAAAGCTGTTCGGGTTGGTGCTTAAGACGCCGTCGACGACATAAGCGAAGGTCGATTCCGCATCTCGTGTAGAAATGATGCCGCGAATGCTTAACTGTGTATCACCCACGTTCGCTGAATCTACGAGAGTAACGTTGGGTACCAGACCGACGTAATCACCCGCACGCTGAATGCCTGCACGCTGAATCGTGTCCTCATCGATAGCAGAAATCGCGATGGGTACTTCCTGAAGGTTCTCAGAACGCTTTCGCGCCGTTACCACCACTTCTTCGATGGCGAGGTTATTCCCCTGAGCCATCACCCATTGCGTTGCAGGCAATAACAGCGTCGCTGCCAAAGCCTGCACTAGCGGTTTCTTCATGCTTTGCATTCCCGTTCTCCTACCCTCGTGAGTGTTGATTGCTTTTCTTATTGCCAGCACCATCGGTGCCGAAATCTTGATTCAGGTCCATTTCCTTGAGGCGCCGCCACAAGGTGGTGGGACTAATACCTAACTCTTTACTGACCGCGTTCTTATCTCCGGCGAAGCGCTGCATTGCCTCAGCAATAGCTCGGCACTCCTGCTCCTTAAGCAAACCTGCGGGCATCTGCCGGGCAGGCTGCACTGCTGATAGCTCCGGAAGAAGCTCCTCAAGCTCCAATTGGTCCACCGCAACACCTTGAGCTGCGTTCACAGCGAGCCGCTCTGCAAAGTTCTGCAGTTCACGAACATTCCCCGGCCAACGGTACCCCAGGAAAGGGCCTGTTAACTGAGCCATCAAGGCCGCAACATCCAAATCAACCTCATACTGCCTCGCGTACTCAGCCAAATAATGCTCGGCAATGGCTTCCACGTCCTCAGGCCGCTCCCGAAGGGGCGGAAGTCTTAAAGTAAATACGTTGAGGCGGTAATAAAGATCATCTCGAAACTGACCGGCATCTACCGCTTCTTGCAGATCGGCGTTAGTAGCTGCGATCACCTTAAAATCGAGAGGTAATTCTCGGGTGCTACCCACAGGCCGCACACTCCGCTCCTGCAATACCCGAAGCAGCTTCACTTGTTGCGAGAGAGGCATCTCCCCGACCTCGTCCAGATATAGAACACCGCCGTTGGCTTGTTCGACCAATCCTACTCGGCCGCCTCGCCGAGAGCTCGTGAAAGCTCCATCGACGTAGCCGAAAAGTTCGCTCTCGAAAAGCTCATTGGGGATGCTGCCACAGTTGATGGCAACCAACGCCCCGTTGCGATAGTCCGAGGCCTGATGAATCTCTCGCGCGATGTGCTCCTTACCAGTACCACTTTCTCCCTGAAGTAGCACCGCAGCACTGCCTCGAGAGTAGGTCCGCGCCAATTCCGCAACGCGGGACATTTGCGGAGAGTCGATCACGAATCGGCCTGGTGATTGCGCCGTGTCTCGCTCTGCTGAGCGCACACGAGCCTGGCGTAAAGCCTCATCGAGCATTGAGCGCGCGGACTCTCGACTGTAGATCAGTACTGCGGGCAGGCCTCGACGGGTCGCTAACTCGCAAATATAGCTTGGACCCACGACCACGTCGGCACTGCCAGCCGCCGCCATGGCCAGAAGCTTCTCAGCCGCCTCGTCAGTCGTTGCATAGCTTTGGTGCCGAAGACTCCCACCCAACAATGCTGGCAAGGCAGTAAACAGACGCCCTTCAGATTCCGGCACCGCGGCGTAGGTGAACACGTGAACCCGTTCAGCAATACGTCGAGCTCGCGCCACTGCATCCACAATATCGGTATCGGTTACCGGTTGAGCGATGACTGGGACCTTCAGTGAGTTCTGCAGGAAAGCAGCGTTTGATCCTGCACTGGCGATCACGTCGGGCTTGTGCTCCTTCACCAGGGCCTGATAGTCCACACTCCCCGATGCCACGGACTCTACGATAATGATCTCAGCCTCATCCTTGTACTCGGGTAGTACAGAGTTAATAAGTTCGCTGAACTTGCGATAGCCGATGAGTAAGATGCGCGCGCGGCTGCTCATGAAGCGACCTCAATCGCATCGCGCACATCATCCAACGATACGACTTCAGCATATTTCGCGTGCATATCGTGCAGGTTCGCGTTATGAGCCTCTTTGTTGCGATCACCTACTGCTTCTTCAACCACCCAAACCACGTAGTCATGTTGCAGTCCATCCACCACCGATGCTCTTACGCAACCACTCGTGGTTAAACCCACCATCACCAGAGAGTCCACTGCCTGATCCTTTAACCACTGCTGAAGCCCCGTGGCAAAAAATGCACTGGCGTAGTGCTTCTCAAAAACCGGCTCTGAAGCCAGGGGGCTGAGTCGATCGTCAACCTCTACCGCAAGGCTGTCCTTGGAGAGAGTATTCAACGCAGGAAGCCGTTCTCGAAATACGGCAGCTTGAGCTTCATTCGAGTACGCCACGGTAGTGAAGCACACCGGCAAATCACGACTGCGAAAAATTGTTTGCAAATCAGCGCAGGCCGCGACGACCGCATCGCTTTCTGATCCGAGAGGACTCCTGGAATCAGTAAACGCGTTGATCATATCGATCAGCAACAAAGCCGGACGGGCTCCGAGTGCTAGCGGTTGTCGGGCGAGATCAGGCATGACTCAGGCTTGACGCTCCGCAGGAAATTGCGGGGTCACTGGTGGAGGAAGATGCGTCTCTTCTTCACAGCGCGCCTTAATCTCCTCGATCGTGCCACCGCGATTAAACAGAGGCTGATCGTCGCTGCGCTCTGACCGAAGCTGCTGGCGAAGGGACTCTGTGGCATCAGTATCGACGCTGCCATCAGCAGCCATCACCACGCCGTATCGCTTTGCGCCGTCTGCACTAACCAAGCGCCTCGCTACGTCCGCACGAACTAGCTCGGGGTCCCGTGCGAAGGGATCACCCCAGCCGCCGCCACCCCAGGTATTAAAGTACAGCAAGTCGCCTGCCTTGACCTTTATGCCCTCTACCTTGGCCGGCAACCATTGCTCACTGCCATCGCCCCGCACCAGACGCTTCGTAGAACGCTGCCCCGTATCACCGCCCAGAACCCCCCAGGGATGGGTCAACCAGCGCTCATCGTGAATACCGATCTCGCCATCTGCCAAAAACCGATAGGCGACAGAAAGACCATTACCACCGCGGTGGAGTCCAGCGCCACCAGAATCGCAAATGGTTTCATAGCGTTCTATGCGCAGTGGAAAGTAGGACTCAATGAACTCATTGGGAACATTAGTAAAGCCCGGCCACAGAGAGTGGCCATCAGGTCCGTCACCAACAGGACGGCCTGGTATGCCGCCGAAACCAATCTGAAACAACTGGAACCACTCGCCGTCCTTACCGGGGCGCTGATCGTAGCCCGAATAAAAAAGGTGCGGTGAATCAGAAAAGCCAGCTGCGTTAAGCATTTGCTCTGGCGCCCCCATACCCAGTAACGCGCCTAGCAAATCAAAAATTCGTCCCAGGGCATGAGTACGTCCTGACAAGGCTGCGGGGAACCTGGGCTTTAGGAGCGTGCCTTCAGGGATACGCACGTCCACAAGATCATAAAAACCGTCGTTGAATACGATCTGGGGATCCACCACGTTGATAGTGAAGGAACCAAAGAACATCTTGAACATATCCTCATTGAGGAAGAAGTTCACAGAACTCTGCGCCTGGGGATCCGTGCCATCAAAGTCAAAGATGGCGGTGGAGCCCTCGCGCCACATACGGCATTTAATCCGATAGGGACCCATACCCATGCCGTCGTCGCAAAGATAATCTTCGAATTCCCGAGGCTCTTCCGGGATAAACATCTCGATGATGTGCTTCATTGCTGAATGGTTGCGATCAAGCATCACGTCCATGGTGGACTTGAGCACATCATCACCAAAGCGCTCCGCCAGCTCCACACAGCGCTTAGCCGCCGTGTTGCAGGCTGCCACCAAGGCATTTAGATCAAAGCGATTCCATTGCGGCGTTCGCACGTTATGCAGAATAAGCTCCAGCAGATCAGTCTGCAGTTCACCGCGCTTGTAAAGCTTCGTAGGCGGTATGCGAATGCCTTCCTGATAAATGGTGGTGGCCTCGATGGGGATAGAACCCGGAACCATTCCACCGTTGTCGGACATGTGCCCAAACATAGCCGACCAGGCTATGTGGCGACCGCCCTTGAATACAGGCACAAGAACCACCCAATCGGGCAAGTGAGAAACCGCAGCGTTACACATGTAAGGATCGTTCGTGAGGATAATATCTCCCTCCTCGATCTCCGCGTCGTAAGCTTCCAGAAAGGGGCCGATAAAAGATCCAAACTGACCCACAACCATTTTGCCTTCACGGTTGGCGATCATGGGAAAACAATCGCCCTGCTCACGGATACCTGGCGACATCGCGGTTCTAAACAGTACCGCGTCCATTTCTTCGCGAGCGTTGCGCAGAGCATTCTCAATAATATCGACCGTCACGCCATCGACGTCGACACTCTGAAGTGCCGCGGTATTAGTCTCTTTGATGATCGCGGGCATATCAGGCGCCTCCATTGCTTGGGTTGATCAAAAGATTGCCAACGGCGTCTACTTTTGCCGTATAGCCCGGAAGCACTACAGTGGTCGAGTCCATTTCCGCAACCACACAGGGGCCAGCAACATCCAGGCCTTCGTGCAGACGCCCGCGATCGTAGATGGGCGCCGGGTGCCAGGCACCCTCAAAGTAGAAACGGCTGTCATGTATCTTGCACTCGTCAAGTGAGCTCTCGCTCGCAGCCACATGCTTATCCGCGATCTTGCGGGCGGCCGCTTTCACGACGGCTCGGATCATCAATATCTCATGACCGTCGCCCAGCTTGAACGTGAACAGCTGCTCGTGCTCGGCGTCAAAGGCTTCAGTGAGCAGTGCGACGCCTTTATCCATGAGCTCCTGTTCATCGAAGTCCACAGTGATCTGAAAGGCTTGCCCCGCGTAGCGAAGATCAGCCTGATAGGAAACTTCCTGCTCTGCATCAGGAATGCCATCAGCTCGGAGCGACTCGCCAGCGCGATCGCGCAATTCATGCAAATCCGTCAGCATCTGTGCGTCACTAAGGTCTCCAGCCATCGTCAAATAGGTGCGAGCGGCTTCGTCCTGAACTTGAGTCGTCGCATCACCATAAGCACATAAAACGCCTGGACCTGGAGGCACAATCACCGGCCAGGCGTCTGTGAGAATACCCAGCGCGTTCGCATGCAGAGGACCTGCACCGCCAAAACCCACCAACGCAAAGTCTCTCGGATCATAGCCCTGCTCGACCGACACAAGTCGGAGTGCACCAAACATCGACTCATTAACTATTTTGATGATGCCTTCGGCGGCTTCCATAAGGTCGATGCCCATGGCATCAGCAACCTTCTGCACCGCCTTTTCTGAAGCGTCGCGATTGATCTGCATCTTGCCGCCAAGCTGAACATCGGACGGTAAATAGCCGAGTACGACGTTAGCGTCACATACCGTGGGCTCTTCGCCGCCCTTCATATAGCAAGCTGGGCCAGGAACAGCGCCTGCTGACTCCGGCCCAACACGCAGTGCTTTCGTCAGCTCAGGCACGAATGCAATAGATCCTCCACCGGCACCGACCGTGCGGACATCTACGGAAGGCGCGCGAACGCGAACATCTCCGACTATGGTCTCGCGCCGTACTCGGGCGCGGGCATCCTGAATGAGAGCTACATCAGTAGAGGTGCCGCCCATATCAAAGGTGAGAATGTCGCGGAAACCGGCCCGCTCACAAAAATAGATTGCGCCGGCCACCCCACCCGCTGGGCCACTCATCAACAAGTTCACAGGTGAATCTGCTGCCGCACGCGCCGACGCCAACCCACCATCGGATCGCAGGATAGAAAGCTGAGCTCCCTCGCCCAAACGCTCATCCAGGGCAGCCTGAAGGTTGTTAACGTAGCGAGCCACTTCGGGACGCACGTAGGAGTTAACAACCGTGGTCTCTGTTCGCTCGTACTCCTGCATTTCCGGAACGACATCGCTGGACACCGATATAGGGGTATCCACAAAGATCTCCGCAGCGATGGCAGCGACTTGCCGCTCGTGTTCGGAATTTATGTAGGCGTTGATCAAACAGATAGTCAGAGCCTCAACTTCGCCGCGATCACGCAGCGCCTGGAGATCTCGTCGCAGAGAATCCTCATCGATCGGCTCAACAATCTCCCCATCCGCGCCGATGCGACCGGCGGCACCGATGGTGAGCTCCAGGGGCGCGAGTAAAGGACTTTTAACAAAGCTGACCCATCCACCCAGACCACCCGGGCAATAGGAACGAGCGACCTGCAAGGTATCTTCGAAGCCAGCGGTGGTAACAAGTCCAACGCGCGCGCCGCGACCAGTGAGCACGGCGTTAGTCGCCACGGTCGTACCGTGCATAACCAGCTCAATATCTTTTGGATTTACACCTGACTCGTCGCAGATTCGCGCTATGCCATTCAAAACGCCGATGGACGAATCCTCGGGGGTCGATGGCACCTTGGCTGTGAAAGTTTCTCCACTTTCTTCATTCAACAGCAGAAAATCTGTGAAAGTTCCGCCTACGTCTACACCTAATCGGTAACTCATTCCTCGTCCTTCTACCTGATTGCAGCGCCGCCTGAAGCTGACGCAAAAAAGTTTTAAGCCGCGTTACGACTCAACCAGTAATGCGCTCTTCCACCCTGGGGTCGCCCCAGCATCTCACTTACAAGATCAACCGCTTGAAGCAAAGCCGGCATTTCAATATCCGTTTCGCAACCCATTTGCTCACAAAGCATGACAACGTCTTCCGTAGCGACATTGCCCTTTGCACCAGGGGCAAAGGGACAGCCACCGAGACCGCCAATGGAAGAGTCGAAGCGTCGCACCCCGCTCTCAAGCGCGGCGTAAATATTGGCAAGGCCAAGGGCTCGAGTGTCATGAAAGTGACAGGCTAGGCGCTCAGACTCATGCTCTTTCGCGAGGGCGGTCATCAGCTGTTTCACCTGCGCGGGATTCGCAGCACCAATCGTGTCGGCAATGACCAACTCGGAAGCACCCGCATCCAGCAGCTGGGCCGCCAAGGCTCGCACGTACCCTGGATCTACGGCCCCTTCAAACGGACACTCGAATGCTACTGCCAGGTAAGCCTGCACACGCTTTCCTTCGGCGCTGCCACGCTCGATCACCGCTCGAGCAACGTCCATGGTCTCGTCCATGCTCAGATTGATGTTCTTCTGATTCATTGTTTCGGTGGAGGAAACAACAACCGCCATGGTTTCTACGCCGGCATCGCTAGCTAGCTCATAGCCCTTCATATTAGGCACCAGGGCACTTAGCTCTACGCCATCACGGCGCCCAAGACGCCGAGCAAGATCGCCGGTGCCCGCCATTTGTGGCACCGCCTTTGGGGAGACAAAGCTGCCCATCTCCACATGCCTGACGCCCGCTGCCAATATGGCCTCTACGAACGCAAAGCGCTGCTCGAGGCTGAGAGAGCCATCCTGACTCTGCAGTCCGTCTCGAGGACCTACTTCATTAATAATGATCGAATCGCTCACGCTACTGCTCCTACACCTCTTAAGGTCTCAAGCTGGTCATCGCTATAGCCCAGTAGATCCCGCAGCACAGTATCGGTGTGCTGCCCCAACAAGGGCGCCGACGTAAAACTCTCCTCATCAGTACGTGAGAGTTTGATGGGGTTTCCCGGCCCCCGGGTGCTACCACCTTCGGGGTGTGTAAGCTCGACGACCATGTTGCGAGACAACACCTGTTCGTCCGCGAGGGCCTCGTCCAGCGTATTCACTCGAGCGCAGGGAATTCGCTTCTCGGTCAATTTTTCCAGCCAATACTCGGAACTTTGGGTGCTGAGGATTTCGCCCAAGCGGCGATCAATAAACTCCTTATCTGCAAGGCGCGCAGGCTGGGTGCGATATTTCTCTTCACGAAATGCAGGCTCGTCGATAACGTCCATCAAGTTGTCCCAAAAGCTGTCAAAGATCACAGCGATAATGATGTGCCCGGTCGCTGTGGGATAACTGTTGTAGGGCACATGAACAAAATGACTGTTACCAATGGGGTGGGGAACTTCCCCGGAAAGAAAATGCATAGTCGCCATGTAGTTGAGCATTGAAATCTGACAGTCGAGCATAGAGATATCTACGTGCTGACCGAGACCACTTTGCCCTCTTTCGTAAAGCGCAGCGAGAACTCCCATGACTCCGAACATGCCCCCGCCAAGATCACCGATGGGAATGCCAGCACGAGTAGGCTGCGCAGCATCATGACCCGTTATGGACATGCCACCGCCAATAGCCTGAACAACCTGATCGAATGCAGGTCTTTGGTAATTAGGACCACCGGAGCCAAACCCGGAAATAGAGCAGGTGATGATCTTGGGATTTACTTTCGACAGATGATCGAAGTCGATACGTAACTTGCCAGCGACACCGGCACTAAAATTTTCCACGACAATGTCGCTGTTACGTACGAGATCATAGAAGACCTCCAGACCGGCGTCTGACTTAAGATCCAGTGCGACGCTTTGCTTGTTACGGTTTAGGGTCACAAAGTACGCGCCCTGCCCGTTGAGTGAGTTCTTGGGGTCACTCGCGAGTAATTTGCGCGTACCTTCACCCTTTAGCGGCTCGACCTTGATGGTTTCCGCACCGAGGTCGGCGAGGATCATCGCGCCGTAAGGGCCGGAGAGCATATGGGTGAGATCCAGAACTCTCACACCGCGAAGGGGTTTTGCCATACGGTCAATCCTCTTATTGTCTTGATGCCCCAAGACTGCGCGCGAAGCCGCTTTGGATTTACGCGCCGAACTCAAGGGCAGTGTCAGATCATTCCGCCTTCCCAAGGGCAAGCTGGAACAATGACAAGGTAGTTGGCAAGAATTAGTCCAACATCGATCCAAACCCCTAGAAATTTTTTTTCCCTATACAAATCAATAAATTAACAGAGATAGTGCACCGGGACTGATGTGGCATAGTTCGACTAGTTCGATGATTAATAATTCATACTGAAAAAATATTTCATTTTGAAGTAAAAAGCCACTGCAAGATGTCACACAACAATGCGACAAACTGACGGAGTCCGGCGACAAACTGCGTTGTAGCCAGCGCTTGATCACAAGATACTGGGCTAGTTGACTACATCACTGAATCAGGGGAAATAAATGAGGGCAAAACTGCTGAAATTTAGCGGTCCCGTACTGGTACTTGGCATCGCGGTTGGGGTCGTCATGCTCCTCAAAGCTACTGCCCCGGAGCCACAGACCGACGAAGCACCGCCCCGTCCGGTCACGGTCTATACGCACCTGGCAGAAAGCAGCGATGCAATCCTTGATGTGCAGACTCAGGGCGAGGTTCGAGCTCGCACCATGATCAACCTCACCGCTCAGGTAGGCGGGCGCATCGTCTCAGTATCCCCCGAGTATGTAGAGGGCGGCCGCTTTGATTCCAGCACCGTACTGATGAAGATTGACGACAGCGACTACCGCGTAGCCCTGCGGGAAGCTCAAGCAGCAGTGGCCGCTGCGGAGCTATCCGTTCAACAGGCGCTGGCGGACGCAGACGTCGCACGCAAGCAGTTACGCGATGTACCCAACGCATCAAATTTGTCGCTGAAGAAGCCCCAGATTGCTGAAGCCGAGGCGCGACGCGAAGCTGCACTGGCAGCTCTCGAGCTGGCGCAGCTAAATCTTGAGCGCACCAACATTCGCCTTCCCTTCGAGGGCCGTGTAGCACTTACAAGTGTGCACATCGGCGAAGTGATCTCCATGGGCACAACCCTGGCGGAGGTCTTCTCCACTGATCGCGTACAGATTCGATTACCCTTAAACAACCGTCAACTCGCTGCCCTCGGCTTACCCATTGGTTACGCCGCAGAAGCCGGCACAGCGCCAACAGTTGATTTCTCTGCCGAGGTTGCTGGCAAGACGCAACATTGGACTGGGGAGCTGGTCCGCATTGATGCCGCAGTCGACCCCAGTACGCGATTGATCTACGCCACTGCTGAAGTAAAAGACCCTTACGGTCTTGGACGCTCTGAAGACGGCATGCCTATGGCCGTAGGACTCTTTGTAGAAGCACAGGTCACTGGACGCCGCCTTGAGAACACCGTGCGCATTCCCAGCAAAGGCTTACGACCCGGCAACCAGCTATTTGTTGTGGACTCCAGTGGACTACTGGACATACGCACTGCGGAAGTCGCCCACACCGGCGCCGAGCATGCAGTCATAAGCAGCGGCCTGAGACCCGGTGAACGGCTCATCGTATCCGCTCTGCGCAATCCAATTTCCGGTATGGCGCTATCGACCATCGATGAACGCCAGTTCGCAGCGCGGGAAGACTGATCATGGAGAGGCTTATTTCCTGGTGGGTACATAACCCCGTTGCTGCCAACCTACTTATGGTGGGAATCGTACTTGCGGGCATCATGGGCTTTATCTCAATGGAGCGCGAGGCGTTCCCGCAGGTTAAGCCCTATCAAGCAAACATTGAGGTGGTTTGGCCGGGTGCCGCGCCACAAGAAGTTGAAGAACAGATCATTTCACGCATTGAGGATCGCCTCAAAGATCTCGATCAGATCAATCATATTTACTCCACAGCAGTGGAGAGCATGGCCGAGATCACCGTTTCCACCTTCCCCGGCGTCGACATAAACGGTTTCCTCAACGATGTGAAAAACGCCGTAGACTCTGTCACCTCCCTACCCCGGGACATCGAAAACCCACGGGTGCGCCGCAGCCAGTTCAAACAAGAAATGCTCCGCGTCGCGGTGCACGGCGATGTGAGTGAACGAGAGCTGACCCGTCTCTCCGAAGATCTCCGACGCGAGGTCGCCACACTACCCTGGGTATCTACCATTGAATTGTTTGGAACGCGACGCGAAGAAGTCACAGTAGAGCTCTCGGAGGCCAGCCTTCGACAATACGCATTGTCGTTCGCAGAAGTAGCCGACGCGATTAGAGCCAGCTCCATTAACTTGTCCTCCGGACAGGTGCGCACAGCGACCGGTGATGTACAGATTCGTGCCCGTAATCTTGCCGACACAGAACAAGACTTTTCACAGATTATCATTCGCCAGAGCGCTGACGGCGGCACCATCCGGGTTGGCGATGTCGCCCGTGTTATCGATGGCTTTGAAGACAACGAAATTCTCGCGACGATGAATGGCCAACCTGCAGTGCTTTTGCAGGTTCAGAGCACAGACAACATGCAGGTCGTCAAAGCCAGCGAAGCCGTTCATGCCTGGATGGAAGAGCGTCGCGCAAGCCTGCCTGAAGGCATAGAGCTGTCTATGTGGTTCGATACTGCGGACATCTACAGCGAGCGTATGGAGCTTATCGGCAAGTCATCGTATCTCGGACTCGCCCTGGTTTTCCTTGTACTCATTTTAACTTTGCGTCCTCGCGTCGCCCTTTGGGTTACCGCCGGTATCGGCGTTGCCTTCGTGGGCACCTTTTCCATACTTCCCGTCAACGACGTCTCGCTGAACATCATGTCGACCTTCGCATTCTTGTTGGTACTGGGCATTGTGGTGGATGACGCCATCGTCGTCGGAGAGAGCATTCACCATCATGCCCATGAGATGGGTGGCGGCAGCGAGGCGGCCATTCAAGGAGCGTTTGCCGTATCACGGCCCGTGATTTTTGCGGTACTCACCACGATGATTGCGTTCGCCCCGTGGCTCTTTGTTTCGGGGGAAGCGGCGCAGGTAACCCGCCAGCTATCGATTGTTATTACCGCGGCCCTGACAATTTCTCTCATCGAAGCCTTTCTGATTCTCCCGTCTCACCTTCGAGACCTCAGTCATCGGAAGAACTTAACGGGACTGGCGCTGCGTCAACAGAAGATTGAGCACAGTATTTCTGGATTCGCGTCGCGTGTTTATCAACCCATTCTTCGCTGGGCGGTGGAGCGTCGCTATCTCACTGCCAGCGCATTTTTGGGCGCATTCCTGATTGCTATCGGTCTATTTAATACTGGATGGGTGAAGTTCTACTTCATGCCGCAGGTGGAGAGTTCCCAGATTGTTGTAGACGTGAAACTTCCCCCTGGCACTTCCTATGATCGTGCGCTCGGTGTGCTTGATCAGCTACAGGAAGCCGAACGCACGCTTGTAGAAGAAGTGGACGAAGCGGCGCGAACCACCGGTGAAGGAACAGGGCAACTTATCGAAGGCTGGTATACGCGGTCTCGTCGCGACAGTGTCATTGCGATAGTAAAGCTGGCTCCACCCGAAGTGCGTGATCTGTCGGCCCGCGAGACCGCTGAGCGGCTGCGGACGCTGGTGGGCGATATACCCGATGCCGATGAAATACAGGTCAATTACACACTCAATGACAATGACGCTGATATAACCTATCTGCTCAGGCATCGTGACGGCGATGCACTCACCGCTGCCTCAAAAGAATTACAGGCAAAGATCGGCAGCTACAACGGCGTTCTGGATGTGCGGGACAGCCAACAGGGTGAAACCGATGAAATCGTTTTGAGCCTTAAGCCCGGCGCAGAGACCCTCGGCATTCGACTGGCAGATGTTTCTCGTCAGGTACGCCAGGCCTACTTTGGAGAAGAGGTACAGCGTCTCCCCAGAGCCAATGGCGATGTAAAGGTTATGGTGCGCTACCCCACGGAGGCGCGACAAACCCTCTCGAGTCTCAACAACTTCCGAGTACGCACTGCTGATGGCCGCGAAGTTCCATTGTTTGCTATAGCAGACGTGGAATTGCAAGGTGGCGTTCAGCGCATACAACGCCGGGACGGGAACCGAGTAGTCTACGTTCGGGCCGATCTCGAGCAGGACTTGATCAGCGACATTAAACGGGATATCGAAGAAACCCATCTCACTGATCTACAGAATGAATACCCTGGATTAGTCATCCTCAAAGGCGGCGCCCAGGAGGAGGAGGATCAGTTTATTGGCGAGATCGCGGCGCTCTACTCTATAGCCTTGTTCGCTATGTATGCTCTGATCGCCATTGCCTTCCGCTCATACTGGCTACCTCTGCTGATTATGACGGCTATACCCTTCGGCTTCATGGGCGCAATATTTGGGCACTTAATCTTTGCGACTCCCCTCGCCCTGTTTTCCTATTTTGGCATTGGCGCGGCGGCGGGCGTCGTGGTGAACGATAACCTCGTTTTAGTGGACTACATTGGGCGTTTGCGCGAACAGGGGAAAGGTACCCTGGATGCTGTAATTCAAGCGGGCGTAAACCGCTTCAGGCCCATACTCCTGACCACGGTCACAACCTTTGTAGGACTGATACCCATCATGGCGGAGCGCAGCACCAACGCGCAGTTCTTGAAGCCCGCCGTGCTATCACTTTCCTTTGGGGTTTTGTTTGCGCTGTTTGTCACCCTTCTACTGGTACCTTCGCTTTACCTCATTGGTGAGGACGTGGCAAAGGCCGCAGCGGTCGCTCGTCAGCGCTTCTGGCCAGGAGGATCACCAAGTCCCGCGACCGACAAACCCTCTTAGATCCCAAGCAATAAAAAAACCGCGTTGTAACACGCGGTTTTTTTTGATCCCGAAAAAGCTCGCTCTACTCAAATTTAAGATAGGCGTCCGTTAACTTATCGATGGACCATGAGTCAGGACGCTGGCTGGGTGGATACTTCTCAAAAGTCATCAAGAACTGCTGCATCACAGCGCCTCCCATGTACATCTGCGCTGCCTTATCAACATACCAATCCCAATAGGTATTTGAGTTGTGATCCGCCCGCTCGAAGGGATCACGACGAAGATGAAAGAGCTTCGGCAATCTTAAAGTCACGAAAGGCTCCGCCCAAAGCGCCAGAGTCTTTGCGCGATTCTCGGCGTATACAGACTTCCAATCACCAAAGCGTACGGCAACCGGCGCGCCGATATCATTGATGTAAACAAAGCTCTTGCGAGGCCCTTGCTCCGTCTCTCCTGTGAGATACGGTAAGAAGTTATAGCCATCCAAGTGCAGTGTGGCGCTCTTGTCACCCACGCGTCTTCCCTCAAGAAGCTGCTGTTTGAGGCTTGTTTCTCCAGCCGCTGCTGCCAGGGTGGGCATCCAGTCCAAATGCGACATAATCTCGGTAGAGACCTGACCTGAAGGTATTTTTGCCGGCCAGCGCACCATAGCTGGAACACGGTAGGCGCCTTCCCAATTGGAGTTTTTCTCGCTACGAAATGGCGTAATTCCCGCGTCCGGCCAGGTGTTGTAGTGCACACCATTGTCCGTGGAGTAAAAAACAATCGTGTTCTCTGAGACACCAAGGCTATCTAATTGATCAAGCAGAGAGCCTACCAACTCATCGTGGGCGACCATGACGTCATTGTAGAAACCCTGGCCTGACTTCCCTTTATGCTTGTCCGCACGATGGGTCCTGAAATGCATACCCGTGGTGTTTACCCAGACAAAAAATGGCTTGTTGTCTGCCACACTTTTGTCGATAAAGGCGCTTGCGGCCTCTACAAACTCCTCATCAGCGGTCTCCATACGCTTGCGCGTGAGGGGACCAGTATCCTCAATCCGTCCGTCAGCGTAGGAGTGGATAACGCCGCGCGGGCTAAAGCGCTGCTGGAACCAATCCTGCTGCGGATAATCTTCATCCTCGGGCTCTTCTTCGGCGTGGAGGTGGTAAAGATTGCCGTAGAACTCGTCAAAACCGTGATTGGTTGGCAAAAAGCCATCCTTATCACCGAGGTGATTCTTGCCAAACTGGCCCGTGGCATAGCCTTTGGTCTTGAGTACTTCAGCAATAGTGATGTCACGGTCCTGGAGACCTAGATCAGCGCCGGGCTGACCGACTTTCGACAAACCGGTTCTCAGGGGCGACTGTCCCGTGATGAAGCTGGATCGACCCGCGGTGCAGCTCTGGTCACCGTAATAATCCGTAAAACGAACGCCTTCATCCGCGATGCGATCGATATTGGGCGTCCGATAACCCATGATCCCATCGCCATAAGCGCTGATATTGGTGATGCCGATATCGTCACCCCAAATGACAAGAATATTTGGTTCCTGTGCCGCATGACTCGTCAGCGCGACGCTCGCAAACGTCATCGCTCCAACGAGGCTGCGAATCCGCATAGAAATACCCATGTTAGCTCTCCTGTTTTTATTAGTGTGTTTGACCGCTCATGTTAGCAGTCGCCCTTTTTGTTAAATTGTTTGGTGAATTGTTTGGTGAATCGATGGAGCCTTTACTGTTGCGCTTGAAACTGTGCCAACTGCTCTGGTGTCGCCTCTGTCTGGTGCTGACTCTTCCATTGAGAATAAGGCATGCCGTATACCCTCTCTCGAGCCGCTTCGTAGTCAACGCTTAGACCTCGGTCTTCGGCCGCCGCCACATACCATTTGGAAAGGCAGTTCCTGCAAAAATTGGCGAGATTCATCAGCTCAATGTTCTGAACCTGCTTATTGCTATCCAGGTGTTCCAGCAGTCGCCGAAAAACCGCCGCCTCAATTTCAGTGCCAAGGCTATCTTCGTCGCTGCGTCGCGAGTGTTCTTGATCGTTCAATGCCGCTCTCCTGCTGTAATTTGTTGGTCAAAAGCGAGCTTAACCCTATCCCCTCCAAGTTCACGGCGCAATTCTTCCAGCAACTCTTCACTGGGAGAAACCCGCCACTGTTGGCCGAGCATTAAAGAAGCACTCTGACGACCCTGATGGTATCTAAGGCGCACCGGGCACTCACCCGGAGCGGTGGACAAAAGCTCCCGGAGAAATTCCCGGAAACGATCATTTACCTCTGCAGCTTCCACATGAATCGTCAGGCCCGAGGCTAGACGCGCACGCTCCTCCGCCAGACTATGGAGTGCTGATACGCGCATTACCGTAGCACCGCTGCGATCATCCTGAGAGAGACGTCCCTCGGCAATCACGATCTGATCTTTGACCAATAGCTCACGATACTGTTGGTACACCTCAGAATATGCCGTCGCTTCCAGTCGTGCACTGCGGTCATCCAGCACAAAGATTGCCATGGCACCACGGGCGCTCTTCATGGCTCGCATACTGAGTATGAGCCCTGCAACACGGCAATTCCCGCGACTGTCGGGGCGTAAGTCAGCAAGGCGCTGGGGCGCAAAGCGCCGGATTTCGTCTTCGCAGCTATCAATTGGATGCCCGGTTACGTAGAGCCCAAGGGTATCTCGCTCACCCTGCAGACGCTCCCGGTCGGTCCAGGGCCTGATATGTCGCAGCTCGGCGTAGGGGTCCCCCTGCTCCTGACTTGCCTGCACCGTCTCACCGAATAGATCAATCATACCGGCGTCACGATTCGCCGCGTTCTGCTCTGCTGCACGGAGCGCATCATCGATACCCCCCAGAAGAACCCAGCGATCCGTTCCCAAGGAATCGAATGCACCACTACGAACCAGGGCCTCCAATGCTTTGCGATTGAGTTTTCGCGGGTCGGTGCGCGCACAAAAATCAAAGAGGTCCGAGAAGGGCCCGTGAGTCTCACGGCTTTCCAGCAATCCAGACACGGGGCCCTCGCCAAGACCTTTGATGGCACCCAAACCATAGACAATTTCGCCCGCCTCACTCACAGTGAACATGTATCGACCTTCGTTCACATCCGGAAGTCGAACCGACAGACCCATGCGACGGCATTCCTCAATGAACACGACAATCTTATCGGTGTTGTCCAGCTCAGAGCTCATCACCGCCGCCATGAAAGCTGCAGGGTAGTGACTCTTCAACCAAGCGGTTTGATAGGAGACTAGCGCGTAGGCTGCAGAGTGCGACTTGTTAAAACCGTAACCCGCAAACTTCTCTACGAGGTCAAAAAGCTTGGTCGCCAGATCAGCATTTACGCCTTTATCAGCTGCGCCCGCGGCAAACACCGAACGCTGCTTGGCCATTTCTTCGGGCTTTTTCTTACCCATGGCCCGGCGTAACAAATCGGCGCCTCCCAGGGTGTATCCGGCCAGAATCTGGGCTATCTGCATTACCTGTTCCTGGTACAGAATAATGCCGTAGGTGGGCTCAAGAACGGGCTTAAGAAGCTCATGCTGATAGTCAGCATCGGGATAAGACACCTTCTCGCGGCCGTGCTTTCGATCGATAAAATTGTCGACCATACCGGACTGCAGTGGCCCCGGACGGTAGAGCGCCACAAGGGCAATGATGTCTTCAAAGCAATCGGGGCGAAGTCGCGCAATCAGCTCCTTCATGCCTCGGGATTCCAGCTGAAACACCGCGGTAGTTTCCGCTGAGCGCAGCAAATCAAAAGAGGCCGCATCGTCTAAAGGTATGTGATTGATATCCAGGGGCGACTCGTCGCTACGCGCGCGTATCTCGTTGATCATCCCCTGAGCCCAGTCGATGATCGTCAGGGTACGTAGGCCCAAAAAGTCGAACTTCACCAAGCCCGCGTCTTCGACGTCATTCTTATCGAACTGAGTAACGAGACCCGCGCCCTCACCGTCACAGTACAGCGCAGAAAAATCAGTGAGTTCCGAGGGTGCTATGACAACACCTCCGGCGTGCTTACCGACGTTTCGAGTCACACCCTCCAGCTGCACAGCCATGTCCCAGATTTCCTGCGCTTCGCCGTCGTCGCGGAGGAACTGCTGAAGACTGTCCTCCTGCTCCAGCGCTTTTTCCAGAGTCATTCCCACCTCAAAGGGAATCATCTTGGACAGGCGATCACCGAGGCCGTAAGACTTGCCCTGCACACGCGCAACATCACGTACCACCGCCTTCGCAGCGAGAGTACCGAAGGTAATAATCTGTGACACAGCCTCACGACCATAGGTCTCGGCAACGTAGTCAATAACCTCGTCTCGACGCTCCATGCAAAAATCCACATCGAAGTCCGGCATCGACACGCGTTCAGGATTAAGGAATCGCTCGAAGAGCAATTCGTACTCCATAGGATCAAGGTCTGTAATTGATAATGAGTAGGCGACCAGCGATCCCGCACCTGATCCTCTCCCCGGCCCCACAGGAATACCCCGCTCCTTCGCCCAGCGAATGAAGTCCATCACAATCAAAAAGTAACCGGGAAACCCCATATCAATAATGGTGTCCAACTCAAAATCCAGGCGGTCCCGGTAATCCTTCTCGAGCTGCTGTGAATTCTCACGTTGGCTAATTTGCAGCGTCACCATCCGTTCATCGAGCCCGCGATGGGCAAGCTCCCGGAAGAAGGTATCCATGGTCATGCCTTCGGGCACCGGATACTCCGGCAAACAAACGCGACCAAGCTCTATCTCCATAGAGCAGCGTCTTGCGATGGCTACCGTGTTCTCTAGGGCCTCAGGAACGTCTTCGAACAAGTCCTGCATTTCCTGCGCGGTTCGCAGGTATTGCTCTTCGCTGTATCGCCGCTGTCGGCGCGGATCATCCAACACCCGACTTTCGGCGATGCACACTCGAGCCTCGTGAGCCTCGAATTCACTCGCATCAATGAATCGAACGTCGTTGGTAGCGACTACCGGACAATTGTATTGCGCTGCAATTGCCAAGGCCGCATGCACATGCTCTTCGTCGCCGACCCTACCGGTACGATGTAACTCCAGATAAAAACGATCGGGAAACACTGTAAGGCATCGCTCCAAACGCTCCTTCGCAAGTTCAGGCTTATCGTTCACCAAAGCCTGGCCAACTTCGCCCGCTGCCCCGCAGGACAGCGCAAGTAGCCCATCGGCGCCCTCTTCCAACCACTCCCACAATACGCGCGGACCTTCGTGGGTCTGTCCCTCTCTATAAGCCCTGGATAGCAGCCGAGTAAGATTCAGATAACCCGCGGAGTTCATGATCAATAAGCTCAGAGGGTGGGCTTCATCGCCTTTGAGGGACTCCGTGACCCAGACATCCGCCCCAAAAATGGGCTTAATCCCCGCGCCCACCGCCGCTTTATGAAACTTGATAAGACCGTAAAAATTGCAGACGTCGGTGACTGCCACAGCAGGCATTCCCAAATCCGCAACTCGTGCCGCCAGCGGCTTTATACGGACGAGACCGTCGCTCAGCGAATATTCACTGTGTACCCGTAAATGAACAAAATCTGACAAGCGTCAATGTCCTCCAATAATTGCGCGCACCGGCGCGAAGCTGCGACGATGCAAGGGACTCACCCCATGGGTTTTTAAGGCGGATAAGTGTGCAGCGGTGGGATAACCCTTGTGGGCATCAAAGCCGTACATAGGCCATCGCTGGTGTTGCTCACACATGTATCTGTCACGCTCCACTTTCGCAACAATAGACGCAGCCGCTATCTGCTGAACTCTCGAGTCGCCCTTAATCACTGCGATGCTGCGGTAGTTCCAACGGGGTAGCTGCCTGCCATCGACCAGCACCAGATCAGGGTTCACCCCCAAGGCGTCCACCGCTCGCCACATTGCTAGAAGACTGGCTTGGAGTATGTTCAGCTCATCAATCTCCTCGGGAGAAGCCCGCCCCAATGCCACGGCCTTTGCCCGAAGGTGTAATTGTTCTGACAGGAGCTCTCTACGCTTTGCTGTGAGCTTCTTTGAGTCAGCCAGACCATCAATGGGATCGTTCCTATCCAGCACTGCGGCGGCGGCCACCACATCTCCTGCCAAGGGCCCGCGGCCCACTTCATCGACACCGACGATGCAGGCATCGTGAGGCAGCTTGGCAATCGCTTGTTCCCAGTCATCCAAAGCCACTAGTGAGCTCTCTCCAGCGCAAGCAAAGCTTCCAGAGCCGGGCCCAGCGCAGCGTCAAAGTCTCGCTCCATAGCGGCAATTGATGGTTGCAAGGCCTTCACTTGATCCTCACCGTGCGCCAGAAGGATCTCCGCTTCCAGTGCGAGTGCTGAGGGCGACAACGCATCCTGAAGTAATTCGGGCACTACAGGGCCTCCAGCAAGAATATTGGGAAGGCCAACAAATTTCGTTACGGCGAGTCGAGACATGAGCGCCCAAGACATTCTAGCGACACGATAGCCAATGACCATGGGCCTCTGTAAAAGCATGGCCTCAAGGGTGGCTGTACCCGAGGCCAATACAACTACATCTGCTGCAATCATGGCGTCCCGGGATTGGCCTTCGATAAGTCGAATTTCGGACTCAGCCGACGCCCCCCGCAACAGCTCTCTGCACTGCTGTAAACGCTCCGAGCTCGCCGCAGGCATGATGAGTTGGCGACGAGGATCCCTGGTACGAAGCATGCGACCCGCTTCGATAAAACTCTGACCTAGCTGCGCGACTTCGCTACCGCGGCTTCCCGGAAGTAGTGCCACCACCGGTGCGTCAGCGTCGATACCGAGCTTCTGCCGTACCGACTCTCGTGTCGGCACCTGCCGAAGCTCCGCGGCCAAGGGGTGACCCACAAACGTGGTAGAGAGAGATACCTCATCGTAAAAAGGCGGTTCGAAGGGAAAGAGACACAGCAGGCTATCCACTGATCGTGCAACGGTAGCGACACGACCCTGCCTCCAAGCCCATACCGTAGGGCTTACCAGTTGCGCGGTACGCAGGCCGCCTTTTCGCAATCGTCGCGCCAGTGCAAGATTAAAATCCGGAGCATCAATGCCTAAAAAGAAAGCGGGCGGTGATTCGTCCCAACGCCTGTACAAGTCCCGACGAATGCGCAGCAATTCTGGCAATCGCCCCAGCGGCTCTATTAAACCCATAACTGCCAGGCGTTCCATGGGGTACAGGCTGTCAAAGCCCTCCCCCTGCATCGCAGCACCGCCAATCCCCTCTAACTTCAACTTTCGATCGGGAAACTGGGCTCTCAAAGAACGAATCACGCGACTACCTAACAGATCGCCGGAGCTTTCCCCCGCCACCATAGCAATCCGCAGGCTGGCACCTGAGTTATGATCTGAATCTGAGTTAAAACCGTTCAGAGCGTCAGCGAACGATGCCGCGTTCCGAGGCACGAATAGAGTCGATGAGAACCTTCACCTCGGGTGTGTCACTCAACATCGTCTCGAGTCGTTGAATAGCAATATCCAGGGTGAGATTTTGACGATACAAAATCTTGAACGCCCTGCGCAGTTGGCTAACAGCAGAGTCGGAAAATCCGCGCCGCCGTAACCCTTCGGTATTAATAGTCTTTGCTTCGGCAGGGGACCCGGAGACAGTGACATAAGCAGGAACATCTTTACCGATTGCTGTCTGCATCCCACTAAAGCTGTGCTGACCTATACGACAAAACTGATGGACGAGGGTGTAACCGCTAAGAATCGCCCAATCGTCAACAAAGACATGCCCCGCCAACGCGACGTTATTCACTAAAATCGTGTGGTTGCCAATGACGCTATCGTGGCCAATATGCGCATAGGCCATGATCAAGTTGTCGTTGCCGATAATGGTTTCGCCGCGATCCTGAACGGTGCCTCTATGAATGGTCACCCCTTCGCGGATCGTGTTCCGTTCACCAATGGTGAGTCGCGTAGGTTCATCCCGGTACTTAAGATCCGGCGTCGCCTCTCCCACGGATGCAAACTGGTAAATGTGACTACCCGCGCCGATGCGGGTGGGGCCCTTAATAACGACATGGGGCTCAATCACGCAGTCGCGATCGATTTCCACCTCCGCGCCGATGTAAGACCAAGGACCAATAGAGACTCCGTCGGCGACTTTCGCCCCAGGCTCAACGATAGCCTGCGGATGAATCATGCGGGACGGTCAGCACAAAGAATCGTGGCAGAGGCGCAGCGCTGCCCCTCTACCGTGGACTGTACGTCGAACTTCCAGATGCCGCGCTTCTCACCCACTATCTGGGCATGTAAATGCACGCAGTCTCCGGGAACACAAGGACGCTTGAAGCGAAGGTTATCGGCGCCTACAAACATGTAGATCGAGCCATCTGCAGGCGTCTTCTCCATGGTTTTAAAGCCTAGAATACCTGCAGCTTGAGCCATAGCCTCGAGCAGTAAAACACCAGGAAACACAGGATTACCTGGGAAATGTCCATCAAAAAACGGCTCATTAATACTGAGATTTTTGTAAGCTAGAATCGACTCACCGGGAACTAGCTCCACAACGCGGTCTACTAACAGAAAAGGGTAGCGGTGAGGAAGGTGTTCGCGGATCTCCGATATGTCCATCAGACAGTTGTTGTTCAAGGCCGTCATTCCTCTATTAGGCTTACCCGTTAATCGTCGTCGCTAACTGCCTCGTCTAGCGCAGCCAGCTTGGCTTCCAGCTTTACTATTCGCCTCTGGAGGGCGTCGAGCTGACCAAAGCGCACTGCATTCTTCCGCCACTGCTTTGTTGGTTCCAGCGGTGTCCCGGATGAATAACTGCCAGGCTCATCAATATTTTTTATGACTCTGGCTTGCCCAGAGAAGTGCACATTGTCGCAAATCTTGAGATGACCGGATACTCCGACCTGTCCGGCAAATGTACAATCCTCGCCGATTTCCGTGCTGCCAGCCATCCCCACACATCCCGCTATCGCCGTGCGGCGGCCGATGACACAGTTGTGGGCGATATGCACCTGATCGTCGATGATCACGTCATCTTCGACCAATGTATCGTCTAAAGCTCCTCGGTCAATGGTTACACTGGCACCAATATCAACTCGATTTCCGATACGCACACTGCCGAGTTGGCTGATTTTCTCCCAGCCATCCGCGCGTTTGGCAAAACCAAAGCCATCGGCTCCAACAACGCTATTAGCGTGCACAACGCAGTCGTCGCCGAGGATTACATCGTGGTAGATCACTACCCCGGGCCATAGTCTGCAGTTTTTTCCCAACTGAGCACCGCGTCCTACCGATGCTCCATGCCCCAGTGTCACGCCCTCTCCCAAGACAGCACCCGCGTCGACAAACGCGCCCGGTCCAATACTGACTGAATCGGGGACAGTTGCTGTAGGATCGATGACCGCACTGGGGTGTACACCAGCGGCCGGTGGTTCCAAGGACTCGAACAAGCCCGACACTTTTGCATAAGCAAGGTACGGGTCGTCCATACAGATGCTGGGGACGGGACATCTGTCTTGCCATTCGGGCTTGAGTATCACGCACCCCGCCTGGCAGCCTCCCAGGGCGTCTAGATAACGCGCCTCGGAGACAAAAGCCAAATCCCGCGGACCTGCCCGTCCGAGGGGGGCAATACCATCAAGCTCAATCGCTAAATCAGCGGAACCCGGTTCACACCCTAAACGTGCTACCAAGTCACCGAGGATTACCATGGAAAAAGCTTAGTTGGCCGCGGACAGTTGGTTGAGCTTGTCCGTCACCTTCGCTGTGATGCTGTATCCGGGGTCCGCGTGGATAACAGAGGTACGCTGAAGCAACAAGCCAATACCTTCTGTTGTGATCAGCTCACTCAACACTTCCTGAACCATGGGAGACATCTCTTGCAGGAGAGCTTGGCCCGTAGCCTGCTCTGCTTGCTGAAGCTTGCCGCCCACGTGCTCGAGATCTGCCTGCTTGCTCGCCAAACGCTTTCGCGCCGCAACCTGCTGCTCTTGGCTCATCACCGCCGCATCTTTCTGAAACTCTCGCACCAACTTGTCTAACTCTTCCCGAAGGCGGTCAAACTCTTCTTTGTCCGCCTTGTAGCCCTCTTCACCGCGTACATTTTCGAGACGCTGCTGTGCGGCGTCGGACTGCAGAATGGCTGCCTGAACGTCGACCACAGCAACTTTACCCTGGGCGAACGCGCCCATGGGCAGCATGGCAACACCCAGGGCAACAACGGCTAAAAACTTCTTGATCACAACAATTACTCCTTGGAGAAAAAAAACTAAAACACGAAAAAATTAGAAACTTTGCCCCAGCGTAAACTGGAACACTTCTTCACGATCGATCTCTGATGCATTCAGAGGTTTGGCAATAGCGAAAGTAAGCGGGCCAAAACCACTCAACCACGTCACACCCACACCCGCAGAATAACGCAACTCTTCGGCATCAAAATCAAAACAATTCGGCTGATTAATACCGCAGCGATTATTAAAAACATTACCCACGTCAATGAAGAACGCTGATCTTACACGGCTGCGATCCTTCAGGAAGGGCAACGGGAACAGTAATTCTGCGCTACCCTCGACCAGCACGTTGCCTCCAAAGGGCGCGGCTCGTCGCTGCTGCTGAAATGTCTCAAAGTCCAGCTTGCCACTCTCCGGATTCAGCTGATAACCAAACTGCCGGCCATCGGGGCCACCAATCTCAGTGGGGTTACCGTTCTCGTCGATACCGGTGGTCGGCTGATCTACCGTGTAGATGCTTGGCGGAGTACTTCGGGGGCCCAGAGTATTCACTTCGAAGCCGCGAACAGAACCAAAGCCTCCGGCGAAGAAATGCTCATAAAACGGCAGTTCTGTAGTTTTGCCGTAGCCATCACCGTAGCCAAGTTCAGAGCGAAAGTGCAGGATCCAGTCATTCTTTATCGGGTAGAACACCTCGCCACGGTAGGTAAGCTTGTAAAACTCCAAATCTGACCCGGGCATGGAAACCTCAAGAGCCACGGACTGCGCCGATCCGCGTGTTGCCATTTGCCCACGGTTTAAAGTCGACTGACTCCAGCTGCTGGTGACCGTCCAATTCAAGTAGGAATCACCGTTCTCATCAAGGAATCCCAGCTCTGGTGGGATAGTTAGTGCACTTAAGGGTAGGTCTTCCAGAGGCTGAATAACTTCCGGGGCAGCAAAGCTGCCGTCAGCCAATCTGGTGCTCTCGTAGAAACTATCTACGCCCTGTAAAAGACGTGGACTAGCTTTGATCTCCTGCACCGCAAAACGACCGGCTGTAATATCCGTCTTTGACAAACCGAAGCTGAAGCCAAGACGCGCTGTTTCTTTGATGGGGTAACCAAAGTTGATCGCCCCGCCCCAGGTATCGGTCGTGTAACTAGCTACGTTCACTTCGGCAAGATCCGTAGACCTGAAGAAAACGTTAAATCCGCGACTAACCCCGTCCTCCGTAAAGTAAGGATTGGTGTAGCTGAAGTTGTAAAGGTCCTGAAACTGCGAAGAGGACAAGTTGATGCCGACGCGTTTGCCGGTACCCAGAAAGTTATTCTGCTGCAGGTTCAGGCTGAGAATAAGGCCCGCTTGCTGAGCAAAACCGAGGCTGGCACCGATACTGCCCGAAGTTTGCTCCTCTACAGAGAACTCGACATCGATGAGGTCATCATGTCCGGGAACTTCAGGGGTTTCGACTTCGGCTTTACTGAAGAAGCCCAAACGCTGGAGTCGAATCCGTGATTGCTCAATCGCTGCTGCGGACGCAGGGGCGCTTTCCATTTGGCGCATTTCCCGGCGCAGCACACTATCGGCTGTTCGGGTGTTGCCTTTAAAACTGATGCGTCGCACATAAGTGCGTTTACCCGGATCCACGAAAAACTTGATCGCGACGGTGTTGTCGTCCTCGTTCATTTCGGGGATGCCCGTCACCTTAGCGAAGTTGTAGCCTTCATTCCCGAGACGGCGCGTCAGATAATCTTCCGTTGAAGTTACCAGCTGTTGAGAGAAGGTCTGCCCATCTCTCACCAGCACGAAACGGCGAAGGTCAGCCTCGGGGAGCACAAGATCACCGGACAAATCGACTTCGCTGATGGTGAACTTCTCGCCCTCACTCACGTTAGCCGTGATGTAAACCTCTTCCTTGCTGGGCGAAACAGACACCTGCGTAGAATCGATGGCGAACTGCAAGTAGCCGCGGTCCATGTAATAGGAGGTGAGTTTTTCGAGATCGCCCGTAAGCTTTTCCCGCGAATACTTGTCGTCGTTAGTGAAAAAGGAGAGCAACCCGGTGGTCTTGAGTTCAAAAAGATCTTTCAAATCATCGTCGCTATAAACTTTGTTGCCCACGACGTTTACGTGTTTTATCGCGGCAACCGTGCCTTCGTCGACATCGATGTTGATGGCAACACGATTCCTTGGCTCTGGAATCACTTCAGCATCAATGGCGGCATCGTAGCGGCCCTGGATAACGTACTGGCGCTGAAGCTCGAGCTGCATACCCTCAAGCGTAGAACGCTGAAACACCTGACCGACGGACAGGCCCGCGCCCTTCAGTCCTTCCAGCAAGGCTTCTGTTTCAATCGCCTTGTTACCATCGATGGTGATTTCGCTGATGCTGGGCCGCTCTGCGACCACCACAACTAATACGCTGCCGTCTCGACCAATGCGAATATCGTCAAAGTTACCCGTGGCAAAGAGCGAACGAGCCGCTCTTCGAATGGAGGCACTGTCTGCGGTATCACCCACGCCGATGGGCATAGACGCGAACACCGAGCCCGCCGCTATACGCTGGAGCCCTTCAACACGAATGTCTGATACTACGAACGCCGAGGTGACAGCTGTGGGCGCGCCGGACTCTGCGGCAGGGGGCTGCTGCGCCGTCACAGCTGTGGACCCCATGGCAGCAATCCCCCAGGCCAGCAGAATAAGCAAGCGACGTCTCATAGACCCGCGAAACTGCACGCAAACGCATGCCAGAGTGCCCGGGAGAGATGCTTTACCGAATAGCGACACCACGGTGTTGTTAGTTTCCATCGTCAATTTGTATCTGCCATGCGCGTGAACGCTCAGCTAAGCTCCCCGTGCGCACTAGGACAGGCGCGAAAAATCGTTATAAAGCGCGAACACCATCAGACTTACCACCATCAACAGGCCTATCTGGTATCCCACCATTTGCACGCGCTCCGGCACCGGCTTACCCGCCACTAATTCAATGCTGTAGTACAGCAAATGGCCACCATCCAACACTGGTATGGGCAGGAGATTAAGAACGCCGAGGCTAACACTGAGCAGCGCAAGAAAACCGATGTAAGACTCCAGACCGGACTTGGCTGAAGTGGTCGCCACTTTAGCAATGGTGATGGGGCCACTCAAGTTTTTCGGAGAGATTAAACCCTGCACCATTTTGACCATGGAATTGACCGTGAAACTGACCATTTCTCCGGTCCGCTGAGCTCCTGCGCCCAAGGCCTCCAAGGGGCCTCGATGGAATTCCCGACGCTGGCTCTCAGGCATCTCGGGAAGCACAACGCCTACACCGACGCGACCAATCACTTCGCCAGAGTCCGTTGTCGTTTCTTCCGGTATCAGCGTGACGTTAAGTTGCGCGCCATCGCGCTCAAGAAGCACTTCCATGCTCTCGCCTGGCCGGGATCGAACGTAGTCCACCCAGTCTTCCCACAACTCCATAGCCACGCCATCGGTCGACAAAATCCTGTCTCCCGGCAGCAAGCCAGCCCGCTCAGCCGGACTATCCGACATAACTTCATCCAGCAATGGCACCACGGGAGGCATGTAGAGCGTCAGCCCAAGCCCGTCCAGCAGATCTGGTTCTTCATCGCCCGCTAGCCAGCGATCCAGCTGGCCTTGGGAGTCATAAATGACATCGGACCCCGGATAACGCACAGAAAACCGGATAGATCCCGTATCGCCGATACGTTCCAGCAAGCGAAAGGAGACAGCCTGCCACGTGGGCGTCTCTCGCCCATCTATGGCAACAATCTCCTGACCTGCCTCAAGTCCCGCCACCTCGGCTACAGAACCTGTGTCGACCTCGCCGATGACCGGGGCGTAGCCGCTCTCACCCGCCATGAAAAGGAACCAGTAAGCAACAATCGCCAACAGAAAGTTAGCCAGAGGACCCGCCACTACCACCGCTATGCGTGACAACACGGGCTTACGATTGAAGGCTAAGTGTTGTTCTGCAGGGTCAACGTCACCCTCACGCTCGTCGAGCATTTTGACGTAGCCACCCAAGGGAATCGCAGCAACGGCGTATTCAGTATCCAGGGAGTCTTTCCAGCGCAGTAGCGGCTTGCCAAAGCCGATGGAAAAACGCAGAACCTTTACGCCACAGCGCCGGGCCACCCAGAAGTGCCCAAACTCGTGTACCGCCACTAGCACAGCCAGTGTCGCGAGGGTGATGCCAATGCTGTAGAGAATATCAATCAACGCTGTACTGCTCCTGCGCGAACTGCCGCGCCCGGTTGCAACTGATTATTTACATACTGTCGAGCGAAGGCCCGCGCCTGCCGATCAACCTCTTCGACCTCGGCAAGGCTCTCAGGTTCAATCAACGGCAAACCGGCGAGAGATTCCTGGATAACGCTGGGGATATCAACAAAGCCAATCTGGCCATCAAGGAAGGCAGCCACCGCAACTTCATTCGCCGCATTGCAAACCGCCATAGCGCTACCACCACTAGCAATACACTCCCGAGCCACCCGCAAACAGGGGAAGGCCTCCATATCCGGGGGCTCAAAATCAAGTCTCGCCGCGTCTATTAGGTCCAGGGCTTTCACGCCACCATCCACGCGTTCTGGCCACGCCAGGCAGCAGGCGATGGGCGTACGCATATCCGGCTCGCCCAGCTGCGCCAGGACCGACCCGTCTTCGTAGCGCACGAGGGAATGAACAATGCTCTGGGGGTGCACCACCACCTCTACCTGATGCTCAGGCACATCGAACAACCAACAAGCCTCTGCTAGCTCAAGGCCCTTGTTCATTAAACTGGCAGAGTCGACAGATATCTTGCGACCCATATCCCAATTGGGATGCGCACAGGCCTGCGCTGGCGTGACTTGCGCCAGAAACTCGCGAGTCTTGCCGCGAAAGGGCCCACCCGACGCGGTAAGAATGAGTCCCGAAACGCCTGCCAACTGAGGCCGAGCCCTATCGTCGACGGGCAAACATTGAAATATTGCATTGTGCTCAGAATCAACGGGCAGCAGCACGGCGCCACTTTGCTCCACGGCGCCCATCAACAGGCTGCCCGCAGTAACCAGAGCCTCTTTATTCGCAAGGAGCAGACGCTTGCCGGCTCGCGCAGCAGCCATCGCGGAGGCCATACCCGCAGACCCAACGATCGCGGCCATCACAATGTCGACGTCGCTATGGGATGAAACTTCTTCAAGTGCTGTACTGCCAGCAAGCACCTCGGTATGCAGCTCTGTATCCGCGGCGATTCGCTTTGCGAGAACTGCCGCAGATTCATCATCAGTCAGTACCGCATAACGGGGTCGAAACTGTTGGCATTGTTCGTAGAGCGTATCGACCGAGCTCCGGGCCGCAAGGGCAAAAACTTCGTACCTATCCGGGTGCCGCGCAAGAACGTCAAGAGTGTTCACACCTATGGAGCCGCTAGACCCCAGCACCGCCACTTTCTGAATCTGCGATGACGCCATCAAAAGCCAACCATCACAAGGCCCAGAGCGAACGTCGGCGTTGCGGCGCAAAGGCTATCCAGTCGATCCAGCAGCCCACCATGGCCGGGGAGCATGCTGCTGGAGTCTTTTACACCGCCAACACGCTTGACCATACTCACGGTTAAGTCGCCCAGCACCGAGGAAAAGGCTGTCGTTAGAACGACCACCACGGTCGCGACCAGGCTCAGGTGATCCAAACGCTCAGGCAGCAAGCTCCAGATCACCACCGCCAAAACAGCAACAGCGAGGACCCCACCCCAAAAACCTTCCCAGGTTTTGCCTGGACTGACTTGAGGTGACAGTGCGTGGCGACCAAAAGCCTTGCCCGTGAAGTAAGCCCCGATGTCTGCCGTAGCCACTACCAGCACCAGCGCGACCATGACTGCGCTGCGTGGCTCAAGCTTGAGCAGATAAATTGCCGCGAACCACGCAGGAACCAGAATCAAAACACCCATAAATGAGCGCCCGAGACGGCTATCCCATAGTCCGGAGCTTGCAGGGAAAGACTTCACCCAAAGTAGCGCAAAGCACCACCATAGACAGGTCAATCCCAAAATTGGCTGAACGAGCTCGCGGCTAAAATTCTGCCCGTCACCCGCATAGCGATAAAGCGCACCGGCACAGGCAACAACGAGGGTCACGTAAAGGATTTTTGATCGGAGCTTTGTTAATCCAGCCATGGGCGCCCATTCCCAGGCACCCAAGGCAATAATGACCAGGAAGATGATCGCCAAGGCAGGAACGGGCAACCAGTAAGCCCCAGCTAAGAATAGGCCTGCCATTGGTATTGCGGTCAGAACCCGCTGTTTAAGCATCTAGGGACCCGCCGGAAACAATGCCATCGGGCTCGCCGCGGCCACCAAAGCGGCGTTCGCGTTTACCGTAATCTGCCAGAGCCCGCGCAAACTCCAACTCCCCAAAGTCAGGCCAAAGTACCGGGGTAAAGTAAAACTCGCTGTAAGCGAAATCCCAGAGAAGAAAATTGCTGATTCTCGCATCACCGCCGGTACGAATGCACAAATCCGGGCTCGGAAAATCACCAAGAGACAGGGTGCTTTGCATCAACTCTTCAGTGATGTCGCTGGGCTGGATCTCGCCCCGCTGACAGCGCTCGGCCAGAGTTTGGGCCGCCTGGGCAATATCCCACTGACCGCCGTAGTCCACGGCAATAACCACCGTCGCCGCTGTATTGTTCGCAGTCACGGTTTCCGCGTGATTGATCAGTCGCTGCAAGCCGGCACTAAAGCGATTGCGCTTACCAATAAAGCACAGGCGAACGTTATCCTCGTGTAGCTGTTTCACCTCGGTACGCAGGTACCGGGAGAACAGCGCCAGAAGAGAACGCACTTCGGGTAGGGGTCTGGACCAATTCTCTGAGCTAAACGCAAAGAGCGTAAGCACTTCGATGCCGTGCTCACGGCAAGCACGCATGACACCGCGCACAGCCTCTACCCCAGCGCGATGCCCCGCCACGCCGGGAAGGGAGCGCTTACGAGCCCAGCGATTATTGCCGTCCATGATAATGGCAACGTGCCGAGGGGTCTGGACATCAGACGACCTCGAACCGGGCTCACTTGTTCCGCTCTTTGATCCCATAGGAACTCAGATTTCGAGAAGATCCGCTTCTTTTGCGGTCAGCATTTCATCAACACGGGCGACAAAACTATCGGTGAGTTTTTGCACCTGATCCTGACCACGACGTTCATCGTCTTCGCCGATCTCTTTGTCTTTGACCAGTTCTTTCAGCATGCCCATGGCGTCTCTGCGGGCGTTACGAATAGATACTCTTGCAGCCTCAGCTTCGCTTCTCGCCTGCTTGATGTAACCCTTGCGCGTCTCTTCGGTGAGAGCTGGCATAGGGATGCGAATCACTTCTCCTGCCGTAGCCGGATTCAGACCGAGATCTGACTTCATGATGGCCCGCTCGATATCCGGAATCATCGACCTATCCCAGGCGGTCAAAGACAGTGTTCTAGCATCCTCGACGTTAACATTGGCAACTTGACTGAGCGGCGTATCCGAGCCGTAGTAGGACACTTTGATTCCATCGAGCAAACTCGGGTGAGCCCGGCCCGTACGAATCTTGTTAAAGTTTGTGCCAAGCGCTTCCAGGCTGTTTTTCATCCGGGAATCGGCGTCTTTACGAATATCTTCCAGCACTATTGCTTCTCCAAAAATCTAACGGTCTATTCTATCAGCGTTCCGTCATCGCCTCCCCGGACGATATTGAGTAACGCTCCCGCTTTTTCCATTTCAAACACGCGCAAGGGAATACGATGATCACGGCAAAGACAAATAGCCGTTAAATCCATAACTTCCAGCTTGCGATCCAACACCTCGTCGTAACTCAAACGATCATAGCGAACGGCGTCTGGGTCCTTCATAGGATCGGCCGAGTACACGCCATCTACCTTTGTGGCCTTAAGCACAACATCCGCTTCTACCTCGATACCCCTAAGACAGGCTGCCGAATCCGTAGTGAACATCGGATTACCCGTGCCCGCGCAGAAAATCACCACATCGCCATTGGACAAGGCGCGAATAGCTTTGCGACGATCGTAGTGATCGACAACGCCACTCATGGGAATCGAGGACATCACCTGTGTGGCTATGTTCGATCGCTCCAGCGCATCCCTAAGTGCCAGGGCATTCATGACCGTGGCCAACATGCCCATGTGATCACCGGTTACGCGGTCTAACCCAGCCGCCTGCAACGCTGCTCCGCGAAACAGGTTGCCTCCTCCGACCACAAGGCCGACCTGTACGCCAATACCGACCAACTGACCAATCTCAAGCGCCATCTGATCCAATATCTTTGGATCTATTCCAAAGCGTTCAGCGCCAGTCAGTGCTTCACCGCTGAGCTTCAGCAAAATCCGCTTGTACTTCTTCTCAACACTAGCTTTGTTCATGGACGTTCCTCCCAGCGCGCAAGTCTACTAAAAATACCGACCCGCGCGGTGCCAAATCCCTGTTACTGATGGAAAAAACTACAGATACAAAAAACGGGGCCTGAGCCCCGTTTTCAACTGCTGGATTATTATCAGCCCTTCAGCTGTGCCGCGACTTCCGCAGCAAAGTCCACAGTCTCCACCTCAATACCTTCTCCTACTTCAAAACGCGAGAAGGACACGACGCTGGCGCCGGCACTGCTAACTAATTTGCCAACCGTTGTGTCAGGGTCTTTTACAAAGGCCTGATCAACCAGGCTGTTCTCTGCCAGATACTTCTTGATTCGACCGCCAATCATTTTCTCGACTATCTCTGCGGGCTTACCGGAATCAAGCGCCTGAGCGGTATAGATTTCCTTTTCTTTCTCAACCAGTTCAGCAGGCATATCCGATGGCTGCACCACTTGGGGGTTTACCGCAGCAACGTGCATCGCAACGTCACGAGCCAAATCCTGGTCGCCAGACTGCAGCTCTACCAAAACGGCGATGCGGTTGTTGCCGTGTACGTAGGCGCCAACAACACCGTTCTCAGCGTTAGTGAGGGCAATACGGCGTACACCGATGTTTTCACCGATCTTCTGAACCAGCGCTTCACGGGTCTGCTCAAGGCCATCGGCCATCAGCGTTGCAACGTCCGTCTCGCGGGTTTCGAAAGCGCGATCTACAACCTGCCCTACAAAGCCTAGAAAACTCTCATCGCGAGCAACAAAATCAGTCTCGCTATTAACTTCTACCAGAACGCCGTAGCTACCATCATCAGCGACACGTGCCGATACGATGCCGTCTGCTGCGGTACGGCCAGCTTTTTTAGCCGCCTTCATTCCGCTGGACTTACGCAACTCTTCAATCGCCGCGTCAATGTCTCCATTGGCTGCACTAAGCGCTTTTTTACACTCCATCAAACCGAGACCTGTGCGCTCTCGGAGCTCCTTAACCTGTGAGGCTGACATGCAATATTCTCCCGTAGGGGCGCCGATACACGGCGCCCGATTGGATTTTCAATAAATCGTGGAACTTCAACTTACGATGAACGATGTGACCAGGTCAGTGATCAGGCGTCGGTCGCAGGGGCTTCCTCTGCTGCCGCCACAGGCTCAGCAGGAGCTTCCGCAGCGGCGGGTTCAGCTGCAGCAGCAGCTTCTTCAACGAACTCATCCTTTACAGGTACAGCTCCACCGGCCTCAACCTTGCCCGCGATACACGCGTCAGCCACTGCAGTGACGTAAAGCTTGATAGCGCGAATGGCGTCGTCGTTTCCAGGAATGACGTAGTCAACACCGTCGGGATCGCTATTTGTATCGACAACGCCGATAACAGGAATACCCAGCTTGTTCGCCTCAGTGATCGCAATGCGCTCGTGGTCAACATCGACAACGAACAGTGCATCGGGTAAGCCACCCATGTCCTTGATACCACCGATGCTGCGCTCGAGCTTTTCCATTTGACGTGCACGCATGAGGGCTTCTTTCTTAGTAAGCGCCGCAAAAGTGCCATCCGACTGCTGCGCTTCAAGCTCTCGCAGGCGCTTGATAGAAGCGCGGATCGTCTTGTAGTTGGTGAGCATTCCGCCCAGCCAGCGATGGCTGACGTAAGGCATTCCGGCGCGTTCCGCCTGCTCTTTCATTATCTTGCCTGCCGCACGCTTGGTGCCGACGAACATGATTTTGTTCTTGGAGGATGCCAATCGCTTAACCATATCCAGCGCTTCATTGAACGCAGGAACGGTGTACTCGAGATTGATAATGTGGATCTTGTTGCGGTCGCCGAATATGTACTGATCCATCTTAGGATTCCAGTACCGGGTTTGGTGACCAAAGTGTGCTCCAGCCTGGAGCAGGTCTCGCATGCTTACCTGTGACATAAAATTACCTGATTTTTTAACGGGTTAGTCTTCCACACACCCCAGCTGCAAACCCTCGAAAGCCAGACTATAAGCCTGCTTTGAGAGCACCCTGCAGAAGGTTTTGGCATGCGGGCGTCGTTGGCCGTTTTGGAACTCCCCAAATACGGCGGCGCGCTTTATAGCACAAGACATCAGCCAACTCCAGAAAAACTACCAATCAGATGCCCGAAGGCCCTTCTTAGGCTACAATGCTGCCGCTATCGAGGGCGGTCCGCAGTTTAGTGAGCCCCCTAACATCAAGAATCATCAGTAAAACACCCGCTAGGGTTGTCCGAAAGAGTCGAAAATGTCTGTATCAATCAAAAGCGAAGAAGAACTCGCACGGATGCGCGTCGCCGGTGCAATGGCCGCAGAAGTACTGGAGATGATTCGGCCCCTGGCCGTGCCCGGTGTAACCACGGGTGAGCTGGATAAAATTTGCCACGACTACATCACAGAGAATTTGGACGCGATCCCGGCCCCACTGAATTACAACGGCTTTCCAAAATCTATCTGCACCTCCGTCAACGAAGTGGTTTGCCATGGCATTCCTTCGGACAGCAAAAAACTGCGCAGCGGCGACATCATCAACATAGATGTCACAGTGATCAAAGATGGCTATCACGGCGACACCAGCATCATGGTTGGCGTAGGCGATGTACCGCCCCACGCGGAACGCCTCATGCAAATCACCCAAGAATGTCTGTATAAGGCAATAGCACTGGTCAAGCCCGGCGCGCGACTCGGCGACATAGGTAGCGTCATCCAACAGTACGCTGAGAGTAACTATTACTCCGTCGTTCGAGAGTATTGCGGACACGGGATCGGAAAGGTGTTTCACGAGGATCCTCAGGTCTTGCACTACGGAAGGCCCAATACAGGACTGGTGTTGCAACCGGGCATGACGTTCACCATTGAACCCATGATCAACGCCGGCAAACGTCACACCAAGCTCAACGCTAGAGATGGCTGGACCGTGACCACGCGGGACGGGCGACTCTCTGCTCAGTGGGAGCACACCCTGGGCGTGACAGAAGACGGCTGCGAGGTGTTCACTCGCCGCAGCGAAGAGACGCTTTGATCAATCATGGACACCGCTGTCGCCGAAACCATCGCCCCCTTTGACCTTCATGCCATTCTAAAAGAGGGCACGCAGTCCGGCCTCATACCTGAACTGCGCGAGGCTCTCCAGCGAGTCTCCGAGCAGCTGGATAATGACTTCCGCGAAGGACGCAGCGCGGGCGAGCTCCTTCGCGCTAGAGCCGCATTGATCGACGATGTATTGCGACATGCCTGGGAAACTCTCGAACTCCCTGAAAAGCGCATTGCACTCGTTGCAGTGGGCGGGTACGGCCGCGGGGAGCTGCATCCGCACTCTGACATCGACTTACTCATACTGCGCGATGGGGAAAACGAGGAAGACAGCAGGAGCCTTGAGAGTTTCTTGACTCTCCTCTGGGACCTCGGGCTGCAGATAGGTCATAGCGTTCGCAGCGTTGCGGAGTGTATTTCTCAGGCACTCAATGACGTCACTGTCCTCACCAATCTTATCGAAGCCAGACTACTCTTGGGCGAGCAGCGATTATTAGATGCTGTCGCTGAAGGAACTCAAGACACAGAAATGTGGGCTCCAGACGCATTTTTTAGTGCCAAACTCACTGAACAGGAAGCTCGCCACGCTAAGTTTGGGGATACGGAGTACAGCCTCGAACCCAATGTAAAGGGTTCTCCCGGCGGTCTAAGGGATTTGCAGCTCATTGGCTGGCTGGCACAACGACACTTCGGCTGGAGCTCCGTTGCAGAACTTACCGCCAACGAGTTCCTGACGGACGCCGAGGCCACCACGGTCATTCATGGTCAGGAATTTATGTGGCGTGTGCGTTACGCGCTGCACATGATCACTGGCCGAGAAGAAGATCGCTTACTGTTTGACCATCAAAGGGAACTTGCTCGCCTGTGGGGCTTTGTTGACGGCGACAAACTCGCGGTAGAGCAATTTATGCAGCTCTATTATCGCTGGGCACTGGCACTATCCCAATTGAACGAAGTATTAATGCTGAGTTTCGACCAAGCGGTTTTGCAAGCGGGTACGGCAGATGCCGTGCTTGATATCAACGAATGGTTCGAACTCCGTAACGGCTACATTTGCGCAAAGCGGGACACGGTATTTGAAGAATACCCGGGAGCGCTTCTTGAAGTATTCCTCCACGCGGGGAACAACCCTCAAGCTTTAGGGATTGCGGCGGAAACAATCCGCCTGATCCGTGAGCACCGCCATCTCATTGATGATGATTTTCGCCGCAACGATCAAAACAAACAGTTGTTTCTTGAGGTTTTGCGATCGAACAATCGCCTCACACGGCAGCTGCGGCGAATGTCACGCTACGGAATATTGGGGCGCTACCTACCTGCCTACGGGCAGATTGTTGGTCAAATGCAGCACGACCTGTTCCACAGCTACACCGTCGACGCGCACACCCTGCAAGTCATCGAAAACATCAGGCGCTTTCTAAAACCTGAAAACGACGAACGCTTCCCGGTTACCAGTAGAGTCGCTCGCCGCCTGCCAAAAATTGAGCTTTTGTACATAACCGGGCTTTTCCATGACATCGGCAAAGGCCGCGGCGGAGATCATTCGGAACTCGGCGCTGTAGACGCCAGGACCTTTTGTGAAGATCACGGCCTTAGCCGCCGGGATACCAACCTCGTGGAATGGTTAGTACGCAACCACCTTTTCATGTCGGCTGTTTCGCAACGCAAGGATATCTCGGACCCCGACGTGGTGCAGGAGTTTGCTGAACACGTGGGTGATCAAAATCGCCTCGACTACTTATTCGCCCTTACTGTTGCAGATATCAATGGCACAAACCCCAAACTCTGGAACGCCTGGCGCGGCAGCCTGCTGAGGCAGCTGTATACCGAGAGCAAACGGGCGTTGAGACGTGGACTGGAAAACCCGGTAGACAAGCAGGATTGGATCGCGGAGACCCGAGAGGCAGCAGCCAAAATCCTCGAGTATCGAGGTTTTACGGAAAGTGAGCTTTCGTCGCTTTGGCAGCAACGCGGCGAGGACTATTTTTTGCGCGAAAAAGCAGAAGATATTGCCTGGCACACTGAGGCGATCGCTGATCATCAGGACCAGAGTCAACCTTTGATTCTGGTACGTAATGGCGTGGAATCCAGTGTTGCGAACACCACTCAGATATTCATCTATGCAAGCTTCGACATCGGAACTTTCTCTCGCACCTGCTCCAGAATCGAACAGCTGGATCTTAGTGTTCACGACGCACGGATTTACCACGGCAGCGACGGTATGAGTCTGGACACTTACTTTGTTCTGGACTCCAGCGGTAAAGCTGTGGAAGACGCGGATAGACTCCGGCACATTACGACCTACCTCAATGAAAAGCTGTCGCCAGAGACTGACAGCAACGCCATATCAACGAGACTCACACCCCGAAGGGTAAGGTCCTTCCGCTTAGACACCGAAACGAGCATGCGGGTAGATCCAGCACGGGAAGTATCTGTATTGGAAGTGATTTCTCTAGACCGCCCTGGACTGCTGGCACGTATCGGCGAGGTATTTGTAGAATTTGGCGTGATCTGCGAGGCAGCAAAGATTCAAACGCTGGGAGAGCGCGTCGAGGACGTATTCTTTGTCACAGATACAGACCGACAGCCTATTGCGGACGAGCAGCTAGCAGAACAGATTCAGTCAGCTATTCGAGATACGCTCGACTCCCAAGAGTCGCATTGAAGTGAACCCGGATCTCGACCTGTTAAAGCCTTATCCCTTCGAGCGGCTGGCTGACCTTCTTGAGGGACACCCGCCTCCCGCAGATCAACGCCTGCTAAAACTGTCTATCGGCGAACCGCAGCATGCTCCACCGGAGATTGTTGTGAAAGCACTTACTGACAATCTGGATCTTCTTGCCAAGTATCCAACAACCCGTGGCAGTCAGGCCTTGCGAGAGTCCCAGGCGCGATGGCTATGTGATCGTCACTCGCTGCGTGCTGTGGATCCAGAGAGTCAGGTGCTCCCTGTCAACGGCACGCGAGAAGCGCTTTTTGCCATCGCGCAAACCTGCGTAGGACACCAGCAAAATGCTCTAGTGGGCTCCCCGAACCCCTTCTATCAAATCTACGAAGGTGCAGCGCTTCTGGCCGGGGGACAAAGCATTCTTCTGAATACCGATGAGAGCACGGGGTTCTTGCCCGATCCGGAAGCCTTAAGTTTCCGCGAATGGGATGCAATGCGGCTACTGTATCTCTGCTCTCCAAGCAATCCGACTGGGGCTGTCATGGATACAGCGCTCTTACAGCGATTTGTTCAGAAGGCCATCGAGCATGACGTGGTTCTGGTTTCCGATGAATGTTACTCAGAGATTTATCCCGACGAGAATGCAGCCCCAACAGGCTTGCTAGCGGCCTGCGCCGACATGGGCCACGATAGTTACAAGAACTGCATCAGCATGCACTCTCTATCAAAGCGATCAAATCTCCCAGGTATGCGCTCCGGATTTGCGGCTGGCGACGCCGACATAATCGCCCAGTTTTTACGCTATCGCGGTTATCACGGCTCTGCCATGCCACCTCACCATCAGCTGGCGAGTACCATCGCATGGAATGACGAAGAACATGTCCTTGAAAATCGAGACCGCTACCGCGAAAAATTTTCCGCAGTTCGTGACATTCTCGACCCCGTGCTGGAGTTAAATAATCCGGCAGGCGCGTTCTACCTCTGGCCTCGAGTCCCCGTTGACGACGCAACATTTGCACGGCGACTGTATGCTGAAGCCGGGGTTCTTGTGCTTCCCGGTAGCTATCTGAGCCACGACAATGGCGGAGTTAACCCGGGGAAGGGTCGCGTTCGTATGGCGTTGGTAGCCGAACTGAAAGACTGTATCGAAGCCGCAGAGCGCATAGCTGGCTTTGTGCGTCGTCTGTAGCGGTGTATGCAGCGCCACATACAGCAGCGTAGATAGCAGACCTCCCTCGACCCCTTGAACAAAGTAACCTAATGCTAAAAGCCGAACGCGCTAGCTATATTCTGCAAAGACTTCAGGAACTGTACCCGGAGACACCGGTCCCTCTGGATCATAGCGATCCCTTTACCTTGCTTATCGCGGTACTCCTCAGCGCACAGTGCACCGACGAGCGGGTCAATCAGGTGACCCCTGCACTGTTTGCCAGAGCCTCCACACCTCAAGCTATGTTACTGCTCAGTGTCGAAGACATTCGTACAATTATTCGGCCCTGCGGTCTATCCCCGCAAAAGTCCAAAGCCATCGCCGGCTTGTCGCAGATACTCATCGAGGAACACGACGGTGAAGTCCCCGAGGACATGGACGCATTAGAACGCTTACCGGGGGTCGGCCATAAGACTGCTAGCGTAGTGATGTCTCAGGCCTTTGGCGTTCCCGCGTTCCCGGTGGATACGCATATTCATCGCCTCGCTCAGCGCTGGGGCTTAAGCTCAGGAAAGAGTGTTGTGCAAACAGAGCGCGACCTCAAGAAACTGTTCCCCGAGGAATATTGGAACCGATTGCATCTGCAAATCATCTTCTATGGGAGGGAGTTCTGCAGTGCACGAGGCTGTGATGGCCGCGTCTGCGAAATTTGCCAGCACTGTTATCCCAATAGAAAGAACCCCAAGGTCACCCGCAAAGCTTAAGGATATTTGCTATATTCCCCGCCCTTTTTACGGGGTATAGAAAATGACGATCACGCTTTATGGCATCAGTAATTGCGACACCGTGCGTAAAGCTCGTCGCTGGCTAGATGCTCAGGGCATCGACTATGAGTTCCACGACTTTCGTCAGGATGGGCTGAAGCTGGCGACCGTCGAACGTTGGCTGGAAGCAGAGAGTTGGGACACAGTTATTAATCGTCGTAGCACTAGCTGGAAGGCGCTCTCGGTAGACGCGCGCGAGTCTATGGATCGAGCTTCCGCTGCGGCTGCGGCGATAGAGTCCCCGACGCTTATCAAGCGTCCGGTGCTGGAGAGCGACAAGGTACTGGAATTCGGATTCAATGAATCGCGCTTCGCAACGCTACTGGGCTGAGCCCCGAACATTTACACTTAGGAGATTTAGGGATGGACGCATACGCACTAGGCCTCGGCCTCGGAACCCAGGACCGGGACGGCAACTGGCTGGACGTGTTTTTTCCTTCACCGGTAATAACGCCCCCATCCTCGCTCGCGGCCTGCTTTGGAGAGCTCTCTTCTGACAAAACCTTGAGCCGGGACGATCTCCAGGCTCTGGCGAACGAGTGCGAAGCGTCGGGACATGGCGAACTTGCATCTCTGGCCCGGAAAATCGGAGACAGCGACCAACCAGCGGTCGCGGTCTGCCTAAAAGACGATGTGGCACCAGATACCGTGCCGGCAGCATATTTAAAGCTCCACCTTCTCTCTCACCGACTCGTAAAGCCGCAGGAGACTGCACTTCAGGGCGTATTCGGTGTACTCCCCAATGTGGCCTGGACTAATAGAGGTGCCATTGCTCTTGGTGAGTTAGCAGAGCGACAGCTGGACGCGCGGCTTCGCGGAGAGGTTTTGGAAGTGAGCTGCGTCGATAAGTTCCCCAAGATGACCAACTACGTAGTGCCTACAGGTGTACGTATTGCACACACAGCCAGAGTTCGCCTGGGCGCCTATGTCGGCGAAGGCACAACGGTTATGCATGAAGGATTCATCAACTTCAATGCCGGCACTATGGGTCCGGGCATGATTGAGGGACGCGTATCGGCCGGAGTACTTGTAGGCGCAGATTCAGATTTGGGCGGTGGTAGCTCGACCATGGGCACGCTCTCAGGCGGCGGCAACATCATTATATCCGTGGGCAAGCAGTGTCTCATCGGCGCCAATGCCGGAATAGGTATCCCCCTAGGCGATCGCTGCATCGTTGAGTCAGGTCTGTATGTCACCTCGGGCACAAAAGTAACGATGCTCGACGCGGGGGGGGCAGTCACCGAGACTCTTGCTGCACGCAACCTCCAGGGAATGTCCGACCTGCTGTTTCGCCGCAATAGCCTTAGCGGCGCCGTTGAATGCCTTACCAACAAAACCTCGGTACAACTCAACGCCGAACTCCATGCCAATGACTAAAGTGCAAAATAGCCATGCCTGAGACCATGCAAACTACCGCTCTGAGCGACGACACTTTCGAACTTGCCTGTGAGCTTATCGCTCGCGCCTCGGTAACGCCCGAAGATGCGGGTTGTCAAAGCGTGATGATGCAGCGCCTCGATGCGCTTGGCTTTCGCTGTACGCCCCTGCCATTCGGCGATACCGAGAACTTCTGGGCCGAGTGGGGCAGCGAAGGTCCTTTAATCGTGTTTGCCGGCCATACTGATGTGGTGCCTCCGGGGCCCCTGAGTGAATGGGATAGTGATCCCTATGTACCCATGGTGCGCGATGGACATCTCTATGGCCGTGGCGCGGCCGATATGAAGGGAAGCTTGGCGGCGATGGTCACCGCCTGTGAAAGATTCCTGAAAAACTGCGAAGAAAAAAATCGCGACCCGCACGGCAAGATAGGGTTTCTTATCACGTCTGATGAAGAAGGCCCGGCCACCAATGGCACGGTGCGAGTGATGGAGTGGCTAAACGAACACAAGATCGACATTGACTATTGCGTTGTGGGCGAGCCCTCCAGCGCGGAGGTATTGGGCGACACCATTAAAAACGGCCGTCGAGGCTCTCTGAATGGCGCGGTGAAGCTGCTGGGTCGCCAAGGCCACGTGGCCTACCCCCAGCATGCCGATAACCCTTTGCACCGCGCCCTACCCGCCTTACAGGAGTTGGTATCTCGGCAGTGGGATGAGGGCAATGAGTACTTCCCTGCTACCAGCTTTCAGATCACCAACTTTCACAGTGGCACGGGGGTCACCAATGTAATCCCCGGGCATGCAGAGCTACTCATTAACTTTCGCTTTTCCACGGAACAAACGGCTGAAGGCCTACAAACTGCGGTAGAGGCGATTCTCGAGAAGCATGCATTGAATACGGAGATTCAATGGAACCTGAGTGGCAACCCCTTTATCACCGGTGAAGGGGCACTAACAGAAGCCTGCCGGGCCGCGGTGCGCGCCGTCGATAGTGTTGAGACCGCGCTATCAACCAGCGGTGGCACTTCGGATGGACGGTTCATCGCTCCCTATGGAGCTCAACTCGTCGAGCTGGGACCGATTAACGCCAGCATTCATCGCGTCAACGAGCGCGTAAAAGTGGATGATCTGGCAAAGTTGTCAACAATGTACGAGGGCATCCTCACTCGTTTGCTATAGGCTCCGGTCGTCCCTAACGAGCCGGACCCACGAGCTTCACGAGTATTGAAAGACTTCTCGCCAAAAGCTAGAGGTCACCAGAGGCTAGCTCGGATAGTGCAAATCCGCTCGCAGGGCGTCCATCTCCCGCGCGACAATTTTGCGGTTGTGCTCGCCAGATACCACCAGCCATTGATCCGCATCATCCACAATAGCCGCGAGACTCTCAGCGACCACCTCATCGGACTCCATCCACAGCTTATCCGGCACGATGTTTACGTCGAAATCAGCCATGGTCTCACGACTGTGGATTTCTGAGCGCGTATAGCCCGGGCAGAGGCACTGCACGCGCAAACCACTCTCTTTGAGCTCCTGGCGTAGAGCGCGGGTAAAACTCACCAAAAAGGCCTTGGTTGCGCCGTAGGCCGCGACATTGGGAGTACTTACCAGCCCTGCAACGGAAGCGACGTTGATAACCGCCCCACTGCCCTGCTCGATCATCGCCGGCAGCGCCGCTCGCGTTAGCACCATTGTTGCCTCGTTATGAAGGCGCAGCATACCGAGCTCGTCATCCAGATCACTGTCCGCATAGGGACCGATGGTCGAGTAGCCGGCGTTGTTTACCAGTAGATCAACGGCAGGGCCCTGACGAATAGCCTCCACCACCCGTGCCTGCCCCTCGATTGTCGCAAGATCCGCCCCAATCGTTTCGAGCGAGCATTGATTCGCAAGTTCCGCCGCGAGATCCCGGAGACGATCAGCGCGCCTCGCCACAACCAACATGCTGTCGCAGCGTTGCGCCAGCTGCCGCACAAAGGCATCCCCAAGTCCCGCGGACGCTCCTGTTACTACTGCATGAAAACTTTTACTCACTGTTCAATATCCTTTTTGTTGCTATAAAAAAGTCTCATCTCCTAGGAGACGGGATACACATCAAAACGCACAGACTTACCACTCAAGGAATGTCCGGGTGATGGACCGCCTATTTCCGGCGCTCGACGAGGGCGCTTAACCACAACTCGCCGTACCTCCTGCGCTCTAGCCCATGCCAATAGAGCGGAATCATAGGCCTCGCGAGCAAGGCCGCCGTTTTCGCCTACACCGCGCTTTTCCCCGCCCGGCGGCAAAGGCTCAGGGGTTTGAGTAGCCAGGAGCTGATGAAGCACCTGCATCTCCTTGGCAGGTGCGGCTCGGCGGTCCAGGGGAAACATGGGGTCCAGGTAAATGACCTCCACGGCCTCCAATACCGAGAAATTGAGAGTTTGTGCGTCCTGATGATGAAGATTCATGCGTTCCACAACGGATGTAAGCCAGCTATCCTCGGATGCAGCCGCACGAGCCAGGGCATCCTCAAAAAGGAGCGCCATAGCAGAATTTCGCTCGCAAACGTCAACCCTGCAACCTAGATCCGCGAGCAAAAAAGCGTCGCGCCCAAAGCCTCCGGTCGCATCAAGCACGCTCGGGGCATGCGCTTGCTTCCAGCCCACGGCCTTTCCCAAAAGTTCGTTATGACCGGAGCGACGTCGGTTGGCCATCGATTTGTCAGCAAAATCCACAGTCACCGCGCCCGGTACGTCACGGCCGGTTAACTGAATCGCAGGGACCTTGCCCTTAAACTGAATAACTGCGTGACCAGGCTCAAGATCTTTAGCGCAAGTCGAAGCGTCTAATAAAGGAACAGCCAAGCGCTCTGCAAAGCGCTGTGCATGGTCTTGTACTTGTTCTTGTAAAAAGACCGCTGATTCGCCGGCTGAAAACGCGTCTTGCGCCGCCGGGATCACACCCACCAAGAATCGGATTTGCCGTTTCCTCGAGGCATGTTCTTCTCCAGAGCCTCACTAAATTCTTCGGGGGTCATACCTAAGGTCAGCGTGGAGTCATCAAACTCCAGCTCACCCTGTAAATTGTAAGCATGATGCTTGATTCCATGCTTGTCCGTGATACTCACATCCAGAGGCTGCCCTTCGGCATCTGCCGACGCGTCCCGGGACAACCAGTTGCGCAGGGAGCGCAAAGGTTTGCCCATGAGCGTAAGACCTTCCAGCGCCTTTGCGGCTTCGACGCAGCTTTTCACAAACTCGGCGCTTCCATGCTCCTCGCCGGCACAAGCGCCGAAGTCACCGAGCATCACCTGTCCCGGCAAGGTTCGCTCGAGAATTCGAGCCAGCTCGATAGTCACATCTCCCACGATGTAGCTAAAGACCGTAGGGTTTACACCCTCGGCCTGATAGAGCTCATAGTGACTGCCAATATGGAATGCCGCCCTGATCACCGGCACCGTATTACCCCGGGAAGCAGCACGCGCGAGAGCATTGTCCGCCAAGACCAGCTGCAAAAACAAAAATAGCTCCTGGTCAGATTGGGGATGATTATCCCGGTTCCACACGTAGTAGCCGTCACCGGTCGTTGTGCGGGCAAAATTGATCTCCATACCCCGCGCCGCGAGCTTGTTGTAAACGGAGTTCATAGAGTAGGAAAGGCTGTTCAGCTGACTCGCTTGTTCGAAAGAACTAAACAACGAGAAATCCGCTATATCAAAAAGCAGGACACCGCGACGCTCAACAAAGCTCAGGCCATAGCGTCGAATAATCTCTTCGACGCCGCGCATAACCGCAATAGACTCATCAAGGGGATTCTCAAGCTTGATGAACGTGGGCGAGACACTAAGACGAACGGCCACGGCGAACAATTCCTCGCGGCTCTTGCGACGCCGCCCTGAAATTAAAGCTCGTATGTAGTTTTCATTTTCAGTGGAGACTTCCGGGTCATCGCGGTGGGCGCAATAGTTTCCCAAGAAGTAGTGCGGCACAAAAATCACCAGCAGGCCCCGCTCATCCCAGCACCAGCACAACACAATGCTTTGGCCAAGACGCCACTGCTTTCGCAGGGTCTTCTCCAGATTTTGCAGGTTCCCTCGCTGCACAATACTGATGGGGTCTTTAGACACGGTAGCCTCGCGAAAATTGAGCAGATCTAGTATGCACTCTCGGCGCTGTGAGACGCCAGTAATGGTGTCTAGACAGATTCAAGGTGGGTGTCCCAGGACGGCGTCATGACGGAAGGATCTATCCAGTCAAAGCCCTCAGCCTGAGTCGCCCACACCGTTCTATCCAGTAGAGTGGGATCCAACTCGCGCAGCTGTGTCTCCACGCTCTCGCGACTGTTGTTTTTCTCACTGATGTGGGCAATGGCGAGATGCTTTAGGCGGGAGAGGTTCAACTGGCCCAAAAGCTCCGCGGCCTGCGTGTTGGACAGGTGCCCCCAATCTCCACCGACTCGCCGCTTGAGCGAGATCGGATAAGGACCATCTGCCAGCAGTCTGCGATCGTGATTAAATTCAAGGAGCAGCAAATCACAGTCATCGAAGGCATTACGCACATGCGACGTGACAGACCCCAAGTCCGTCAGTACACCGGCACGCTGATCGGCGTACTCAAAACAGTACTGCACCGGCTCCCGCGCGTCATGAGGCACAGTCACCGCATGTACTTTAAAGGCCCCAATGTGAAGCTGGGTATCGCCGTTGAAGGTCCGTACTTGCGGGCAGTTTGACACTCGACCACTGGCCAGCGTGCCGTGTGTGAGATAAACCGGGATATCGCAGTGTCTAGCGAGGGCGGCAACTCCACTCGAATGGTCGCTGTGCTCGTGAGTAACCAGGATCGCGTCGAGATCTGCGAGATCAAAGTCCCTTTGTGAGGCGCGACGCTGGATTTCCCGCAGGGTAAATCCACAATCCACTAACACACAGCTCTCATCGGCCTGCAGAAGGGTTGCGTTGCCTCGGCTACCGCTACCCAATGACGCCATCCTCACTAGTTGATATTGCCCTTGATCAGCACCAACAGTGCGTCCATCTGCTCCCGCGTCAGAGGCTCACCACCCTCTTCAAAAGCCATGCGAATAAGCATTTTTTCAGGGGATTGTGTCTCGACATCGAGGATTAACGGGACGCCCTCAGCAGGGTGCTCATCGTCATCTCCCAACCAGGCAAACCAACTCGAGCCTTCCTCTTCTTCGTCGCCTACGTAACGCATGTAGTAGCGACCTTCACTACGATTACGATCTGTAATATCAAAACCAGAGAGATCCAGCGATCGAGCGACCGAGGCCCAGGCGCGATCAAAAGGCAGTTCAAGAAGAATAAATCCTCCCTGATCGTCATCACCCAAAGACACCTTGCCGCCCGCACTGATGGATTGCTCGGCCATCATCGATACCGGCGCAGTGTCTGCGCTGTTCGCAACATATTGCGCTACGCCTCGCAACATTTCCGATTCAAGAAAAAAGTCATCGGATTGTACTGGCCAGTCGCTCGCTGTACTGCTCTGAAACATTTGCAGAACATGTAGCTCACTGTTACCACGCTGCACACCGCGCTCTACCCGAAATTGGAAACGTGTGGGCCGAGGGTTTTCCTCAAGCGTCAGATACGTGGACTCAATGATCCCCGCCCGGGCATCCATACGAGCAATATCAATGTTTGCTGCAGAGAGAAAACTGCGTAACTGCGGCCACAATTGCCCCGGAGCGATGGCTACCAATGCCCAGGTATCTTCGCCGAGCTTCTGAATCCGAACTAACTGATCAGCGCTTGCAGAAACCAGGGGTGCGGGACGAGGCACCTTGTCAGGATCGTCAAACTGAGGGTCACTCTCAATCTTGGGGATAGGGTATATATCTACAAACTCATCGGAAGACGTCCCACTGGGTAGGCTTATGGGAGGCATTTCCTTCGCTTCTCGATAGTCTCCAGCCGAATCACGAAAGAAACCTTTGTCGCCAAACAAGTATCCACATCCAGTGGCGGGAGCCAAAAGCAGCAACACGCCACACAGCTTCAGGTACTTCATATACCAAGACCTTTCATGGCTGAGTCAATCACCGCTGCATTGTCTCCCTCAGGCAAAGTTAAGGGTAGGCGTATGCCGTCCTCCACCTTCCCCATGCGCGCAAGGGCGTATTTCACGGGCATAGGATTCGCCTCGACAAACAAGGCGGCATTTAAATTCTCCAGACTGGCGTCGATTTCGGCCACCGTGGCTTCATCACCCTCCAAAGCTGCAACGCAGAGCGCTGCGACCCTCTCGGGGACAACATTAGCGGTTACGGAAATATTGCCAACGGCACCGGCGAGAATGTAGTTCGCGGCCGTTACGTCGTCTCCGGAATACACCGCAAAACCTTCAGGGACCATCGCGAGGAGCTCCCTGCCTCGAAGGAGGTCACCTGTGGCATCTTTAATACCGACAATATTGTCAATGTCGGACAATCGCTTTGTGGTTTCGTTGCTCAGATCAACTGCCGTGCGGGACGGCACGTTATAAAGAATCTGAGGAACAGGCACCGCCTCAGCAATAGCTTTGAAGTGCGCATAAAGTCCGCGCTGCGACGGCCGATTGTAATAAGGCGTAACCAGAAGGCAGGCATCGGCTCCCACGGATGCCGCGCCTCGCGTCAGTTCGATGGCTTCTCGCGTCGAATTAGCACCTGTGCCCGCTATTACAGGGATTTTACCCCCTAGATATTTAACGCAGTGTCCGATTAACGCAAGGTGCTCGTGAACGTCCAGAGTCGCGCTTTCGCCAGTTGTACCCACCGCAACAATGGCCGATGTCCCCGACGCTACATGCCATTCGAGCAGGCTATCGAGCGACAGATAGTCAATATGGCCATCTGAATGCATGGGCGTGACGAGGGCGACGATACTTCCTTTGATCATAGTATTACGAATACCGCTGGTATTTAGTGGCTACTGCGCCATTGAAGGCCCGCAATTATCCATGACAATATGCCGAACACAAGCAAAGCATTGGGGATTAGACATCTTGATTTCGATTCTGAAGCACTTTGGGGCCGCTCAAACGCGACTTTTGCTCGCGCAAAGCCCAAGAACACCGATGATAAGGTCCTGCACGGCGATTGTTTTCACATTGCTGAGCGGCCTTTTTCTCGCCCAGGGGGCCCTCGCCCAACTGGTGGATAAGCGAGTTACCGCCCTAAACCCGCTGGATCGTCAATACATGGATGTGCAAAGGCAATCTCTCAATGAACTAACTCTTCGGTACTATGGTGCTCGATGCTGCCGAAGTCAGTCAGAGCTCGATTACCTTCAGCGTTTACTCGATGACGGTCACGTGCGATTAGACCAAACCCGCGAGTTGCAGGCTATGGGTGTAGCCTTGGGAGACCTCCTGGCTTCGGAGTTGGAAATGCAGTGGGTTGTCTATGAAGATATCAAAGGACGCAGTCGAGCGCTGCGCCTGGGAGAGACAGAGAATTATCTCTTCCCCGTCACGATGATTGCCCGAAGATTCGAAGGCGGAGACAGAACACCGGTCGAGGAAATTTACCAGCAAGCCTACGAAGCGATAGAGTCAGTGCGCCCACCTCTGCCTTTCCAATGATCACTGAAACCCCTCTCGCCTTTATGCATCTGCGGCCGCCCATCGAATGAGCGCATCTGCTCAAGCCAACGTAAACGCCGCGGGTAATCAACTACAACTCAGCGGTGACTGGGACACCACAGAGCTCCCCGATCTGTCTTCAATGCTCGAGGACATACTCAGCAATGAGAGCCGGCTGAGCATAGATGTGAGCGCGGTCAGCGCATGGAGCCCTCGGCTTGAGGCTAAGCTACTACAACTCCATCGTATCGCCCTGGCCAACGAGAGGGACATTGAGTACATCGGCGCGCCCGAATCTCAAACCCAACTCATGCATCTGGCAACCGCTGTTGCGCCCTATGAGGGATCGCCGGAGACTTCGTCGGGCCTGCTATCTCTGACGCGTCTGCGGCAGAGTCTGGCGGGAATCGGTGACGATCTCATCGAGTCCCTGGAGTTCCTGGGGGCTATGGGTATTGCCCTGTTCCGTTCGCTCCTTGGCCGCTCTGGCATGCGAAGCCGAGAGTTAGTCGAAAGTCTGGCACAGGCCGGTCCCCAAGCTATCGGAATTATTACGCTTACCAGCATACTTGTCGGCATGATCCTGGCGTACTTGGGAGCCGCTCAGCTTCAGCAGTTTGGCGCCGCAGTCTTTGTTGCCGATCTGGTGGCTATAGGCATGCTCAGGGAAATGGGAGCACTCATGACCGCCGTTGTGATGGCCGGTCGGACCGGGGCAGCTTACGCGGCCCAACTAAGTACCATGCAGGGTAATGAAGAAATCGATGCCATTAGCACGCTTGGCATCAATCCCATGGAGTTTCTCGTGGCACCCAGAGTGTTGGCGCTGATTTTGATGATGCCGCTGTTAGTCGTTTATGCAGACGCACTGGGCATTTTGGGAGGTGCGGTGGTCGCGGGCGGCATGGGCGTCACCCCGCTACAATACCTAAGCCAGCTAGGTACGGCGATAACGCTTACGCACTTCTTTGTGGGAATTTTCAAGGGCTTCATTTTCGCCGTACTCATCGCTACTGCGGGCTGTCGAGCAGGCATGAACGCCGGCAGAAACTCCGAAGCTGTGGGACGAGCCACTACCGAAGCCGTAGTCACCGCCGTGGTTTACCTCATCGTCGCTGACGCGGGAATCAACATCCTCTGTCAGCTGTTGGGTATTTAGTCATGAGTGATCCCGTCATCAGTATCCGAGATCTCACCATGGCCTATGGCAGCCGTCTCATCCAGCAAGACGTCAGTTTTGATGTCATGCGCGGCGATATTTTCGTAATCATGGGCGGATCCGGCTGCGGCAAGAGCACTCTGCTAAAGCACCTCTTGGGGCTATTAGAACCCGCTAAAGGCAGTATTTCCTATGGTGATCAGAACTTCACCCTTGCGGGCCCCTCGGAACGTCAGGCACTGCGCCAACATTGGGGAATCACCTATCAATCGGGCGGCTTGATTAGCGCTATGACGCTGGCTGACAACGTAGCGCTGCCGCTAGAGCAATACAGTGACTATAGTGAAGGCGACATACAGGAGATTGTCGCGCTCAAACTGGCACTGGTGGGCTTGGATGGGTACCAGGACTTTTTACCCGCCGAAATCTCCGGGGGCATGCGCAAACGTGCAGCTCTGGCGCGTGCAATTGCTCTCGACCCTGATATTCTCTTCTTTGACGAGCCGTCTGCAGGCTTAGATCCCATAAGTTCGCGGCGACTGGACGACCTCATATTGCAGCTCAAGGAGTCCACCGGCGCATCCGTTGTCATGGTGACTCATGAATTGCCCAGCATCTTTGCCATCGCAAACAATGCGATCTACCTCGACGCGGACAGCAAACGAATGATTGAAACCGGCAACCCAACCTGGATGCGTGAGCACAGCGAACACGCGGTGGTTAGACAGTTTCTGAACCGCGAAGCACAACAAGGTAACGGAGGCTTACCCTCATGAGCGAACGCAAAAGCAGCATTCTCGTCGGTGCTTTTGTCGTTGGTGCTCTAATCATCGCGACCGCAGGCGCATTGTTTTTCGCTGGAGGCGGACTTGGAACCACCAAGAGTCGCGTAGTAATGGTCTTTGATGGGTCACTTCGCGGCTTAACTATCGGCGCTCCGGTAGCCCTCCGCGGAGTAACTATCGGTCAAGTCACGGACATTGACCTGATTCTTGACGCGGACCGCGCAAGCGTCACCATGATCGTTGAGGCGGAGATTGATCCCGACTCAATGCAACTGGTGGGTAGCGTTACCGAATCAATGCTCGGAGAACTTGTCGAGCGAGGTCTCGCCGCACAGCTGAATACTCAAAGCCTCCTCACAGGTCTTTTATACGTCCAGTTGGATTTTCATCCTGACAACGAAGCGGCCATTAGCAAGATCAGTTCAATCCACCCCCAGATACCCACCATTCCAACGGAGCTGGAACAGCTGAGGCGCTCACTGGAATCCATCGATTATGCAGCCATCGCTGAAAACGTCGACCGCATAGCCAATGGTCTGGATAAGCTTCTCAATAGCAGCGATATGCAGGCTTTACCCGGTTCTATGCGCAGCAGTCTCGCTGCACTGGAGAGTGCCAGCAACAGTCTTACATCGACACTGGAAGAGAATTCGCCTGCATTAAAGGCATTTTTAGACGAGGGCACAAACACCGTCGCCACGCTTAACCAGCAGCTACCGGAAATCACCAACTCGATTGAGAGCTCATTGCAACGCCTCGATGAGGCTCTGGTGTCAGCAAACAACAGCCTACAAGGCCTCGAAAAAGCAGCCGCACCAGACTCAGCGCCTCGTCGTCAGTTGAGTCAAGCCATGCAGGAAGTTACTTTGGCTGCCAGAGCCTTGCGTTCCCTGGCACGGAGCCTCGAGGAGCATCCGGAATCGCTGCTTCGTGGCCGACCGGGAGATGAGTCATGATCCCCAAGATCTTGTTTACAGCCGCGCTCTCCTTCCTGGTCGCCTGCGCGCCCACCTCTATACCAATACAACACTTACAACTGTCTGCAGGCGAAGCGCCGCTTGCGCAGGGTCGCCGCCCGATCATCGTCCTGGATCGCATTGATCTTCCAGACTATCTGCTCAGAGACGAACTCCTGCACCGCGAAAGCAGCTTCTCCTTACGCTACGATGCGGCCAGACGTTGGGCCGAACCTTTAGACCTTGGCATACAACGTATACTGGGCCGCCGCCTGGAAAGCGCTCTGAACACTCAGGAGGTAATACTTTTCCCGGACGCCACCTCGCAACCTATTGACTGGCGACTTCGCGTCATCATCACGCATTTTGAAGCAACAGCTGCGACGGCAAAGATCGTCGCGGAAGGACGCTGGGAGCAAGGCAATGATGACGTAAAGCTTGTAGAGTCTGTGGTATTCGAAGACTCCCTACCTCTAGGTTCGGGTGATGGGGAGGACATCGCCAAAGTCATGAGCGAGTTACTGTGGAAGTTCTCGGACGAACTCGCAGCAGCTATCTCGGAACGATCCCTGATGCCCATCGGCACCAAGGACCCGGAGCAAACCATCGATGTCGAAACCGTCATCGAAACCACCCAGCAATGAAGGATATGATTATGGAATTCCTGCAAGACCCCGAACAGTGGCTACCACTGGCAATAGAATATGGCACCGCTTTAGCACTCGCCATCGTCATTTTTTATGTCGGACGCATGGTAGTCGGACGTGTTGTGAGCGTATGCAATCGGGTAATGCTCAGTCGCGGCACCGATGAGACACTCGTCAATTTCGTTTGCTCCATATTGCGCTGGGTTGGTTTACTGTTTGTCACCATTGCCGCATTGAGCCGATTAGGCGTTGATACCACTTCCCTGGTAGCGCTTCTAGGTGCCGCCGGCTTGGCCATTGGTCTCTCCTTACAAAGCTCTCTGGGCAACTTTGCGGCGGGGGTCATGCTCATCATTTTCAAGCCCTTCAAAAAAGGCGACTTTGTTGAGGCTGCGGGGACGATGGGTGTTGTAGACACTATCGGCATCTTCACAACAACTATGACTACACCCGATAACAAGGAAATCATCGTGCCCAACGGTGGCATCATTGGCGGCAACATCACGAACTTTTCGGCCAAAGATACCCGGCGCGTCGACATGGTCTTTGGAATTTCCTATGGCGACAATTTGCACGATGCAAAAACCATCCTTGAAGAAATCATCAAGTCTGACTCCCGCGTGCTTGCAGAGCCCGCTCCGGTCATCACCGTGGGCGAACTAGCGGATTCAAGCGTGAATTTTCTCGTGCGTCCTTGGGTGAATGCCGCAGACTATTGGGCAGTTCTTTGGGAGACAACAGAAGCTGTAAAACTTCGCTTCGACGAAGCGGGTATATCTATACCCTTCCCACAAATGGAACTGCACATGCAGCGTCCTGAAGAGACACACGCTGCAGAGTAAAGAGAAGCCTGCCTACTGAATCTGGCAGGCCTCACAGCGCATATAGACGTGCCCCGGGTCGGCAAAGCTCTCGAGAAAATCGACACTTTGCCGCACCGGTTCCAGTAACGTCGCCATCCCCGTCACAAACCCTGGCATAGTTAGCAGGTGACTCCCTTTCATGCTGTCGCTAAGCTGCTGCAGGAACAGTTCCCGAGGCGAAAACGCGGGCCCGATGCTGATAAGTCCATATTCGTCCGCCCCAAGACCCGCAAGCTCCGCCGCTTGCTCCGCGGCATAGTCCAAACTACCGAGGCCGTCGATTAGCCCTGCCTCCAGAGCATCGCCAGCGCTCAAGACGCGACCCTGTGCCAAACCATCAAGGGTCTCCATGTCGATGGAGCGGCTTTCTGAGACCAGCGCAAGAAACTGTCCGTAGAGATCATCTACGGACTGCTGCAGCACATCCGAGAGCTCGGGATCGAGCGCTCTATCTGGGCGCAGCGCTCCCGCAAGCTTTGTAGTGCCAACTCCATCAGTTTGAATGCCCCCCTTCGCCATAAGGCGTTCTACGGTAGGAAAGGCAGCGAACACGCCAATGCTTCCGGTGATCGTTGTAGGCGTAGCAAAAATACGATTCGCGGCAGTGGAAATGTAGTACCCACCGGACGCCGCAATACTACCCATGCTTACAACCACAGGCATGCCGGCTTCACGAATGCGCTCCATTTCCGATCGAATAATTTCCGAGGCAAAGACGCTTCCACCGCCGGTGTTTATGCGCAGCACGATGGCTTTGACGCCATCTCGCGCCGCGGTGTCGCGAAGAAGCCGGGACAGGGTTTCCGAGCCGATGGTACCCGGGGGCTGATCGCCTGGAAGCATATTCCCCTGAGCAGTCACGATCGCTACTTTGGGCAAAGAGGGCGCGGCAAGAGTCGGGCGCATCCGGCTTATATACTGTCCGAAGGGTATAGCAGCATACTTGCCGTTTTTATCCTGCGCACCCACAAGGGAGGTGACGTACTTATTCTGCTGCGAGCGATTCAGGAGGTCATCTACCAAGCCGGCCTCTAAAGCAAGACGTCCTGCATTTCCACCAGCATCGCGAAGCCGTTCAGGAAAGTTATTCAGCAGCGCGTTAAGGGCATCGGGCTCCAGGTCTCGACGAGATTCAACCGCAGCGCCGTAGGCCGCCCAGAGGTCATTAAGCCAGGCCTGGGTAACGTCTCGTTCTCCTGGCGACATGTCATTGCGCAAAAATGGTTCCGCGATACTCTTGTACTCACCCGCTCTGAACACATGCATCGTGACCGAGAGCTTCTCCAGCGCATCAGCAAAGTAGTTGATGTAAACGCTAAATCCTTCCAGCGCCACCCCGCCAAAGGGATGCAACAAAAGCGTATCTGCCTCCACAGCCAGACGGTACTGGTCCTGTGTGTAATAGTCGCCGAGAGCCACCACTGGTTTACCGCTCTCCCGAAATCGCGCTATGGCCTCGGCAAGCTCGGTAGTTTTACTCTGGCCAATGGAGACCAAACCGCCCAACTGAAGAACCAGCGCAGAAATGCGTTCATCCTCTCGAGCAAGTTCAACGCTATCGATAAGATCCATGAGAAGTGTTTCCCTGCTCGCCGGATCTTGTTCAAAAATGAGCGCGGCTGCCTCTATTTGGCTACGCTCATCCACCACGCGACCCGTTGGATCAAGAACCAGAGCAGCTCGCTCCGGAAGAGGCTCGGGCTTCCCCGTAAAAGTTACCCACAAGACGACCAACACCAAAATGAATATCAGGTTAGCCAGCGCTAGACGCAGAATCGTCAGCCCACGCCACAGCGAAAGAAAAATACGTTTAATCAAAAGACTCTAAACCTCGGATGTCGCGCCAGCTTCGTTCAGAGCCTGCAACTCCCGAGAACGCTGACGCACGTAAAACATTGAGCAGAGAAACAACAGTATCACCGCACCGAGCTCGGCTTGCGCACGGAGGCTGTCGGGTTCAGCAAATAGTCGCAGTGTTGCAAACACAAAATAAAGAAGACTCACAAAGGCAAGCCAGGTATAGCTTCTTAAGTGATCGCGAAGCATTCCGGGTATCAAAATAAGCAACGGCGTGAACCAGAAAAACAACAATGCGGCAGGAACAGAGCGTTGCCACGCATCCAGGAGCTGCGTACCCAAAAGCAACATTAAACCAAGCCACGTTCCCAACCAGATTCGTAAGACAACTGAACCTCTGGCATTTGAACTCACTTGCTGCGTACTCACGCGAGGCGCTCAGCTGTAAGCGCTACTCTTCGCCCCAAAGCGCGGCAAAGCTGTAGCTCAGTATCGTCAATGGCCCGCGAGCCATCAGCGCCAGACCAATGCGTTGCACCATAAGGTGTTCCTCCCGAGCTTGTAGTCATCAAGCCCGCTTCACTGTAGGGCAATCCCATAATCAGCATGCCGTGGTGCAAAAGCGGCAGCTGCATGGACAACAAGGTGCTTTCCTGACCGCCGTGCAAACTTGCCGTGGAAGTAAAGACCGCAGCGGGCTTGTCTATCATGGAACCGCTGAGCCAAAGATCAGAGGACTGATCGATAAAGTACTTGAGCGGCGCAGCCATGTTGCCAAAGCGAGTGGGCGAGCCCACAACCAACCCGCTGCAATTGCGCAGATCATCCATACTGCAATAGGGTGGACCATCTTCAGGCACATTGTCTGCGATCTGCTCTGTGTCTGCAGAAACGGGGGCAACCGTGCGCAGTCGAGCCTCGAACCCTGCCACGCTGCTCACCCCCCGAGCGACCATTCGAGCCATAGCCTCGGTACTACCTTGCCGACTGTAGTAAAGAACCAAAATATAGGCTGAATCGGGCATAGAAAGATGCGCTTCGTTGAGGCTGAGACTGGGCTTTGAGTATAGCAAAATAGGCTTACCACCCTCGGCCGTGCCTCCTAATCCCGCTTTCTGCGATAATCACCCTATGGAAACTTCTCTTAATCGTTTACAGAAGCTACAACGGCGCGGACTTTATCTCGCTGCCCGTTATAAAACAGATCGCTGCCGAGACTCAGCAGCTGCCCTCACCTACATGTCGCTTTTTGCTCTTGTCCCTCTTCTGACAGTGCTTTACACCATGGCTTCTGCGGTTCCCGCGTTTCAGGGGCTGGAATCCAATATTCAGGAGCTGATGTTCGACAACCTTGTACCTGAGACGTCCGCGGGTATCGAGGAATACCTCTCTGATTTTTCCAGACAAGCAAAGAACCTCACAGGATTCGGCATCGCATTCCTGATCGTTACTGCGATCTTAATGTTGAGAAACATCGAGCAGGCTTTTAACCTGATCTGGCGCACCCGCGGCAATCGCAGCACTATTTCGAGTTTTCTACTCTATTGGGCGATCTTGTCCCTGGCCCCTGTAACCATTGGCCTGGGCCTTGGGGTCAGCACGTTTCTGGCCTCCTTTGCGGGGCGGCTCGAAGAGTGGGACATTATAGGGATTGGTGCCCTCCTCCTGCGCATGCTGCCTTATTTCCTGCAGGTCTTAGGCTTTACTCTGGTCTACGCTGCGGTGCCTAACTGTCGGGTTCCGGTTAAGCATGCCTTTGTGGGCGGTGTCATCGCCGCGACAAGCTTTAACATCGCGCGGGCTCTCTTCACCAAGTTGGTTTCCGGGTCCAGCATCACCTTTATCTATGGCGCGTTTGCTGCCGTGCCACTCTTCCTCCTTTGGATTTACATCTCGTGGAACATTGTCCTTGTGTCCGCAATCGTCGTGCACAGCCTGTCGGCCTATCAAAGCGAGGCTCAGTCGCGACGACCGCTTCTTATCAAAGGACTGGAGGTGCTCGAGACCCTCTGGCGACGGCAATCCAAAGGCTTACCCCTCAAAGAACTTGACCTACTGAGCGGAAAGAAGCTGTCGGTAGATGCCGAGAGTTGGCAACAGCTGCGTGATTGCTTTTTGAAACACCGCATCATCGCCAAAGACGAACGGGGGCATTACCTCCTCGCGCGAGACTTGCACAGCGTGCCCCTTTGGCAGGTGCAGCAATGGTTGGATACCGAGGGCGAACTTTCCATCGTGGCCCGAGAAAGCATGCCAGACTGGGAACAGCGCGCCATTAAACTCCTCGATGAACAACAGCAGGGCATTCGAGAGCATATGGATGTACCTCTGGCGACACTCTTTGAACGCTAAAATCTGAGCACTGAGCCCATGACAACTGTTAGAACGCAACGCCTGCTTAAAGGCCTATCACTGATCTTGCTGTTGGCGGGCCTCAGCGCCTGCGGACAGCAAGGCGCACAGGATGAGCTTAGCCTGGATCGCAAGGGCGACTGGACCTTCGTGAACTACTGGGCGAAGTGGTGTAAGCCATGCATCCAGGAAGTGCCTGAACTGAATTTATTACACGCCCGAGAAGGCATCAGAGTACTTGGAGTAAATTACGATGGCGCTGTCGGAGAAGAGCTTCAGGCACAACTTGAAAAACTTAATGTGCAGTTCCCAACGCTCCCCGAGGACCCCGCGGCACGGTACGAAATCGAACGCCCTCAAGTTCTACCTACAACGCTTGTTATTAACCCTCAGGGCGAGCTGAGTGCAGTATTGATAGGGCCCCAAACTGAAGCTTCCCTGCTGAACGCAGCGGGCCTTGCAGAAAACCACGGTGCAACGGCAGATCATAGTTCAGGGCCCGCTTAGAACTCAGGGAATGAGCAAAGAAGATCCTACCGTGCGCCGCGCTTCCAACTCCGCATGCGCACGCTGCACCTCAGCCAGAGGGTAACGCTGAGCAACCGTGACCTTAATGCGACCATCCAGCACTCGATCGAACACAGCCGCCGCGCTGGCTCGCATTTCTTCTTTACTCGCCACATAGGCCATAAGACTCGGTCGCGTGATAAACAGCGACCCGCGCGCCGACAATTGCTGCAGATCAAAGGGTGGGGGACTACCTGAAGCGTTGCCAAAGCTGACCATCATCCCGCGGGGTGCAAGACAGTCGAGGGAATCAGTAAAAGTAGCGGCGCCAACGCCGTCGTACACAACGGGAAGCATTTTGCCGCCCGTAATCTCTCTAACTTTGCCTACCAGATCCGGCTCGCCGCTCAAAAAGCAATGTGCGTAGCCGTTAGCTAAGGCGAGCTCACGTTTAGCCTCAGTGCTTACCGTGCCAATCACCTCGGCACCCAGTGCCGATGCCCATTGGCCGAACAACAGCCCCACACCGCCAGCAGCTGCAGGAAACAGGGTCTGCTGTCCTGACTGCAACGGGTAAAGACGCTGAAGCAGATACTCTACGGTTGCCCCCTTGAGAAGTACCGCGGCGGCGGTATCAAAATCGATACCGTCGGGCAGAGGGACCAGCCGCTCCGCCGGGAGTAACATAGCTTCGCTGTAGGCTCCAAACCCTGCCGCACAGTAAGCAACGCGATCCCCTACACTAAGATCAACGCCCTCCCCAACGCTTTCAACAACTCCTGAGCCCTCGAGACCGATCCCTGTCGGGAGCGGCAATGGGTAAAGGCCACTACGGTGGTACGTGTCGATATAGTTGAGCCCGATCGCTCGATTAGCCACGCGAACCATGCCTGGCCCCGGAGCGTCGAGCTCTCCGTCGACCAATGTCAGAACCTCGGGTCCACCCACTTTTTGAATCTCTACTACCTTGACCATGAGCTAAGCCTCGTCTTTTGGCGCGTAGCGTTCAAACAACGCGGGAATCGCTGTACAAATCCGTACACGATTGTTCTCCTTTTAAGCGATCGCTTGGTCCATCGCAGACCAGCTCGCGCAACCTTTTTGCCCTGGACCAGAAGCGACGCACACTTGCAGTTCTGCGATAGCTTCACCAGCCGATTCTTCGAGCATGCGTCTTAGCAGGTAGTGCGCAAACTCTTCCACCGTGGCGTTAACGATCGGCAACAATAAAGTATCGGAGCGCAAGAATTGCAGTTCTTCGCCATTAAAAATCACACGGTAATTCTCTCCGTCCTCTACCACTGACTGATAAGGCGAGTGCTCAGGTAACACCATGTACTCGTCTAACTCATCACATAAAGCCTTAATGCGCCGCTTATAAACGTTGTAATCTGCCGCGAAGCCGTTGTCACCCATAGGGGCTGCGATCATCGCTGACACAGAATAATTATGACCGTGGAGTCGCTCCCTCTCCGTCGCCGAGAAAATCGTGTAATGCGCGGCGGAAAACTTGTGGCTTTCCTTGTCTATGTACAGTGTTGCAAGACGTTCCATCCAAACCCTCTCTTATCACGTATCCTTCGCGTATTCTGTTGTTTTACTGTCATCTTACGTAAAGAAATTTTCCAGGGAGAATAGCATGACCATTGCAATCATTACCGGGGCGAGCGTGGGTATCGGCGAAGCCACTGCCCGTGCGTTTCAAGACGGTGGTTACGAGGTCGTTAATCTCTCGCGCAGGGCTTGCAAGGTCTCCGGCGTACATAACGTCCCCTGTGATCTAGCCGACCCGGATAGCATCGGCGACGTCATTGATGCGCTGTTAAGCCGCATATCAGGTTTGTCAGAGATAAGCCTGATCCATAACGCGAGCCAGATGCGCAAAGACAGCGCTGACAACTGTGCCGACGACAGTCTACGGGCGGTGATGGAGACCAACGTCATCGCGGCGAACCGTCTTACTCGGGCGCTGCTACCTGGTATGGGTCCAGGAAGCAGCGTGTTGTACGTGGGTTCAACGCTGGCGGAAAAGGCGGTACCCAACACCTTTAGCTATGTCGTTTCCAAGCACGCGCAGTTGGGCATGATGCGCTCTACCTGCCAGGACCTGATGGGTTCGGGGATCCATACAGCAATGATCTGTCCCGGTTTCACGGACACAGAGATGCTTCGAAATCATTTAGGGAACGACGAGGCACTTCTTCAGCAAATAGGCGCAATGAACAGCTTCGGCAGGCTTATCGAGCCGGAAGAAATTGCCGGGGTACTGCTTTGGGCACATCGCAATCCTGTCATTAATGGCTCCGTAATGCATGCCAATCTGGGTCAGCGGGAGAGCTAAGGTGAGCCCCCCCAAGCTCCAAGAACGCCGTGAAAGAGTGTTTTTAGTACTGGCTGGTACCTTTCTCTGCGCTATGACGCTGCTAAACGTCATTGGTATTACGCGTTTTGTACAGCTCGGCCCTATGGCTTTGGCGGTAGGTGTCCTGCCCTACCCCTTAACGTTCCTCTGCACTGACTTGATTTGCGAGCTGTACGGAAAAGCGAGAGCTAACTTTTTGGTCAGCGTGGGCCTGGGGCTTAATTTCCTGATCCTCTTTGTGCTGTTCCTTGGTAACAGCATTCCGTCGGTACCTGCCGATGCCATGCCTCCATGGCAGATAATTCAGTTAGCGGCGCCGGTGGCACTTCCAAACGGCGACGTAGTGGAAAGTAGTATTGGGCTCTACCAGCTCATTTATGCCACCACGTCGGGCGCGGTGTTCGCCTCGATGTTGGCCTATATTGCGGCGCAGTATTGCGACGTTCAGCTTTTTCACTTTTGGAAGCGCGTAACCAAAGGGAAACATCTGTGGATACGCAACAATTTCAGTACGCTGATGAGCCAAATGGTCGACTCGGTGATGGTTGTTACCGTGACCTTTGGCGCGGCCTATTTTCGCGGCGATGTAACCACCAAAGCACTGGCGATTCTGGTGGGGAGCAACTATCTATTCAAAGCCTGCGTAGCACTGCTGGATACGGGACCGTTCTACCTCGCGGTACATTACTTGCGCCGCTACTTGCACTTGGAGGAAGGCAGTTACGCCGCCGCTGAACACGCTATAGACACAGGTGGAAACCCGGCAAGCGATACGCAAGCTTAAGCGACGCTGCGGAGACCTTCTCCTGCAGCCTTCGCCGACTGACGCAAAATTTCGCCCGCCAGCTCTTCCGCGATCTCACCCGTAGGCCGATGACAGCGGTCTGCGCGCTCGAGAACTTCACCAAGGCGATCGCCAATGCTCTCGATATGGGCGTTCAGCGTACCGCGCTCCAGAGCGGCGCGCTGGTAGTGCACATCAATAATGCCCCCGGCGTTTATTAGAAAATCAGGGCAATACAGAATGCCGCGATCGACAAGCCTGGCGCCGTCTTCATCTTCTCGTAACTGATTGTTCGCAGCGCCCGCTACGATCCCGGCGCGAAGACGGCTAATGCTCTGTGCATTCATTGCACCGCCCAAGGCACAGGGGGCGATCACATCCACATCCGAAAAAAGTATGTCTTCGACCGATACGGGCACTACCCCCAACTCGGATTCTGCCCTCGCCAGGTTATCGGAGTTGATATCAGAAGCCAAAACTTGAGCGCCGGCATTCACAAGCATCTCCGCCAGCGCGTAACCGACATGTCCTAAACCCTGAACCGCAATGCGAACGCCTTGTAAGTTACTCGCACCCAAACGATGAGCCAGAGCTTTTCTAATAGCGACAAAAACCCCTAAGGCTGTGCTTGGCGAGGGATCACCTCCATGTTCCGTAGCTGCAAAACCACTGACGAACTGCGTGTACTGACTCATAGCTCGAAGGTCCGCTACTGAGGTGCCGGAATCCTCAGCCGCTATGTAACGACCACCCAAACTGTCGATGAACCCCGCCATAGCTCGCCATAGCTCAGGGCTTTTTTCACTCTTCGGGTCACCAATAATTACTGACTTACCGCCGCCCAAGGGTAGACCTGCAAGCGCAGACTTATAGGTCATACCCCGCGAGAGGCGTAGCACATCATCAAGAGCCTCCGCTTCACAGGCGTAGGGATACATGCGGCACCCCCCGACTGCGGCCCCAAGGCGTGTGTCGTGAACAGCGATAATGGCGCGGAGACCGCTATTACGATCTGATGCAAACACTAACTGCTCGTGACCATCGAATGACGGAGCGTTAAATACTGCCATGGAACCGTTCCTTATTATTAGAGTGCCTTGACGACGTTTAAGCCGCCTCAACGATCTGGACGATGTCTTCCTGCCCTTCTAAACGAGTCAGCAAGGTTGATTGGCGCAGTGCCAATTGCTCGCGATTCCGGTCTTTCACATGACCAAAGCCTCGCAGCTGCTGAGGCAAGGCCAACAGTTCGCGGAGCAACTCATACTCTGAGTTAGCTTTCGCATTCATCATGTGAGGATTCAGTGACACGAGAAGAGACTCATAATCTTTAATATCCTGCCGCTCTTGACGGCGTTCGGCTGTATAACCAAACACGTCCAAAGCGGTTCCACGGAAGCGTCTAAGCGGCGCTAGAAAGCGGAATGCCGTTAGCATCCACGGTCCAAACTCAGTTTTCTGAAGCTCACCAGAGTGAGGATCGCGCTTACTCAACAAAGGCGGGGCCATGTTAAAATGGAGGGTGTAGTCACCTTCGAACTTTGCCGCCACTTTGGCTAAAAATGCCGGATCGCTATAAAGTCTGGCAACTTCATACTCGTCCTTGTAAGCCATCAGCTTGTAAAGAGACTTTGCAGCGGTTGCGGTTAGAGAGTTCTCACTCTCACCACGCTGATCCACCAACTGCACCGCCTTCAATATGTCGCGATAACGTTGCGCGTAGCCCGCATCCTGATAGTCCACGAGACGCGCCGCGCGATCTTCAATGAGCTCCGCTGTGGAAAGCTGGGCGAGCGCCGTCTTTTCCGGGAGGAGAGCAAGTACCTGTTCAGGACGATTGGCATAGCGACGGCCGTACACAAAGGCCTGCTTGTTAAAATCTACGGCTACGCCATTTAGCTCAATCGCTCGCTCCAGGGATGCCGCCGATACAGGCACCAGACCTCTTTGCCAGGCGTAGCCCAAAAGAAACAGGTTGCTGGCGATCGTGTCACCCATCAGCGCAGTCGCTATGCGACTGGAATCCAGAAAATGGCAATCCACATCGCCCACTTCCTCGAGCACTCTCTGTTTCATCGTATTCGTGGGAAAACGTGCATCGGGGTTGAGTATAAAACTTGCCGTGGGCACCTCCGCATCGTTCACTACGGCGTGGGTACGTCCGTGCGCCACCTTGCCCATCGCCTCATAAGTAGTTGTCACAACCAGGTCGCAGCCCAGCAACAAATCGGCTTCACCGGCGGGTATCCGCACTGCCATGATGTCGTCCTGATCATTGGCAACACGCACATGCGACACCACCGCGCCGAACTTTTGGGCTAATCCGGTCTGATTCATCGTGGCGCATCCCTTGCCTTCGATGTGTGCCGCCATGGCTACCAGCGACGTGATCGTTAACACCCCGGTTCCGCCTACGCCCGTGACCACCGTGTTCCAAGGGCGGTCGTTTAGATCCGGAAGCTGAGGCTCGGGAAGTGGGTCAAACATCATCTGCGTTGTGTCTACGCGGTTTGGCTTACGCAAGCCGCCACCGGTAACCGTTACAAAGCTAGGGCAGAACCCGCGATTGCAGCTGTAGTCTTTGTTGCAGGCGCTTTGATCTATCTGGCGTTTGCGACCGAGTTCAGTTTCTTTTGGCACGATAGAGAGGCAGTTGGATTTTACGGAGCAGTCTCCACAGCCCTCGCAAACGGCATCATTGATAAATAAGCGCTTAGCCGGATCTTCAATACTGCCCTTCTTTCGGCGTCGACGCTTTTCTGCGGCACAGGTCTGCTGATAGACAATCACTGTCGCCCCGGGGACCTCACGCAGCTCACGCTGCAAAGCGTCCATTTCATCTCGATGATGCAGGCTCAGTCCGCCTACCGCCGGCAAGTGACCGCGCCACTGCGCGGGTTCGTCGCTGACTAGTGCAATGCGCTGCACGCCCTCACCGTGAAGTTGCTTCAACAAATCAGGCACTGACAGAGAGCCGTCGATGGGCTGACCGCCGGTCATAGCTACCGCATCGTTATAAAGAATTTTGTAGGTGATATTTACGCCGGAGGCTACGGCGGCACGCACGGCGAGAATACCGGAATGAAAATAGGTGCCGTCACCCAGGTTCTGGAACACGTGGTCGGTATCCGTAAACGGAGCCTGACCTATCCATGTAACGCCTTCACCTCCCATTTGCGTGAAGGTCAACGTGGGGCGATCAGGCATCCAGGTCGCCATGTAGTGACATCCAATCCCGCCCATTGCTCGGCTACCATCGGGCAATTGTGTTGACGTATTGTGGGGACACCCGGAGCAAAAATGCGGAACCCGTTCTGCGACTTCTGCAGGACGCGCCAGCGACAGCTCCTTACTCTCGATCCATCGGATACGCTCGTCCATCACGGTCGAGTGATAAAAGCGTCTTATGCGCGAGGCAACCGCGAGTGCGACCTTCGCGGGAGTGAGCTCACCAAGGTTAGGCAAGAGATCTTTGCCCGTCTCATCAAACTCACCGATCACACGTGGGCGCGCCGCCACGGGGTAGTTGTAAAGCTGTCCGGTGAGCTGGTCCTCGATGATCGAACGTTTTTCTTCAACGACAAGGATTTCCTCCAGACCGTCGGCGAAATCGTGTGTCGCCTGCGGCTCTAAAGGCCAAGGCATACCCACCTTGTAGACGCGCAAACCAATCTCAGCCGCAACCGCCGTACTGATACCCATGTCGTCCAGAGCCTGCATGACGTCCAGGTAGGCTTTGCCTGAGGTGATAATGCCGAAGCGCGCCTTGGGGCTGTCCAGAACAATCTTGTTCAGGCCGTTCGCCCTTGCAAACTCGCGAGCCGCGTAGATTTTGTAACGGTTGAGACGCTCTTCCTGCTCCATGGGCTGATCAGGCCAGCGCGCATGCACGCCTCCCTCGGGCAATTCAAAGCCCTCGGGAATAACGACCTGAATTCGTGAGGCGTCCAGATCTGCCGAAATCGCCGAGTCCATATTCTCGGTAATCGCTTTGAGCGCTACCCAGCAGCCCGAGTAGCGCGACAGTTCCCAGCCATAAACCCCAAGGTCCAAGACCTCCTGAACATTCGAAGGGCTAAGGACAGGAATAGATGCGGCGATAAAGTCGTGCTCGGACTGGTGGGGCAGAGTCGAAGACTTGCAGGCATGGTCGTCACCAGCCACGGCGAGGACGCCACCAAATTTGGATGTGCCCGCCGCATTGGCGTGCTTGAACACATCCATACTGCGGTCCACGCCTGGCCCCTTGCCGTACCACATGGAGAACACGCCGTCGTAGCGCGCACCAGAAAAAAGGTTAGTTTGCTGGCTTCCCCATACTGCCGTAGCGGCAAGCTCCTCGTTAATTCCCGGCTGAAAGTGCACGTTGTGCGGCTCAAGCCAGCGACGGGCTTTCCAAAAAGCCTGATCAACGCCTCCGAGAGGGGATCCGCGATAACCAGATACAAAGGCCGCTGTATTGAGCCCACGCTGCTGATCACGCTGATGCTGGAGCATCGGTAAGCGCACAAGCGCCTCGATGCCGGTCATGTAAGCCCGATCAACATCAAGGGCATATTTGTCGTCCAAGCTGATGTCTTGCCTGAGCTTTTTTGAGCCGTGAACAGTCTGGTTAGCCATTGGTGAACCCTGCTTTTTTATGCTCGAAAATTCTAAGGGAAATAAAAGAATTTACTATGCTATTTAACTGTCGACTCTTTGCTTTTTTAGATAAAATATGCGGCATATACTAGAAAAGCGCATGATAATGTCTGAAAAACTGGATAGTACAGATTTGGCGATTCTCGACTTACTTCAGAACGACTGTAGTTTGAGTACCGCCGCCATCGCCGAGCGGGTAAATCTCTCTCAGTCTCCCTGTTGGCGACGAATTAGCCGGCTCGAGGAGCGAGGACTGATCCGTGAGCGCGTCGCACTGTTGGATCGGCAGGCTCTGGGTATGGATGTTGTCGTGTTTGCCACGGTCAATCTCACAGCCACCGGCCGCCAAAACCTACTCAGCTTTGAAGAGGACATAGTCCGCTACCCCGAAGTTATCGAGTGCTACACCATGACGGGAATCTGGGACTACCTTTTGAAAATCGTTACGCGTGATGTGCGCCACTACGAGCAGTTTGTGCGGGAGACATTGAGCGCCAATCCAGACCTTCGGGAATTGCATTCACACATGGCAGTGACCGAAATCAAAAACAGTACGTCATTGCCTCTGCAAACACAGGGCTGAATCGCAATACTTACCAGCCCATCACTTCGCGAACTAACGGCACCGTCAGCGGCCGCTGCAGTTGCAGCGAGGCGAGATCCAGGCGATCAAGGGCTTCCATGAGATCTGTTAGCGCCCTCGCCTGCCGCGAGCACAGATACACCGCCACCGCTTGAGGAAGCTTAAGACCGCGACGCTCCGCGCGAAACTGTAAAACTCGCAGCTTTTCTTCATCCGAAGATGCGGCTATCGCCCAGGTAACCCCCCCCGCAAGCCGCGAGCTGAGATCCGGAAGCCGAATCATATCCATTGCGGGACGCCGCGCCGCCACCCAAAGCGGACAATTTGCCGCTCGAGCACGGTTGACCAAGTGAAACAGTGCTTCTTCCCACTCCGGCTGCCCGGCGACAAGCTCCAGGCTATCCAGCGCCAATATGGCCGCGGACTCCAAATCCTGAAAAAGCTCTCCTGGCGGCATCCCATGCAAGTCAGCGAGGGGGAGATAAAGCGCATCTTCCGTCGCGTGACACAAGGCTTGTAAAAGATGGCTTTTGCCTTCGCCCGCACTGCCGTGAATGAACTGCAGCGGCTCTGAAAAAGGATTAGCCATACTGTCCAACAAGGGCGCGAGAGACTCTCGAGCACAAAAATTCTCGAAGGTCGCCTCGTCCCGTAGTCCAATCTTTAGCGCGAGCTGTGGAGAACTATCCAAGGCGGCTATCGTCTCAGAGACCATCGCCCGAGCCATCGTCGCCGTCATCAAGTCCTGAATAAATCGCGCTATTGCGATAGTGCACAAGCGCATGGCTCGCAAACACTTTAATCACCGCCGCCACCGGTAAAGCCACAACCACTCCTACAAATCCCGCGAGCTGCCCCCCGGCCATCAACGCAAAAATCACCATCACAGGATGCAGTCCAATCCGGTCACCAACCAGCACTGGTGTGAGCACCATGCTTTCGATCAGTTGCCCAATTCCAAAAACTATCGCAACGTAAAACAAGGGCAGCGGCTCGTGAAATTGCAGCCATGCAGCTACCAAGGAAGCCGTGATTCCTACCATGAACCCCAGATACGGAACGATGCTTGCGAGGCCAGCTATGAGCCCAAGAAGAAGTGCAAGCTCCAAACCAACGACGTAGAGCCCCCCAGCGTAGAGAGCGCCCAGCGCGCACATAACAATGAACTGACCGCGAAGAAAGGCACCGACCACTTCATCAGCTTCGCTGACCATTTGTAAGGTGCCGGCTTGCCACGCTTTAGGCATCAGTCGCAAAACACGCTCTGCGATGTCGTCCCAATCCCGCATCAAATAAAAAGCGACGACGGGAACCAGAGCAATATTTGCGAGGCCCAGAAGGAGTCCCAGACCAGAACCGGTAACACGGGAGATAGTGCTCGCGGTAACTTTACCCAGGGACTGCCAGTTTTCAAGTAATTGCGCCGACCAATCAATCTGCGGAAGGCTTGCACCAGTGACCAGAGTCCGCGACTGGAGCCAGGGGATCGCTACATCCCTTAACCAGGCGTATACCAACGGAATCCGCCCCACCAAACCATCCAGTTGCTGAAGCAACACGGGCACGGCAAAAAATAAGGCCAGCAACGAAAGGCTGGTGAAAAACAAGAACACCAAAATGACGCCGAAGGTTCGGCTCCCTCCCCTTTCTTCGACACGATCTACAAGAGGGTCGCCCAGGTAGCCGGTCAATGCTCCGAGGACAAAGGGCAGCAAGATCGGTTGCAGGAGATAAAAGAGCAGTGCGATGACCGCAAAAACAGCGAACACGAGCGGCCAACGATTGACCGGTATTTCCGCTTTGGTATCAAACTCAGTTGGGTTATCGCTCATGGTATCCATTCATAGGACAAGCCGTCCTGTCCGGGCTCCCTCGGTAGCGGAACAAATCGGCCATCCAACTCAATAATTCGCGCCAGCTGCTGTAAATCGGTCTCTGCTTCTACCCGCATGCTCACTTGATCCCCAATAAGACTTTCAGGTACCACTGAGCGCACTGCCTCAAGCGACCCAAGTGCTTCCTGCAAAGCCCGGTAATCCTCGTAAGCCCGGATGCCACGGAGCACGATCTGATAGCGTTCGTCGCTTTCGGCACTGTTTTTGGCACTGAGCGTCACTCCATACTGTTCAGCCAGAGTCGCCGCCACCAGTTCTGCTCCCGCATTTGTGAAGCTCTGGAGGCTGTCGGCGGCGCTAGAGCGGCTCCGCCAACGACCATTGTCCAAATACCGCCAGTCTCCTACCCAACTGCCATCCGACAAACGGGCCACCCGCCCAGCCAACAACTGGGCACCGCGGTAGCGATCCGAGGCGTCAATTAACGCTGAGGAAGATTGTCGCCAAGCCTCCCCGGGCGAAATCGCAGCAGTATCCGAAAGGTCATAGAGGGGCGTTTGCAGGGGCACGCCACGGCGCTGAAAACTATCCCGGAGCAGAGCGTCGACCTCAGGTGCCGCTTCCATCGAAGCAAACCGACGTCCACTGCCATCGCTGATAACTAGCCAAGTGAGCACCAAAGGCCTGTTTGCGGTCCAGAGGCGCAGATCTGCATCGCCCAGGAGCTTGTGCACCGCCTGCTCGTCGTACTCAAGACGGATTAACAAATCACCTTGGGCGCTCTCTTCATAGCTGTAGCCCAGAAGGTAGCCTTGAGCATCCTCAAGAGCTTTCAAGACCTCAGGCCGTTCGATCGCTTCAGGATTCCCCGATGCCTTTATCACCACCTCCGCAAGGCCCGCCTTGCGCGCCGCCGACAGGGCACTTGCGTCTCTTCCCTGGACAAGGATTCGCGCTCCGTAGATATCATCCACTAACTCAGCCTGCGCAGACGCGGCCCACAGCAGGCTGATGCAGAGGAAGCAGCCAAAGAGCGCACGCGTCAAAGAGCGTTGAAATGGAAGTCGTGACATAACGCCATTGTAGCAGCGCGCGCCGCGTCTTTTGCAGCGACATTAACAGCTCTCGCTCTTTACTGACGGGCACGGGGCGCTACACTGCGCGCTCGTCTTTATCCCGGCCATCAGTCATGTCAGAAAACGAACACAATACGCCTCTCACTTACCGCGATGCGGGTGTGGATATTGATAAGGGCAACGCGCTAGTGGGGCGTATCCGCGACGCCGTCGACCGCACCCGACGACCCGAAGTCATGGGCGGATTGGGAGGTTTTGGAGCACTGTGCGCACTGCCCGCGGGATATCGGGAGCCACTTTTAGTCTCCGGCACAGATGGCGTGGGCACCAAATTACGTTTGGCCATCGAACTCAATCGACATAAACATATTGGCATCGATCTCGTCGCCATGTGTGCCAACGACATCGCCGTGAGCGGCGCTGAACCCCTGTTCTTCCTCGACTATTACGCAACTGGAAAGCTCGACCTCGACGTCGCCACGGATGTGGTTCGCGGCATCGCCAAAGGCTGTGAGCTTTCTGGCTGTGCTTTAGTTGGAGGCGAAACCGCTGAAATGCCCGGCATGTACAGCGAAGGCGATTACGATCTTGCAGGCTTCTGTGTCGGTGTTGTAGAGCGCGACCAGGTGATCGACGGCAGCGCAGTGGCCACTGGAGATGCCTTAGTGGCCATCGCCAGTAGCGGGCCTCACGCGAACGGTTATTCCCTGATCCGCAGCGTACTGGAACGAAGTCAAGCTGACCTTGATGAGCCCCTCGAAGAGGGCGGCAAAACGCTGGGAGAGCTCTTACTGGAGCCCACGACACTGTATTGCAAAGCCCTGCTGGCTCTTCGCAAAACGGTCGATGTTCACGCGATGGCTCATATTACGGGGGGCGGCCTCCTCGAAAACCTTCCTCGAGTGTTGCCAGACAACACAACGGCACACATCGACACGGCAAGCTGGGATTGGCCCGCAGTATTCACGTGGCTGCACAAAGCAGGGAACATCGAGCGTACCGAAATGTTTCGAACCTTCAACTGCGGCGTCGGCATGGTCGTGTGTCTTCCCAGGGATCAGGTCGATTCCGCGATTGATGTCCTCGCTGGCCATGAACTGCGAGCCTGGCAGATCGGTGACATCGTAGCGGGAGCCGAAGGCATTACCTTCAGCGAATGAGTAGTTCCAGACGCATTGCCATACTGGCGTCTGGCGCGGGCTCGAATATGGCTGCGATCGCTCAGGCCTGCGAACAAGCTGTAATTCCGGCATCTATAGGCCTGATCATCAGTAACGTGCCCAATGCAGGGGTTCTTGGTCGAGCAAAAGACCTGCGCTTACCCCACTGCTGTATCGATCATCGCCAGTTTGAGAACCGGGAAGCCTTCGAGGACGCGATGCTCCTAAAGTTACGCGGAGCGTCCATCGACTTCGTAGTGCTGGCGGGATTTATGCGAATACTCACCGATTGCTTTATTCGGGAATATTACGGCTCGCTATTGAACATTCACCCCTCTCTGTTGCCTAAATACCCGGGACTGAACACTCATCAGCGCGCACTGGACGCTGGTGACCGGGAAACAGGCGCTACTGTGCACTATGTGATTCCGGAGTTAGATGCAGGTCCGACCATCGTGCAGGGGAAGGTACCGATCCTCCCGGAAGACGACGCCGAGAGCCTCGCGGCGCGCGTACAGGTGCAGGAACATGCAATTTACCCCCAAGCTGTTCGTTGGTGCTTGGAAAAGAAGGTAGAGCTCCGCGACGGGAAGGTCTGGAAAGATCCGTCATTTATGGATGATGGGGAGACGAGGACCGGGGCAAACGCAAACAACGGGACACGCGCATGACGATTATGGACAGGGGATCAAGAAGCATGGTGTACCAAAGCGACTTGTCGCCGGCAGCGTACTGCGGGGGATTGGCCAAAAGAGCCGCCGTTGCATTGGGTCTTGCATTGAGTTTCATTGCTAGCAATGCCACAGCCCAGGAATCTGCCGCTGAGACCCAGAGCCACCGAACTCTCACGCCTTACGACGCAGTTTATAAAACATCCACGTCAGGTCTTAGCATCAAACTTCGCCGCAGCTTATCCATGGACGACAATGGTGACTGTCGCTTAACCAGTGAAGGCAAGCTGTTGGTCGCCGGCATCAGTGAAGTCAGTGTATTCACCCTGGACGAAGACCAAATTCAGCCGCGCTCCTACGTCTATCAACTCAGTGGACCCGTAAGCCGTCGCCGCGAAGTGCACTTCGACAAAGGCTCCAGCGTGATACGAAGCTTGTATAAGAAAGAGTGGTATGAGTTGCCAAAGACGGGAGAAACTCTGGATCGCATGAGCCAGCAGGAGCAATTGCGCTTATCCCTGCTTAACGATCCGACACCTCGGGAAGACATGCTTTTTCACGTCGCTGATGGACGCAAGGTCAAAGAGTATCGCCTTACCTATCAGGGCGAGGAGCGACTGGAAACGCCCATGGGATGGGTAAACACCCTGCATTTTGAGCGTGACCACGACGACCCCGAGCGACAGTCCGGAGTATGGATCGCGCCGGAATGGGATTACCTGATGGTCCGCACGGTACATATCGATAACGGTAAAACCACCGTCGCTAACCTCATTAGCGCAAACCTCTCAGGCACGGCGGTCACGGGCTCCAGCAGCTAATCAGGCTCTGGGGAGCGTCACCCCTGTTTGTCCCTGATACTTACCGCCGCGATCTTTGTAACTGACCTCACAGACTTCGTCTGATTCAAAGAACAGCATCTGAGCGACGCCCTCATTCGCATAGATCTTCGCTGGCAAAGTCGTTGTATTGGAAAACTCGAGGGTGACATGCCCCTCCCACTCGGGCTCCAGGGGCGTGACATTCACGATGATGCCACAGCGGGCGTAGGTGGACTTTCCAAGGCAGATAGTCAGCACATTCCTGGGAATACGGAAGTACTCCACCGTACGCGCCAAAGCAAACGAATTTGGGGGGATAACACAAACGTCGCTGCTAATGTTCACAAAGCTGTCATCGTCGAAGGCTTTGGGATCAACAGTGGCGGAGTTAATGTTGGTAAACACGCGAAACTCGTCGGCGCAGCGCACATCGTAACCGTAGCTCGACGTGCCATAGGAAATCACCTTTCCACGATCGCCATCATTGCGCACCTGCCCGGCCTCAAAAGGCTCGATCATGCCGTGCTCCGTCGCCATACGGCGAATCCACTTGTCCGATTTAATACTCATAAGCTGTTCCGTCAGTCGTCGCTGATACTAATGGTAGGAAAATCTTCTGAAGGCTCACTACCCTCCAGGGCATGCTGCAGCGCCAAAGCCGCCCCAGCGAAGGCCTTTGCAGCTTCGCTCGTCGGCTCGGATAAGACAACAGGTGTCCCGGCGTCGGTATTCTCGCGGATAACACGATCCAGGGGTAAGCTCGCGAGGAGCTCCACACTGTACTCTTTTGAAATACGTTGTCCGCCATCCGCGCCAAAAATTGACTCGCTGTGGCCACACTTACTGCATGTGTGCATGGACATGTTCTCGATCACGCCGAGCACCGGAACACTGACCTTGCGAAACATTTCGATGCCCTTGCGAGCATCAAGTAACGCGATGTCCTGAGGTGTCGTCACGATCACAGCGCCCGAAAGCGCCGCTTTTTGCGATAGCGTCAGTTGGATGTCTCCCGTACCCGGGGGCATATCAATGAGCAGATAGTCCAGCTCACCCCAATTCGTTTGTTCGAGCATCTGTATCAACGCGCCGCCTGCCATGGGTCCGCGCCACACCATCGGCGTGCGTTCGCTGGCAAGATAAGCCATAGACATGCTCTGAAGACCGTGGGCCGAAATAGGGGTCAGCGTCTTTCCATCGCTACTGTCTGGGCGGGTGCCGTCCGCCACGCCAAGCATTAGCGCAATGCTCGGACCATAAATGTCGGCATCAAGTAGGCCCACTCGCGCACCGGTGGAGCGCAAGGCCAGAGCCAGGTTCACCGCGGTGGTGGATTTCCCGACCCCTCCTTTGCCCGAGGCGATCGCGATAATGTGTTTGACTGCTTGCATAGCAGAAACGTTGTCCTGAAATTAGAAAGGCGCCAAGTATAGGTACTGCCTTCTGTGCACTCAATCAATGCAGGTGAAATCGACGGGGCCAATCGCTATGATAGCGCGCCTTTTCTCGCAGATTGTTTCGCAATGAATTCATCACAACGGCGCATACTCGTCACCAGCGCCCTACCCTATGCCAACGGCCCCCTTCATCTGGGTCATATCCTTGAGCAGGTACAAACCGATATCTGGGTGCGCTTTCAACGGTCTCGTGGCCACGAATGTCACTACGTGTGTGCCGATGATGCCCACGGTACCGCGATCATGCTCAGTGCGGAACGCCAAGGGATCACCGCGGAAGAGCAGATCAACGCCATTCACAAAGACCATCTGTCCGCCTCCAATGCTTTCGCAATCAGCTTCGATAACTTTTACAGCACCCATTCCGATGAAACCCGCGTGTGGTCAGAGACGATCTACGCGCGACTTCAGGCCGCAGGCGCTATCAGCGAGCGCGAAATCACACAGGCGTACGATCCCGAAAAAGGGCTTTTTCTGGCTGACAGGTTCATTAAAGGAACCTGCCCAAAGTGCAAGACACCGGACCAATACGGTGACAATTGCGAGTCCTGTGGCGCAACCTACTCGCCCACGGAACTCATCGATCCGGTGTCGGCGTTATCAGGTGCCACACCGGTAGAACGAGAATCCAGGCATTTTTTCTTCAAATTGCCGATGTTCACGGAAATGCTTCAGGAATGGATCGCCTCGGGCACCCTTCAGGATGCCGTAGCGAACAAACTCCGTGAGTGGACCGACGGCGAGCTACAGGAATGGGACATCAGCAGGGATGCGCCCTACTTCGGCTTCCAGATTCCGGGCGAAACTGACAAGTACTTTTATGTTTGGCTGGATGCTCCCGTCGGCTACATGGGAAGTTTCCAGAACTACTGCGAACGCACGGGCGTAGCTTTTGATGACTATTGGCAGCAGGGGGGTGGCACGGAGCTTTACCACTTTGTGGGCAAAGACATCATTAACTTCCACGGGTTATTCTGGCCGGCCATGCTCCACGCGGCCGAGCTGAGAACACCTACCGGCGTATTCGTTCATGGCTTCCTCACAGTGGACGGCACCAAGATGTCCAAAAGCCGAGGCACATTCATCAATGCCAGTCACTATCTAGAGCATTTGGATGCCGAGTACCTGCGCTACTACTTTGCAGCAAAACTCAGTGCAGGCGTTGACGATATTGATCTAAACCTCGAAGACTTCGTACAGCGCGTCAATTCAGACGTGGTAGGTAAGGTCGTTAACATCGCGAGCCGCTGTGCCGGCTTCCTGCGAAAAAATTTCGACAACCGCATGTCCGATCACTGCAGCGAACCCGAGCTATTGGCAACATTTGCTGAAGCCGGTGATCGCATTGCCAAAGCCTATGAGGATCGAGAGTTCAGTAAAGCCATTCGGCTGATAATGGAGCTGGCGGATCGAGCAAATCAATACATCGATCAACACAAGCCCTGGGTCATGGCCAAGGAGCCAGAACAAGCGGCGGACGTGCAGCTCGTTTGCTCCACCGGCATAAACTGTTTCCGTCACCTGATGATCTACCTTCAGCCAGTGCTGCCGCTCATGGCAGAACGGGCCGCGAACTACTTGCGCTGCAGTCTTGATTGGAGTCAGGTAGGTGACCTGCTAGTCGACCATGAGCTTGCGACCTTCGAGCCGCTTATGCAGCGTGTCGATCCAAAGCTGGTGACAAAGATGGTCGAGAGCAATCGTGAAGAGGCTCCCGCTGAAAAGACTGAAACAAAGAGCACAGCCCCAAAGCCGAAGGACAAAGACGGAACGTCAGACGCAGAGCATCTGGATATCCGCGACTTCCAGAAAGTTGATTTGCGCATAGCGCGCATCGAGTCAGCAGTCGCGGTAGAAGGTGCCGACAAGCTTCTGGCTCTGCAGCTGGATGTGGGAGATATGGGCAAACGGCAGGTATTTTCCGGTATCAAGGCCGCTTACGACCCGGCGACGCTGGTGGGTCGTCTGACTGTCGTTGTGGCGAATCTGGCGCCGCGAAAAATGCGCTTTGGTGTATCTGAGGGAATGGTGCTGGCCGCCGGCGAAGGTGATAGCGAGATTTACCTGCTGTCGCCAGATAGCGGTGCGACACCCGGGATGCGGGTTACCTAGGGGCGAAAGCTCTGAGGTGTAAATTACCCCAACGCATTGTTTATCAAGGGAACTCTGCCTACCATGGCGATGCTGAGTTACCCATGAGTTGCGTAGGCCTGTATAACGCTTGCGGGTCTCGTGAGTTTCTATTCTGCATTCTTGAATGCTTTAGGTGAGGAAATGCTGGCGGATTACTCGCTGCTGCTGATTGGCGCGATTCTGGTGAACAACTTCGTACTGGTTCAGTTCCTGGGATTGTGCCCGTTCATGGGCGTGTCTAATAAGCTGGAGACGGCTATGGGCATGTCCATGGCCACCACCTTTGTACTAACCCTCGCCTCCGCATGCAGCCACCTGACCTATCATTACCTCCTCCTGCCCTTAGGACTTGGCTACCTCAAAACCATTTCATTTATTTTGGTCATCGCGGTCGTTGTGCAATTCACCGAGATGGTCGTACGCAAATCCAGCCCGCTTTTACACCGGGTACTCGGTGTCTACCTCCCCCTCATTACCACAAACTGTGCAGTACTCGGGGTGGCGCTAATTAACACCAACAAGAGTCACAGCTTTATCGAAGCGCTGTTGTACGGGTTTGGTGCCGCCTTGGGCTTCTCGCTGGTGCTCATTTTGTTTGCGGCAATGCGCGAGCGGATCGCGGTTGCCGATGTACCCGCACCGTTCTCCGGCGCAGCGATTGGCATGGTGACGGCTGGATTGATGTCCCTCGCATTTATGGGTTTTGCGGGACTCGTATAGCGACATGTCTGAACTTATCAGCAACTACCCTTTCGTCGCTGCCCTACTGGCAATGCTGGGCCTTGGCCTCGTGTTTGGGTCTGTCCTTGGCTTTGCGTCTATTCGCTTCCGCGCCGAAGGCAACCCCATTGCCGATCAGATTAATGCAATCCTGCCCCAAACACAGTGCGGACAATGCGGGTATCCCGGTTGCCGCCCATATGCAGAAGCTATTGTCGCGGGTGAAGGTATCAACAAATGCCCTCCGGGCGGTGAGGCTGGTATTCAGGCCCTTGCTGACTTGCTGGACGTGGAAGCCACTCCACTGGATGCAGAGCACGGCGCCGAAGCTGAAACCACGGTGGCGTTCATTATTGAAGAGGACTGCATCGGCTGTACAAAATGTATTCAAGCCTGTCCGGTAGACGCCATCCTCGGGGCCGCCAAACAAATGCATACGGTTATCGCCTCGGAGTGTACAGGGTGCGATCTCTGTGTGGATCCTTGCCCTGTTGATTGCATAGAAATGCTTCCGCTCCCAAAAACGCTCACAAACTGGCACTGGGATTTGCCGACGGCGGACGTCCGCCCAATGATCATTGCGACAGATGCAGGCGAGGAACAGGCCGCATGAGGCGTGTCTACGACTTCCACGGAGGCATCTACCCACCGGAGCGAAAGACGCTTTCAAATAGCGAAGATATTCGCCGAGCCGCAATCCCATCGCAGCTGATTCTGCCTCTGGCTCAACACATTGGCCCGCCCGCGAAGGCGATTGTAGAACCCGGGCAGGTAGTTTTAGGTGGTCAGCGACTTACCGATCTCAGCGGGCTGCCAGTACATGCGCCGACTTCGGGCGTCATTGCAGCCATCGAGGATCGCTCCCTTCCCCACGCGTCGGGAATGAAGGGGCCCTGCTTCGTGATTGACTGTGACCAGGAAGACCGCTGGGTAGAACTCGAGCCCCTGGACGACTATCGCAGCGTAGATCCGGGCGCTCTGGTGGAAAAAATTTTTGAAGCGGGTATTGCTGGATTGGGAGGTGCGGGCTTCCCCACGGCGCGAAAGCTGCCGACAGAATCCAACAATGCCGTCGAAACCCTGATCACCAACGGCACCGAGTGCGAGCCCTACATTACGGCGGATGACTGTCTGATGCGTGAACGTGCCGAGAGCATCATTTCAGGCACAGAGATCCTCGCATACATCTCCCGCCCTAAAGAAATACTCATCGGCATTGAAGACAATAAGCCCGAAGCTATTACAGCCTTTAAAACAGCACTTGAAGGTCGCCAGGACATAGAGCTCGTAAGCTTTCCTACCAAATACCCGTCCGGTGGTGAAAAGCAGCTAATAGAGATATTAACGGGCAAGCAAGTCCCAAGCGGCGGCCTACCCGTGAGCATCGGCATTCTTTGTCAGAACGTCGGCAGTGCCGTCGCCGTTCACGACGCCATTAAGCGCGGCCGTCCTCTGGTTAGTCGCGTCACCACAGTCACTGGTAAGTCTGCGAAAAACCGAGGCAATTTCGAGGTCCTTCTGGGTACGCCCATGGAGGATCTTCTCGCAGAAGCAGACTACGAGGCTGCACCGCGGCAACGTCTCATTATGGGCGGCCCCATGATGGGAGTGACCCTGAGTGATCACCAATGCCCGGTGGTGAAGACAACAAACTGTCTGTTGGTACCGGGGCCGAAGGAACTTCCCGAACCCGACCAGGCTTCGGCCTGCATTCGTTGTGGTCTTTGTGCTGAAGCCTGTCCTGCACGCCTGTTGCCGCAACAGCTTTACTGGTTTGCACGCTCCCAGAACCATGAACGTTTGGAGGAGCACCACCTGTTTGATTGCATCGAATGTGGTGCATGCTCCTACGTATGTCCAAGCCATATTCCCCTGGTGCAGTACTACCGGGCATCCAAGGCAGCTGTGCGCGAACAGAAAGCCGACAATGCACGCGCTGATCACGCTCGTTTACGCTTTGAAGCGCGACAAGAACGTATGGCGAGAGCCGCGGAAGAGAAAGAAGCCAAACGAGCGGCCCGTAAACGAGCGGCCCTTGCCAAAGCCGCAGATCAAGCTTCTGATGGCGATCCGATCCAAGCCGCTATTGAGAGAGCACAGGCGCGCAAAGCGGCTCAGGCCCGAGCGCCAAAGGACGACAATCAAGTACGCCAGGAACAACAGGAAAAACTTGCGCGTATCGAAACGCGACTAGGCAAAGCCCGAGATAAACTGGCGGCTGACAACGGCGACGACCCCGCCATCACCACCGCCCTCCAAAATGCCGTCGCAACTACCGAAAAAAAGCTTGCTGATCTTCAGAGCGAGTTGGAAAGCGCGTGAGTCTCCTCGTCGTAACATCGCCGCACGCTCATGGGCCCATGAGCACCAGCACTGTGATGAGGACGGTGCTATTGGCAACCCTGCCCGGCGTCCTCGCCCTTAGCTACTACTTTGGTTTTGGGATCATCGTCAACATCGTGTTTGGTGGCGCGGTAGCACTGCTCTGTGAAAGCCTGGCTCTACTTTTGCGCAAGCAGCCCATAAAGCCCTTTTTGACAGATTACAGTGCCTTGGTCACCTCCACGCTTCTGTGCATCGCTCTTCCGCCTTACGCCCCTTGGTGGCTGCTGGTCATCGGCGTAAGTTTTTCCATTCTAATCGCAAAGCATCTCTATGGCGGATTGGGGTACAACCCTTTTAACCCCGCGATGGTGGGCTATGTTGTTTTACTGATTTCGTTTCCTCTTCAAATGAGCACATGGGTCGCCCCGCTGGGCGTGGGAGAAGCTGTTCCCGGCTTACTAGCGGCATTAAACGCCTGCTTTAATCCGGGCAGCTTTGATGCGCAAACCATGGCCACCCCCCTGGACCTTATGCGTCAAAACAAGGGGATGCTGCTAAGCGATCTATACGCGGCGAACCCTCAGTTCGGAGCCTTTCAGGGGATAGGCTGGGCGGGAGCAAACGTGGCCTTCCTTCTTGGTGGATTGTTTTTACTCTACAAGCGAGTGTTTACCTGGCACGCACCTCTAGCCATGTTAATCGCCTTGAGCCTCTGCGCCCTTGTGTTTTATGACGAGGGAAGTTCCGCAAGCGGAGGCTCGCCGCTGTTCCATTTGTTTAGCGGCGCAACGATGTTCGGCGCATTTTTTATATTGACGGACCCCGTATCGTCGGCGGTCAGTAATCGTGGGAGACTGATCTTTGGCGCGATGATCGGGGTCCTCATCTACACCATCCGTGTGCGAGGTAACTACCCTGATGCCGTAGCCTTCGCGGTCCTTATTGCAAACTTTGCTGCGCCTTTTATCGATAATTACACCCAACCGAAGGTGTACGGTCAGCGCGGGGACCCCAAGGCGTGAACGAGCTGCGTCAGGCAATCACGCGTAACAGCCTTCTCCTTGCGGGGTTTGCCGTGCTCACCGCGCTCTTGGTAGCGAGCACCTTTCTGGGAACCAAAGATCGTATTAGCGCTGCTCAGAGAGCGGCTGAAGAGAAAGCGCTGCTACAAATCATACCAAGGGCCAGTCACGACAATGCGATGCTTGATGATCGCCTCCTTGCGCCGACTAACGACCCTTTCCTGCAGCTGCGCGAAGACAAGTCTATCTACGTTGCGAGACGCTCAGGAGTCCCCTCGGCCGTGCTCATCCCCGCAACAGCACCGGACGGATATAGCGGAGAAATAGAGCTCATCGTGGGTGTAAACCGCGACGGATCCGTCGCGGGTGTGCGCGTCCTGCAGCACCGCGAAACACCTGGTCTGGGAGATGCGGTCGACCATAGAAAGTCTAACTGGATCGATAGCTTCAAGGGCCGCTCCCTTGGAAACCCGGGATTAGAAGGCTGGACGGTGCGCAAAGATGGTGGTGAATTCGATCAGTTCACTGGAGCTACGATTACCCCCAGGGCAGTTGTCCAAGCCACTGCCCGGGTTCTGCAGTATGCACGGAACAACCGAAGCACGTTGTTCGGGAAAGAGCTGGGTACAGTCTCAAGTGAGCAGGAGTCCACACCATGAGCAAGGCCGACTACGGTGAGCTTTCTATAAACGGCCTCTGGAAGAACAACCCCGCGATTGTTCAACTGCTGGGACTTTGCCCACTCCTCGCGGTAACGGGAAGCGTGGTTAATGCACTGGGCCTGGGTATCGCAACGTGCTTTGTACTGATTACCTCCAATACCGCGGTGTCATTGATACGCAACGTCACGTCTGATGCGGTGCGACTTCCTACCTTCGTCATGATTATTGCCGCGGCCGTTACCTGTATTGAGCTACTCATGCAGGCCTACAGTTATGAACTCTACGAGATACTCGGGATTTTCTTACCTTTGATCACCACCAATTGCGTGATCCTTGGTAGAGCTGATGGCTTTGCGCGGAAAAACCCCGTACTCCCCGCCATGTACGACGGCTTCATTATGGGCATTGGTTTTACGCTGATTTTGCTGCTCCTTGGTGCACTGCGGGAGCTTTCTGGAACAGGTGCGATTTTCGCCAACATGGATTTATTGTTTGGAGCATCAGCTGTGAGCTGGAAAATCGTAGCTTTTGAGAATTACCAGCCGTTCCTTCTGGCGATTTTGCCGCCCGGAGCATTTATCTTTACCGGTTTCATCATCGCATTGAAGAACGTTGTTGATGGCGGAATTGAGCGCAGGGCCGCGGCGAGAGCGGCCCCCGTGGAGACGGGCAGCAAGCGTGTTCGAGTTACCGGTACCGTCAGTTAACCGGGTCACTAGCTGCAGTCACTCGGCGGCCATGCGGAGCGTGTCGAGTATTTCGTCCACCGCGGCGTCATCCAAGCCCTGATTATCCAATTCACAGCTGTAGGTAACATACAAAAGCAGTGCTCCGGCGTAGAGATACCACTCTCGAATGGCTGCACCATCTTCAATCAAAGCCCTGTAAATCCCTTCGAAGCTACCCTTTCTGCAAGCCTCCCACTGGCTTGCGTCAGGCTCGAATTGCTGCAGATCTTCTGTACCAAAGTCGCCTGACTCCTTGTGTAACTCGCTGACCTCGATACACCCCACACCGTCTCGATCCCCGATCACAATTGCATCTTCGTCCTGCTCCGCCTGCCACTCTTCAGGGATCAACATCCCCCAGTCTCCAGCTTCAAGTACCCGCATTCGGATTCTCCAGTTGTCGGCTCATCAAAACGGCTGCCTCTGAGGGAGCATCGTTATGGCCACGATAATAGTCTTCTCTTAATCCGTCTTTTAAAAATCCAACCGATCGGTACAAGGATTGAGCAGGTTCATTGCTCGCTCGCACCTCGAGCATGAGGCGAGTTACACCGCCATGAACAAGCCGATCGGTCGTAGTCTTTAGCAGCATTCTCGCCACGCCCAATCCCTGCGATGACGGTTCGACTACAAGGTTTAACAGCGTGGCTTCGTCCAACACGCGAGAGCAAGCTGCGAAGCCGCAGAGGATATCTTCGCGGGTCGCCACAATAAGTAAACCGCTAGAGCCCAAGAGCTTGATGTAGCTTTGCGGCAAGTTAAAGACTGGGGAGTACGCGCCATCGATTGCAAGAATGGCATCAATGTCGCCCAGCGTGGCCTCGCGAATATTGGCCGTCAAACGCGCAGTGTGTTCCAGACATCACGCTTAAGCAGCGGCGTCTTCAGCATCTCGCGGGTTGAAGGCACGAAGCGCCTCGCGCAAGGAACACTCAAATCCATGAGCAAGGTCTTGCTGGCATCGCCAAGACAGATCAACTCAACGCAGGCGTTCTCCTCCAACTGTCGGTAAAGAAATCCTTGCAAGGTCGCCGCGGCATCTTCAGACCCTAACCCCAACTGAGCATTGTCATGAAGGGGCCAGCGAAACTCCGTAACCGCAACCGCTTCTTCGTCCACGGCGGGGTGACTCAGCGCGCGGGACATTGCAGAAATGAGCTGAAGCTGATCCTGAGCAAGCGCCTCATCTCCCAACTCTTCCAGCCACATTCTTTTCCCAATGATCATTGCTGCCAAACGGAAGCGCGGAACCTGAGCCAACGATGCCGCAGACTTCGCCACGGTTGCATTAGTGTCAGATGCAGCCTCAGTTTGAGGCGTTTTCCGCCGCCCTGTGGCCTGCGCCAGGGACTCTCGTAATGCCTGTGCGGCAAGAGGGGAGCCTGCAGATCGTTTGTCCGGCGTGGCTAACGTTGCCAACCCAGCTTCACCCATATTGTTAGTCGAACCCGGACGAGCCTCGGCAACCCTGGTACTCACCCGCAGCGCGTACTTCGCTGATACTGCCGCACCGGGCAACGGACGACGCGCAACATAAGTGGGAACCCCCATGGCAGCGAGGTAGCGAAGGCGATTGATTTCTTGCGATGCACTCATAGGTGTGATTCTAGCACCGACGCAGCGCTATCAGAGTAGCCGCCAGCCATGGATACTAAAAAAGCGCAGGGCTGAGCGCGTGAACCAGCGGATGTGTTGCATGCCTTTTTTTGCTGCGAAGCCGCCCTGATGCACGATCCTCATGGTCGGCAAAAACATGAGCTGCCCCTCCACCGCCAATCGCCGGGAAAGATCAAAATCTTCAAAGTACATAAAGTAGCGCTCATCAAAGCGTCCTGCCCCGGCAAAGCTGCCGCCGCGACATAACAAACACGCACCACTGAGTAGCGTGACGGAACCGGGCGCTGCATGTTCCAAGTCTCGATATTCGTAGCGGGCCAACCTTCCGGAAAAGATCTGCCTGAGGGACGAAAACGGTAAGCCTCGCAATAACAAATCGAAGGCCGTTGGATAACGTTTGCAGAGGTACTCTCGACTGCCGTCAGTGCGCTCGCAATAAGGGTTTAGCGCCACCACCCCGGCATTGGCTTCAAGATATCGGAGCCCCTCGTAAAGGGCATCGGCCGCCAACTCCACATCCGGATTCAGTATCAAGAAGTACCGTCCCGGCCGATCTTCGTAAACAAGATTGTGCCCGCCCCCGAAACCCAGGTTTTCATTTGAATGTCGTACACTCAGATCGACCGCCGGGGCATCCTTAACTTCAAGCTCAGATAAGAGCTGGGCGAGTTGGTCCCGATATTCGGGTTCAGAGCAGTTGTCCAGAATAGTTAAGGCTACCGGCTCTCGCAGCTGATCATGCAGTGCAACGACGCTCGCCATAAGGCTACGCAAGGTGATACGTAACTGATCAGGGCTACTGTTGTGGAGCACTATGGACACACTGAGTGTCGGCGGTATGCGGGCCTCGGTTATCATCGGGCGGATACTAGCAGTTGGACTACCTGGCTGCATCGACGAGATGCCGGCAATAAGCTATTCACGAGAGAACCGCTTTGAGTAAAACCGCAGCACCAAAACCAAAACGCAAATGGGGTTTCGGCCCAGGATTGTTAGTAGCCGCCGCTTTCGTCGGACCAGGAACAATCGCTACCGCCAGCGCCTCCGGCGCAGGCTATGGATACGCGTTGCTATGGGCTCTGCTGTTCTCCGTCGTAGCGACTATGGCACTGCAGGAAATGAGCGTCCGGCAGGCTATTGTCACGGGCAAAGGCCTGGCAACCACCCTGCGAGAGGCTCTTGCGGGGCGATGGCTGGGCCGTGGAGCAATAGTTCTTGTCATCGCCGCGATCGGCCTGGGCAATGCCGCTTACGAGTCTGGAAACATCGCTGGCGCAGCGCTTGCACTTGAGAGCATCTCCGCAATCAACACGAGCACCTGGGCCTTGCTCATTGGGGCCGCTTCAGCAGCCTTGCTGTTCTTACCCGCTTACCGTCAACTTGAGCGCGTACTCATTGCCCTCGTGTTGCTCATGAGCGCTGTGTTTGTCGCGAGCGCGCTACTCCTAAGCCCCGATTGGTCATCCCTTGTGCAGGGCTTCCGCCCACAGCTGCCTGAAGCATCGCTAACCATGGTCATCGCTCTCATTGGCACAACGGTGGTTCCCTACAATCTCTTTCTTCAAGCCAACGCCGCGCGAGAACACTGGGCTGACGAACCAGATCGTGCCATGGCATTGTCCTCCGCGCGGATCGACACGGTGCTATCGGTTTCTCTCGGAGGACTGGTTACCCTTGCGATAGTCAGCGCCGCTGCTATGACGTTTTTTGCTCAGGGTCTGGCCTTTGCTCCGGAACAAATCACCACACAGCTGGAGCCAGTACTAGGCCCCGCAGGCCGTTATGTATTTGCCGCAGGCCTTTGCGCAGCGGGCCTCACGAGTGCGATCACCGCCCCGTTGGCAGCAGCTTATGCCGTGTGCGGTGCTTTGGGTCTACCGGACACTTTACGCGGCACGGCATTCAGACTCATCGCGCTGAGCGTAGTTCTCACGGGTACCGTGTTTGCCGCTACCGGCGCGCGCCCCCTGAGTCTCATCCTATTCGCACAGGCGGCCAACGGTCTGCTGCTGCCAATTATCGCGATAATACTGTTGTGGCTGATGAACAGGCGCGAGTTGCTCGGTGAAGCTGCCAATAGCTGGAGAAGTAACCTTCTGGGTGTTGTGGTGGTTGGGGTTACGGTGGGCTTGGGGGCGAACAAGTTACTGGGCTTGCTCGGCTAGCGGGTCTTCCTTTGGAGAAAGTTTGTGTAAAAAATTACAAAAACGCGCTATCGCCATGTTATTTATCATTTTTTCTATGATTAACCTAGGATTGTGGTAGCCTGTGTAGCGTAACTGAGCCCTGTCGGTATAGAGTAGGCAGGCATCAGGAAAGCCTAACCAGCGGGAGTGGGAGCGGTCCGGTACCGCCGAAGAGCGGCTCGGCCATCCCCAGAGGGGACGATAATGATTAAGGGCCTTCGCACACTGTGCAGCCGAAGGGGCGCCGTAGGCGTCGTCAAGAGCACTATTATGAGCGCTATTGTGGGCACCATGCTCGCAGTTTTAAGCGCCTGCGGTGGCGGCGGAGGTAGCGGCGGCGGCGGTGGTTTTCTCCCCGGTGACGGCGATAACGACGTTACTTCTTACACGATTACGCTCACAACCGTCGATCCCGCCGGCAATCCCACCACCTTAGTTAGCGAGACCTTTCCCGCCACACTGCGCATCGAGGTCCGAGAAGACACTGTCGATGCCGCTGCCGTGAGCGGGCTGGTGGTTCTTGCTACTGCAGATTTCGCTGTAATCTCGCCAGCGAACGGCCAGGCACTCACCAATGCCGACGGCATCGCTGAACTAGAAATTCAGGCCGGCGGTACGCTCGGTGCGGACACGATCACCGTCACCGCCGAAAGCCCCGGGGGCACAGTAACCGCAACCATCGGCGTTGAAATCTCCGGCGCGGGCCTTAGCCTGGGGTATTTCGAAGGCACATCGTTTATTGCCGGTCAGATCGGCCTCAGCAGTGACAGCCTCGCGTTCCGCGGCAGCGCTGTCGCAAGATTGGCAGTGGTTGATGAGGCGGGAACGCCATCCAGTGCCGTGCAGCTCATTCGCTTGTCCAGTGCGTGTTCACTCAGCGGTCTGGCATCTTTCCGCGCCATAGGCGATACCGGAACGGGCACTAATACGCTAACCATCGAAACTCTCGACGGCCTTGCCAGCGCAGAATATCTCGCGGGGAGCTGTGAAACGAGCGACGACCTAACAGCCACACTAGTTGATGGTGATTCAACAGCAACTGCCAGCGTGACTATTGCCGGCCGTGATGCAAACTTTATTGGTTACGTATCCACGGAGCCTACCGAAGGTGGCGACACAAATGGACGCACAATTATCGCTCTCAAAAACACCGGAGGCCCCGGCCGACCTGAGGTCGCATCGGTAACTTTTGAAGTATTGGAAGAAGCCGTCGTTCTTGAGCCAGGCGACCCGGCACCCGGGGAGCCAGGTTATCTGGACCTCGACAAGCGTACGCCGCTTGCAGGCGTTACCGTCAACTTTGCCCTTACAAATGCCCTGGGCGGCATAACCCTTTTGAACACTTCAGGGGTCACGAACAGCCAAGGGCTAGTCGTTGTTGACGTCAGTGCGGGTAACGTCGCGACTTCCACTGTCGTGACTGCGAGCTTTGATACCAGTCAGAACCAGCAGCAGGCCGCATCGTCAAACCAAATTGTTATCAGCACGGGCCTGCCCCAACAGAACGGTATCAGCGTTTCTGCCAGCCAGTTTCATGTGCCGGGAGCCCGGGATATTGATGGTGTCGAGTCCACTATCACAGTGCGCCTTGTGGACCGCTTCGGTAACCCCGTCGCAGATGGCACCAGCGTAGTCTTCACCACAGAGTATGGCGCCATCGATACGTCGTGCCTGACGGGCACCAGCAACGGTGAGCGAGCAGACCCCGGGACGCCGGCCGTAGGCACCTGCAGTGTGCTTTGGACCAGCCAGGCACCGCGCTTCCCGGTCTTTAATCAGGACCTAGTTCAAACGACTGTGGATGATAATAGTTACGACTGTCCGTCTCACACAGGCTCCTTCGGGCCCTGCCCCAACGACCTCGGCGCGATTCGAGGACTGCGAAGCACCGTAACAATTACAGTAGTCGGCGAGGAGTTCTTTGTCGATGGCAACGGTAATGGCGTCTACGACGAGGGCGAGTCTTTCGAGAACCTGCCCGAAGCGTTTACCGATCACAACGAAGATGGCGTTTATACGCCCTTCGCTGGCCCGCAATGCCCCAGCCCCAGCCCAGAAGAGAACTGCATAGCAGCAGGCTCGTCTGAAGAGTTCATCGATTTCAATGGCGATGGCGTCTACAGCGAGAACGTAGACCCAAACACAGGCGAAGGTGTTTACAACGGCAGCCTATGCCCTCCCGATGGTGATGGTGTTTTCTGTAGCAGAGAGTTATTGAACGTCCGTGCGTCTGTAGTACTAACTCTGACGGCGTCTGCACAGAATCTTCAGGTATTGGCGGGTAAGACACCCGACAATCCCAGAGTTGCCACTACGATCCTGCAAGAAGGATCGCTATATGAAATCTACGTTGCGGACGTCTATAACAATGCCCCTGGCGCCGGAACGACGCTAACGTTCCGCGCAGATCAGGATTGCGCGATTGTATTCCCCGAGAGCACGGAAAGCCTCACGCTTACAGTGCCTGACCTAGTCGGGCAGTCTGGTGCGTTCACTACTTCTCTCAGGATTAACGGTACAGGTATCCCTGGTGGAGGACGAATAACCGTTCTAGCACAGGATATTGGTGGCGCGACCTCACAGATTGGTAGTTTTGGGTGTAGTACGGTCTGCTCGGATGACCCAGACCCCACTGATCCAAACGCGTGCGACGAGACCCTACCCTAACGGAGAGGCTCGCGAAATCGTTTGAATCACGCCTCTGAGCTAGCGAGGAGTCGTGCACAAAAAAGCCGATCTTTGAGATCGGCTTTTTTTTGGCTTAGATAAGGTTTAACGTTTAAACCATCGATTAATCCATCACGCTAAACAGCAATGCCAGCTTCTTGGTTCTAGATAGCGTTTGCAGGAACTCTCTAGCGGCGGGCGTGTTTCGCATCAGATCAGAAAAACCCGGCATCGCGCTAAAATCCTGACCATCGAGTTCTATAAAAGCCATCCGCCAATCGTTGTATTCACGATTCCGAATAGGCCCCTCAGTCACGATCTCTACTCGCTCATGCCTTGCGTCCTGGCAGATCTTTTCGAATAGAGCCTTCACCTCTTCCTTAGCACCTTCGAGAACCTGAAAAAAAGAATCTTGTCGGTGAAGGAGAACCCCGGTCACACCAAGCTGAGCATTCGCTTCCCTAGCACTCTCTAGAATCGAGAGCATCTGATCGTTGTTCAGCGGTCGCGTTTGCGTGCTGACATAGCCCAAACTGTACAAGGTGAACTCCTGTAGGGACTCTACGTCACCTTCTGATTGACTAACAGACTTGTGGGGTTGCTTTGCCACAGGCCCTCCCCGGCACTCGTGGTCAGGCCCACTGAAACGCTACGAATAAACCCGCAACAAACTGCAATTAGGCCTTGAGACTTTGAGTATAGTTAACTATTCTTGACAATAGAACAGTCAAGTTTAGTTGACACTTTTAGACCCGCCATCGAAAACGCACCTCATGGGTCAAATGCAGTCTACGTGAGAGGATCAGCCATGAACGCCCCCATGCAAACCGCCAAAATAAATGACACTACGGAGCAGGCTGTACGCAGCGAGCTTTTAGCTCCTCGCTTTTATCGCACAGACTACGACTCCGTCGGCAAAATCAACGTGGAACCCGTTCGCCAACAGTGGGACGCGATGATGGAGGAGTACAAAGAGGACCGAAACCGTGCCCACTTTAGACAGGAATTCGACTACGACGCTACAACTCTTACCAGTGACCCTGAACTACACGAAGAATTCATCGACTTTCTCACCAGCTCGATCACAGCCGAATACTCCGGTTGCGTATTGTATCAAGAAATCAAAAAGAACGTCGAAAATCCTGCGATTGCGGACCTCATGGGCTATATGGCTCGAGACGAATCCCGCCATGCTGGCTTTATCAACAAAGCCCTTAAACAACTCGGAGTGGCAGTTGATCTTGGGTTCCTAAAACGGCAGAAGGAGTACACCTACTTTCGACCCAAGTTCATCTACTACGCAACCTATCTCTCAGAGAAAATCGGCTACGCGCGGTACATCACGATCTACCGCCACCTGGAGAAACACCCCGAGCAGCGCTTTCATCCCATCTTTAACTGGTTCATGGAGTGGTGTAACGACGAGTTTCGCCACGGCGAATCTTTCGCGCTAATGATGCGCGCTCAACCGGAGCTGCTCCGCGGCCACAACAAACTCTGGATACGCTTCTTTATTATTGCGGTCTACTCGACCATGTATGTGCGCGACCACAATCGACCGAAGCTTTACGAAGCGCTTGGCATGGACCCCACGGAATTCGACTTCCGGGTCTTCGACATCACCACTGCCATTACTCAGCAAGTATTTCCATTGTCGGTTGACACGGATGACCCGCGATTCCGCAAGGGGCTAGAGCGCCTGCGGGACATCAGCGCCAAGTCGACGGCAGCGAACGAACGCGGCGGCATTATAGGGCGTTTAACAGCAGGAGCTTTGGCCGTATCCGCTGGACTCACCTTTGCAAGACTCTACTGTCTACCCGTCAAGCATCATGAACTACCAGAAGACTTCCGTATGGAGCCCACCTGGTAACGGAATATCTCTGCTTACAACTACCTAAGAAAGTAACCGTATGTCAGCCGTGCCAGCGGCTGGCATAGCCCATAAGGTGTGCAACGCCCGCTGCAGCCAAAGCCAAACCGAGCAATTCTCCCGGTGCATCAGATTGAGCGAGACGTAAGGCAAGCACCAGGAAAGCACCTGCCAATAGTGGCGACAACCACCGCTGCGGCGGCGCACCAACTCCTCGAATATACCTAAAAGAAAGAAACAATAGCTCGCAGAATACGAGGAGCAATATCAACTCTGCAGCATGGCCGCCACGAAGAAAGTCGTCTAGTGCCGCCACGACATCGCTGCTCGGTCAGCCAAAATCAAAGCACGGCAAGAAACACAGGGCCGCGACAGCCTAAGCGCGCGCCAGCCCCAACAGTTCGGCAAGATCCTTGAAGAAAATCTTAACGTGCGCAGTGGGCCGCTCGCGCACCAGCTCTTTCTGCGTATACGACTGCCAGGTGAGGTATTGAATATCCGGATCGCGACACATTTTGACAAACTTCTCTCTGCGCTTGTCGCTGCCGTACCAGAATCGCTGGAGGAGACCGAGAACAAAGAACACCTTGCCGTGGAGCTTCATAAAACGCTTGCGCGCAGTTTTTAACGCTGCCGGGTTACGGCTCAAGAGAAACTCATTCACAGCGTCTGCCGCCAAGCGCCCACCGAGAAGAGCATAGTAAATACCCTCTCCCGAAGCAGGAGCGACAACCCCTGCTGAGTCCCCCGCCAAAAGCACAGCACGACCATCGTCCCAGCGCTTTAGAGGCTTCATTGGGATGGGAGCACCCTCTCGACGAACCGTCTTCGCACCATCCAGTCCGACATCCTTACGCAAGGCCTCGACGGCCGCTGTCGCGGAATAATTTTTCAGCGCGCTACCTGTACCAATACTTGCATGCTTCCCATGGGGAAACACCCAGGCATAAAAATCCGGTGAAAGCCGCCCCTGATACCAGACATCGCAACGCGTCTCCTGGTAGTCAGCACCGTCGTCGGGCTCGGGCGCCTCCACAATCTCGTGATAAGCAAACACACACTTAAGCTTATCCCCACCGGGAATGCACTGCGCACCCACTCGGGACTTAGCACCATCGGCACCGATCACAGCGCTAGCTAAGACCTCGTGCTCACCACCACTGCCGGACTTATCGAGATAGCGTAAACGCACTCGTCCGTCGTCCTGATAAACCAAGGATTTGTAAGCGCCGATTTGCAGGGTCGCCCCAGCTTCCACTGCACGGTCACGAAGAAAGGGATCAAACTTGTCTCGATCAACCATCGCGACATAGGTGTCACCCACGGGCATATCGACTCGTTGATCAGCCGGTGAAATCATCCGGGCAGAACGAATCCTCGCGACAATCTGTTCCGAGGGAATATTAAACTGCTCTACTGCCCGAGGTGGGATGGCACCACCACAAGGCTTTATACGAAAGCCCCGCTCAATCAATAGAACACTTTTACCCGACTTAGTAAGGTCGTAGGCAGCGGTGGCGCCTGCGGGCCCACCACCGACAACCACCACATCATATTCTGGCAGCTTTTCTGTTACTGGCTCATCGTGCATCAAGCACCTCCACCATAGCGATCTCGCCAAAACTAGGCATCGGCCGCTGGTCGTTAGACACCGCAGGCCGCAAACGCATTCCGATTACCGCGGCTACGACAAACATAACCGCCTCAAGACTAAAGACCAGACCGTAGGCCATAACAGGGTCGCCTATAAAAACGCGACTCACATCAATAGCAACGGTCCCTAGAAAACCGCCCAAGGCAAAGGCGATAGCCTGGGAAGCACCCCACAAACCCATGCGCAAACCCTCGGCGCCTGACTTCCCCGCACTCGCGAGACTCATCATCGACGCGATGGCCGCTACAGCAAAAGCTCCATTAGACACCCCCAACACAAACACATTGCCTCCGAGGGGCCAGGTCTGCGGAAAACTTCCCCCAATGGCAATCGCCGCAAGAGAGACAGCCGACGCCAGGCAGCCACCAATCGTCCAGCGCCGCAGCACCTCGGTGTCCGCGTTCTTTCGAATAAGCGTCGTCGCGGCCACCAGAATCATCCCCAAGAGAACACCGCTGTGCTGCAAGCCAGACAAAGACGTGGACTCACCCGGCGTCATCGAAAACACCGTGCCTGCAAAGGGCTCGAGTATCAGATCCTGCGCGCTGTAGGCGAGCATAGAAACGAATACGAAGATGGTGAAGCGCTTGGCTTCGGGCTCGCGCCAAACTTCCCGCAAGGCTCTTGAAAAGCTTCCTCGCTGCGCACTCAAGGCTGCTCGATCTTGAGCAGTAAGAACATTCTTCGGCTCAAGGCGGAAAACTGAAACTACGGTCACAACAAACGCTATCGCCGAGACAGAGGCTGTAACGAATAGCAGCCGCATCGGTGTAAAAGGATCAAGATATTGTCCGGCGACCCCCGCGGTGACTGCAAAACCCGCGATCATCATAATCCAGACAATGGTCGCCGCCGCCGCTTTTCTGTGAGGCGCTACGTGTTTAGCCAGGGTAACAAGCGTAGAGGTGCCTGCAGCACTGGCACCAAGCCCAATAGCTACAAACGCCAGCGTCGATACGACCAGCCCCCAAAAGACATCAGTAGCAATAAGCACCGTGCCTGCGGCTGCGGCGACACCGCCAAGCGCAAGCACCAGCATACCCCCAACTATCCAGCCGGTTGTCCGCCCACCTACATCAGAGCCATGCCCGAAACGTGGCCGAGACATTTGAACTGCGTGGTGAATCCCGACCAATATCCCGGGAAGCATTGCCGGCAGCGCCAGCTCCACCACCATGACGCGGTTAATAACCGTTGTCGTAAGAACAATGATCGCGCCCAAACTAGTCTGCACCAAACCCAAACGCACGATACCTGCCCAGCTAAGACCCAATGCTTGATTCACAGCCACGACACCGTGCCGCGAATCGCAAAGGCACTCAACATCATGCCCAGAACATACAGAGTCACACCTGTGCCGTTGTACCAAGGCGCAAGGCCCAGAGGGTCTTTAAGCATTTTCACCATCGCTAAGGCCTGAAGAAACAACGAGCATGCGATTCCTACGGCGGCCACAGGGTGCCCCCACAGAACAAGCATGCCTATGACCACGAGCTGAGGGACCGCCATAACCACGCAGGCAAGGCGCGCAGCTGTATCGGCACCTAAACTGGCGGGCAGAGAACGAATGCCGATACTTCGGTCACCGTTTATGGACTTGAAATCATTGAGCGTCATGATGCCGTGAGCACCAAGACTATATAGGCCAGCGAGCATGAGGATTTCTGGCGACGGCATCACACCGCCAAGCATCACGGCCGCACCGGTAATCCATGCGAGCCCCTCGTAGCTGACACCAACAGCAAGATTGCCGTACCAACCGTTCAACTTCAGGCGCAATGGTGGCGCACTATAGGCCCAGGCGAGAAAAAGCCCCACCAGGGTCGCCCAAAATACCCACTCTCCCAACAGGGCGCTAAAACCCAGAGCGAGCACAGACCAGGCGATAGCGTAGTAAAGCCCCCACTCGCCGGGTACCCGCCCCGACGGAATAGGACGATTCGGCTCATTGATGGCATCTACATGCCGGTCGAACCAGTCATTAACAATCTGGCTACCACCGCAAACCAAAGGACCAGCGAGAATGACACCCGCCGCCACCAAGCCCGGATGATCGCCCAAAGATTGTCCGGAGGAGATCGCTCCGCAAACAAAGGCCCACATCGGTGGAAACCAGGTAATCGGTTTGAGAAGCTCAATAAGAGCCTTGGGTTCAGGAAAAGCGCGGGGTGGCGTGGTGAGATCAGCGGGCTGCATGAGGTGTAATATAGAACCGACACTTTGAAGTGTCAATTTTAATTGACGCTTGTTAAATCACCCCGCACCTAAGCCTTTAAGCGTCAACCAAAGGCCACACTCAGATCTATTAGATCATTCCGAGTCGTCGTCACCACCAATATTAAAACGACGCAGCTTCGCGTACAGCGATTGACGCGACAAACCGAGAAGCTCCGCGGCAGAAGCGCGGTTGTCTTGCGTCACCTCCAGCGCAGTTTCTATGCATAAGGCCTCAATAAGATCTGTAGACTCTCGCACAAGGTCCTTAAGAGGCACTCGCCCCACCCTTTGCGTGACCTGCTCGATTGAGCTCGGCAGCTTGGCCGACACCGGATGGTCACGGGCAACGCGCCGCTCGACATCACGAATAAACAGCGCATAAGCGGCGCCATCCGGCTCATCCAAACGGCAGGCAGAGATCTCTACCTCAGCAGGACTCCCTGCCTGAGGCATCAATGTGGAGGAAAACAACCTAACGACGGACTTGTCTCGAAGATTAGACAGCAGAACATTAAGGTCAACACCGCTTCTTCCGAGCCAACGGTCAGCAGAATGACCGAGCACCTGCTCTTCAGCGACTAATTGGGCCAACTCCAAAAAGCTGTTATTCACCGCCATAATCCTGCCCTCAGCGTCCGTTAAGACCACAGCGTCAGGCGCGTTACGTACCATTTCCTGGAGATAAACACCCTTGGGCGTGCCCGGCTTTTGCGCCACAAGCTCCCGCGTACCCATGCGAAGCAGGAAGCGCTCTTCACCTGCTTGCCGTAAAAAGCTCGCGGACACGTCGACACGCGTCTCGCCATCCGCGAGTACGAGATTATGCAGCTGAGATCGCCCGACGGTTCTAATTTCAGACATCATGCCCTGTAAAGCGCGCCCGGAGCCTGCGTCCAGACCTTTAGGGAACACCTTACCCACTAAGCCTTTATCACTGCCGCTGAGCAACTCTATCGCCCGGGGATTAGCCTCCAGCACCCGAAAACTCAGGGCATCCAGCACAAGAACTGCGTCCCCCACCATATCGAAGAGCCTGCGATAACGGGTCTCAACCTGACGAAGCCGCCAGTAATCCTGCTCGAGGGCCTGCTGAGCGTTAACCAGCTGCTGACGGAGACTCGCGTCGGAACGCAGATCATGGCCTACAAAAAAGACCAGCCCATCCTCGCCGCCGATGACCTGGTACTGCACGGGCAAACCGTCGGGACTTCCTTCAAGTCGGTGAACGAGATCCACCCTGCCACCGCCACCCGAGGCAGCCTTGGCCAAGGCGCTATCGACTCGATCTTCGCTGCCATCAAGCAAGGTATCGGACAGCGCCTCACCCACCCAAAGATCAGCTAGATCCTCGGGTAGCTCTATGCTCCACGATTCGACACTTAAAACAGTGCCGCTCTCATCGAGCGTCAGTGCAAGATCTGCTACGCGCGCGAGCAGTCCTGCCAATACGGGCTTAGTTTGCTTGGCTAGCAAGAATGCTCATCCAAAAAGTAGACAAAAATTCGACAAAGAGATACCGGGCGCGTCAATTAAGCGCACAGCGGGCGTGATTATGGCACGCGTAAAGCATGGTTAACACCATTGCCAAGACCCATAGACTTACAGTAAAGACCAGCACTCTTTAAGTGTCAATTATTTTGAACGCATTGATGTGTAAATTATAATTGACATAGCCTGTCACCAGCACTACATTCATCCTTGGATCAGTAAGCAAAGGCAGGGGTCTGCTTGATGGCTTTACAAAAAGAACGGGGAAGACCGAACACCCCGCTATACACGCCGGATCAGCGGCAACGGCGCGACGCTACTCGCTGGACGCTCGTACAGGGCCTGCTTGCCCCACTGCAGTTCATCGTTTTCCTTATCAGCTTAGTACTGGTGCTGAACTATATGATCAATGGTTCTGGCCTGGAGGCTGCCGCAACCTCCGTAATCGTTAAAACCTTAGTGCTCTTAACCATCATGGTGACGGGCGCCATCTGGGAAAAAGTTGTGTTCGGGCAGTACTTGTTTGCACCGGCTTTCTTTTGGGAAGACGTCGTCAGCTTCGGCGTGATTGCGTTACACGTCGCTTACGTACTTTGCTGGCTCGCCGGCTACGGCACGCCACAGCAGCAAATGTGGATCGCCCTTGCCGCCTATGGCACCTACGTGATTAACGCCGCGCAGTTTCTGATGAAACTGCAAGCGGCACGTCGCGACGAGCCTGACGAAGAGCTTGCTATGGGACTACAAGGCGCTCTCAAATGACCGAGGCGGTACTTGCCAGCGACAGCACTTCGATTTCAACAAGCCCAGTAATAACCGTTGAGCGTGGACAACGCGCTGTATTTTGCGGGCTTACGTCGATTGTTTGGCTTCACCGCAAAATTCAGGACGCGTTCTTTTTAGTGGTTGGTTCGCGGACCTGCGCCCACCTGCTTCAGTCAGCTGCGGGCGTAATGATATTTGCAGAACCTCGTTTCGCTACCGCAATTTTGCAGGATCGTGATCTCGCCGGCATGGCGGACTGCCACGAAGAACTGGACCGAGTCGTTGAAGAGCTTCTCGCCCGACGTCCGGAGATAAAGACATTGTTTCTGGTGGGCTCATGCCCGTCAGAAGTAATCAAACTTGACTTAAATAACGCGGCTAGTCGTCTGCAGACTCGTCACAGCGGCCGCGTGCGGATGGTTGCTTACAGCGGCAGCGGTATTGAGACAACCTTCACTCAAGGGGAAGACAAGTGTCTCACCGAGCTCGTTGAAGCAAGCAAGAGTAGAAAGGATCAGAAAAGCCCCGCTTTAATCATTGCAGGCACACTTTCAGACATTGTTGAAGACCAATTCCAACGGATGTTTGATGCCTTAGGTATTGGCCCCATCGCGTTCTTGCCGGCACGCAGCGGAGACACCATGCCCCGCGCTGACGCCAACACGAAGGTACTATTGGCTCAGCCCTATTTGACCGAGACCGCTCAGGCACTAAAAGGCCAAGGTGCGACGATACTCAACGCGCCTTTTCCTCTGGGTGCTGAGGGAAGTCTCCTGTGGTTCAAAGCTGCCGCAGATGCCTTTGGCGTAGCCGACACACTATTCGACGAAGTCACTGCGGCTCCCCTTGCACGAGCACGGCAGGCTGTGGGTTATCAGCGAGAGAAGCTAAAGGGCAAGCGAATAGCATTTTTACCTGACTCACAACTCGAGCTACCCCTTGCGCGCTTCCTGGCGCGAGAGTGTGAAATGAATGTCGAATCGATCACGACGCCTTTTCACGACCCTCACATCATGGCTAGTGAGCTTGAACTATTTGGCGACCACCCGGACATGATCGAGGGCGGTGATCTTGAGTCTCGCCTGGAGCATGTTCGCGAGCTCAGGCCCGATCTCACTGTTTGCGGAATGGGTATCGCAAACCCTCTTGAGGCTGAAGGTCTGCGCAGCAAGTGGTCCATAGAGCTAATTTTTAGCCCCATTCAGGGCTTTGATCAGGCCGGTGATCTAGCGGGCTTGTTCTCTCGACCCTTGACGCGCGCTGCGCGGCTAGAGGTCTAATATGGAATTATCGCTTTGGACTTACGAAGGCCCTCCTCACGTCGGGGCTATCCGCATTGCAAATTCTATGCGCGGCGTTCACCTGCTTCTCCACGCACCCCAGGGTGACAGCTACGCCGATCTTCTATTTACGATGATCGAACGCGACAATCACAGACCCCCGGTCACGTACACCACCTTTCAAGCACGGGACCTTGGTAGCGACACAGCTGAACTTGTACTGAAAAGTATCCATGCAGCTGTAGAACGGCACCAACCTCAGGTGTTACTCGTCGGTGACTCCTGTACCGCGGAGCTGATTCAAGATCAGCCTGGATCGCTAGCCACGAGCAGCGGACTGAGCGTACCGGTGGTCCCTGTAGAGATGCTGGCTTACTCCCGCAAAGAAAACTGGGGCGCTGGCGAGACCTTCTACAGCCTGGTGCGCGGCCTTCTTCAAAGTCGAGTTCCGGCACCTGGCAGCGACGCACCCAAGCATGAGAGTGAGCAACCCAGCGTCAACCTTCTTGGACCGAGTTCTTTGGGATTTCGCTGCCGCGACGATGTTAGAGAAATCACGCAGTTGCTCACCGAAATGGGCGTTCGTGTAAATGTATGCGCTCCACTCAACGCGACACCACACGATCTGTTACGACTTCCAGAGGCCGATGCCAACGTTTGCCTCTATCCAGAGGTTGCTGGCCCTGCCTGCGATTGGCTGCAGCGAAACTTCAAGCAGCCCACGATAAAAACTGTTCCCATCGGCGTTGGAGCGACTCGCGAATTTGTTGCTGAGGTCGCAGAGACACTCGGCATAGACCATGTGCCCGACACCACGGAGTCACGTTTACCCTGGTACTCCCGTTCCGTAGACTCGACCTATCTAACTGGCAAGCGCGTTTTTGTGTTTGGCGATGCTACCCATACGGTAGCCGCCGCACGTATTGCTCACGAAGAACTCGCATTCGAAGTTGTGGGCATGGGCACCTACTCTCGAGAGCAAGCTAGATCAGTGCGCACCGCGGCTAAAGAACTTGGCCTGGAAGCGTTAATCAGTGATGACTACCTGGAAGTGGAGCGAGTCATAAGCGAGCTTCAGCCCGAACTGGTCCTGGGTACTCAGATGGAACGGCATATCGCCAAGCGACTCGGCGTCCCTTGTGCGGTCATCTCCACACCTGCCCACGTGCAAGACTATCCCGCTCGATACTCACCGCAAATGGGTTATGAAGGCGCGAACGTTATCTTCGACAGCTGGGTACACCCTCTGATGATGGGACTTGAGGAACATCTCCTCGCCATGTTCCGCGATGACTTTGAGTTTAACGATGGCGCGCAACCTTCCCACCTCGCTGCCGAGGGCGTCGCTACTCGCAGCGAAGAGCCTGCGGTGAACGATGCCAGTCACGATGTGACCACGGCAGAAGCTAGTGCTGAGCTCACCTGGGACCTGAATGCAGAACGAGAATTGCGCAAGATCCCTTTCTTTGTAAGAGGAAAAGCAAAACGGAATACCGAACGATTCGCCGCCGATAACGGCGTAAACGTGATCAAAGTGGATACGCTCTATGAAGCAAAAGCCCACTTCAGCCGATAAAAAAACCGCCACGAAAGCCGCCAAAACTGCGGCTGATGACAAGCTTAGCTTTGTCGTCATAACGCTCGACAACCACGTTACGAGTAGCATTTCTCGCGCCGCTCGCGATCTTCAAAAAGATGCGCCCGGACTTTCTGTAAAAGTTCACGCTTCTGCCGATTGGCACGGCGAAAACGAAGCTTTGAAACGCTGTAAGACCGATATAGCCACAGGCGACATCATTCTGGTCACCATGATGTTCATGGAAGACCAAATCAATGCGGTCCTGCCCGCCCTGCAAGAGCGAAGAGATCATTGTGACGCGATGATCTGTGCAATGTCTGGCGCCGAGATCATGAAGCTCACTCGCATGGGCAAGTTCACCATGGACAGTGAAGCTACCGGTGCTGTGGCCCTGCTCAAACGCCTCCGGGGCAATAGCGGAAAGGCGAAGAAGCCACCGGGTGCCCAGCAACTGGCAGTCCTAAAACAGTTACCCCGAATCCTGCGCTTCATACCAGGCACTTCACAGGATGTGAGAGCTTATTTTCTAACCCTGCAATACTGGCTAGCGGGCTCCGAGGAAAACCTCCGCAGAATGATCGCCTACCTCACCGATCGCTACGCAAGCAGTGAGCGCAGCGGTTTGCAAGGTAAGCTAAAATCCGGCAATCCAGTGGACTACCCCGACGTGGGACTCTACGATCCCCTCGCCACGAAACCTATTTTTGACAAACTGGGACGACAGTCCCTCCGTAAGGGTCAGAAAGGTACTGTGGGCTTGTTAATCATGCGTTCCTACGCTTTAGCTGAAAACACAGCGCACTACGACGCAGTTATCGAAGGACTAAGGACCCGAGGACTCAGGGTCATCACAGCCTTTGCTAGCGGATTAGATGCTCGGCCGGCTGTTGACGCCTACTTCATGAAAGACGGCGAGCCCACTATTGATCTTTTGTTATCACTAACCGGATTCTCTTTGGTTGGAGGCCCCGCTTATAACGATTCAAAGGCTGCCGAGAAGATGCTTGCCTCCCTGGATGTCCCCTACATAGCAGCTCACGCTCTCGAGTTTCAGAGCATTGAACAGTGGGAAACATCCGACCATGGACTGATGCCTGTGGAAGCGACAATGATGGTCGCAATTCCGGAGCTCGACGGCGCAAGCGTTCCTTCGGTCTACGGCGGACGCTCTGATTCGGTCTCGATGCCCGCTGCAAAAGGGGACGCTCATGCCATGCGCGCCCACCCCGAGCGTGTAGATGCTCTGGCCGATCGCGCGCTGCGACTGGTTGAGCTCCGCAAGACGCCGAAAAGCGAGCGTCGAGTGGCGATGGTGATATTCAATTTTCCACCCAACGCAGGTAATACCGGCACCGCCGCAAACCTCTCGGTGTTTCAATCGCTACTGAACACTCTCAGAGCCTTACGCGAGGACGGCTACGAGGTCGAAGTCCCTGATTCAGTAGATGCCTTACGTGAGGCCATTGTGGAAGGCAATGCGGCACGTTACGGTGCGATGGCAAACGTGCACACGCTGATCTCTTCCGACGATCACGTAACACGCGAACCACACCTCGAAGAAATTGAAGCGCAATGGGGCCCTGTTCCCGGCAAGCAGAATACCGATGGTCGCTCGCTCTTTGTCCTTGGCGCTCAGTTCGGAAACGTGTTTGTGGGCGTACAGCCAGGCTTTGGATATGAGGGCGACCCCATGCGCTTACTATTCGAGCGCGGATTTTCGCCCACCCACGCATTTTCAGCGTTTTACCGCTACATACGGGAAGATTTCGCAGCGCACTCTTTACTGCATTTCGGGACTCACGGTGCACTGGAGTTTATGCCAGGAAAGCAATCTGGCATGAGCGAAGGCTGCTGGCCGCAACGCCTTATTGGCGACATCCCCCACTATTATCTTTACGCCGCTAACAATCCGTCTGAAGGCATGATCGCAAAGCGTAGAGCCGGGGCAACCCTCATCAGCTACCTGACTCCGCCGATCACCCGTGCCGATCTTTATAAAGGCCTTCAAGAGCTGAAGGAGACTATTGAACGCTGGCGGAGCGGTGCCGACGACAGTGCTGAAGTGCGATCGGACCTGGCGGCAGTCATTCAAGCGCAGGGGGCAGAGCTTGATCTTTGTGCTGAGACTCCCCTATGGAACGAAGACAGCAGCGTCAATGTCGAGAGCCTTCGTCTCTCTCTGATCGAGTTGGAAGAGACGCTTATCCCCTACGGCCTGCACGTCGTAGGGGAAATCGGTTCGGAAGAAGAGCGCAAAGATATGCTCACTGCCGTCGGATCTGCAGGGCATGAACTGACTCTGGATAGAGCACAGGTAAACGCTCTTGAGCTTGGCGACACCGAGACCTTTGCCAAGCTCCTCGAAACCGCGAATCCCAACCGGGATGATCTTGGGGCAGCGATTAGCTCTCTAACGCACACTGCAGAGCAACTGCATCGCAACCCAGAGATAGAGGCGATTCTCCACGCACTGGATGGCCGCTTCATCGCTCCCGCGCCCGGGGGCGACTTGTTACGCACTACAGATATTTTACCAACGGGTCGCAATCTTCACGGCTTTGATCCCTACCGTCTGCCCAGCCAATTCGCGATGCGTGATGGCCTGCGACAAACCTCAAACCTGCTGAGCAAACACGCTGAATCGGGCGAACCTCTCCCCGAAACCGTAGCGCTTGTTCTGTGGGGCTCTGACAACATGAAAAATGAAGGCGGCCCTATTGCTCAGGCCTTGGCCCTGATGGGTGCAGAGCCGCGAATAGACGGCTATGGCCGCGTCAGTGGCGCTAGACTCATTTCTTTAGAAGAACTTGGAAGACCTCGAGTAGATGTCATTATGACGCTATCGGGAATCTTCAGAGACCTGCTTCCATTGCAAACGAGAATGCTGGCAGAAGCCAGTTATCTGGCATCTGCTGCTGATGAGCCGCTGGAGATGAACTACGTACGGAAGCACACTCTGGCACAACAGGAAGAGCAAGCCTGCGATTTTGAAACCGCGGCTTTACGTGTGTTTAGTAATGCCGACGGCGCCTATGGCTCAAACGTAAACCTTTTGGTCGATGACAGCCGGTGGGAAGATGACGGTGAACTTGCCGATGCTTACACATCTCGAAAATGCTTTGCATACGGTCGCGATGGCAACGTTGCACCGCATGCTGAACTACTCAACAGCATGCTTGCCACCGTGGATCTGGCTTATCAGAACCTCGACTCCGTAGAAGTCGGCATCACTTCATTGGATCAATACTTTGACACCCTCGGGGGCATCAGCCGAGCAGTGAAGCGTGCGCGCAACGGGCATGAAGTTCCCGTTTACATTTCGGACCAGACCTCAAGCAGCGGCAAGGTACGAACCCTGGAAGAGCAAGTCGCCCTTGAGACTCGCACCCGCGTTCTGAATCCCAAGTGGTACGAAGGCATTCTTGAGCACGGTTTCGAAGGCGTGCGCCAGATAGAAGCACATGTAACGAACACCTTGGGCTGGTCTGCAACCACAGGCCAGGTTGCGCCTTGGGTTTACCAGAGCATGTCCGAAACATTTATTCTCGACGAATCGATGCGCGATCGCCTCGCGCAACTTAATCCTCATTCTGCCATCAAGGTTGTAAACCGCCTGCTCGAAGCAAGCGACCGCGATTATTGGCAACCAGACCAGGAGAGCCTCGACGCCTTGCACCGTGCAAGCGAAGATCTCGAAGACTGGCTGGAAGGTATCCCCAGTGGAGTAGTAGCCGCATGAACAAACCCATCAATATTCCGGTTCAGCAAGTTGACCCCAATGACAGTCGTGGACTGGACGGGGACGGCAGCTTGCAAGTGCATCTCGATCCCGACGTGCAGATCGATAAGGCCAAGGTTTTCGCCATCTATGGCAAAGGTGGCATCGGTAAGAGCACCACCTCTTCCAATTTGTCCGTTGCTTTTTCCAAACTGGGAAAGCGGGTGATTCAGATCGGCTGTGATCCCAAGCACGACTCAACGTTCACTTTGACAAAGGCATTGATGCCAACGGTGATCGATGTACTGGAGTCGGTAGAGTTCCACTCGGAGGAACTAACGCCGGACGACTACATGTACGAAGGCTACAACGGCGTAATGTGTGTCGAGGCAGGAGGCCCTCCTGCGGGAACCGGCTGCGGGGGTTATGTCGTCGGCCAAACGGTCAAGTTGCTTAAGCAACACCACCTGCTGGACGACGCGGATGTTGTGATCTTTGACGTACTGGGCGATGTAGTTTGCGGTGGCTTTGCCTCCCCCCTGCAACACGCGGAACGCGCACTGGTCGTTACCGCCAATGATTTTGACTCGATTTTCGCGATGAATCGTATCGCGGCGGCGATTAAGGCCAAGTCCAAGAACTACCCCGTGCGCCTTGGCGGGGTAATCGCCAACCGCAGCTCAGGCACCGACGAGATCGATCGGTTTAACGATGCCGTGGGACTGAAGCGCCTGGCGCACTTCCCTGACCTCGATGTCATTCGTCGTAGTCGTCTCAAAAAGTCCACGCTGTTTGAGATGGATGACACGCCGGAACTCCTTGCAGTGCAGCAGGAATATCTCAATCTCGCCACCGCTCTATGGGAAGGCACGGATGCACTGGATGCCGAACCCATGAAAGATCGAGATCTCTTTGACTTCCTGGGATTCGACTAATGACCGATAACAGTTACGTCCAGCGACGCTCAGAGATAGAAACCTATTTCGATCGAACCGCGTCTGACGCATGGACAAAGCTCACTTCTAACGCGCCGGTTAGCCGCATTCGTCAAACTGTACGTGCGGGACGCGATGAAATGCGCGACACGCTGCTCTCCTGGTTACCGCACAACCTTGAGGGATGTCGTGTTCTTGATGCCGGCTGCGGTACCGGAGCGGTCGCAGTGGAGCTTGCGACGCGAGGTGCACAGGTCCTGGCCGTAGATCTCTCTGCAACACTTATTGAGATTGCCAGAGAGCGTCTTCCCTCAGACATTGGAAAGGGCCACATTGATTTTGAGGTCGGCGATATGGCCGCCCTCGCCACAGGCGAATTCGATCATGTCTTGGCAATGGACTCGTTGATCCATTACGACGTCGAAGACGGCATAGAAGTACTCAACAGTCTCGCTCCGCGGGTGCGTAAGAGCATGGTGTTTACCCATGCTCCGAGCACAGTGTTACTTGAAATCATGCACGCCACGGGAAAGCTCTTCCCAAGGGGTGATCGTGCGCCAGCGATACAACCGGTAAGCCCCAAGCGACTGGATCGCATGATCCAGTCACAGGAAACACTGCAATCCTGGGAGCGGGGTCGAGTATCCCGAGTCAACAGCGGGTTCTATATATCCCAAGCCTGCGAGGTGCGCCGTCGGTGAACCTGACCGCGATCACAGATCGTATTTTCCCTTCGGGAGCAGTGCTTGCACTGGTTCCCTTTGCGGACGCCGTTAGCGGCGATCTTCCCTTGCCGCGCCTGGCACGACTCTCTCTGTTTCAAATCAGCGTGGGGATGGCCCTGGTCCTACTCAACGGCACCCTAAATAGAGTGATGGTCCTGGAAATGGGGCAATCCGCTTGGTTGGTGTCATTAATGGTGTCACTGCCACTGTTTTTCGCGCCTCTAAGAGCCCTCGTGGGATTCCGTTCAGATCATCACAAGTCGCTCTTGGGCTGGCGTCGCGTCCCTTACATTTGGGGCGGCAGCATGACGCAGTTCGGCGGATTGGCGATCATGCCGTTTGCCCTCATAGTCCTTGCGGACCCCTCAGCGGGCCCTCAATGGTTGGGCCCCATGGCTGCAGCATTCGCTTTCCTGTTGGTAGGTGCTGGCCTGCACATCACGCAAACCGCCGGGCTAGCATTGGCGACAGATCTGGCCACGGACAATACCCGTCCCAAGGTCGTGGCACTGCTCTACGTGATGCTGCTTCTGGGGACGATTGTAAGCGCCCTGTTGTTCTCAATACTTCTCGATGATTTCTCGAATCTCAAACTGATCAAGGTTATACAGGGCGCCGCTATAGCGACCATCGTATTGAACGCCATTGCCCTGTGGCGGCAAGAGAGTCTCATGCCATCGCGCACAGACCCCGAGCGGCCGCGACCAAGTTTCTCTCAGAGCTGGGGCGCATTTACCCAATCAAGCCAAACCAAGCGCTTACTACTAGCAATAGGTCTCGGCACCGCCGCATTCAGCATGCAGGACATTCTGCTGGAACCCTACGGGGGCGAGGTACTGGGCATGTCCGTTAGTGCAACCACGGGGCTATCGGCAATCTGGGGCCTGGGCATGTTGATCGCCTTCGCACTCTCCTCAAAACGCTTGAGCATGGGCTCAGACCCTATCCGACTATCCGGTTATGGCGCTGCTCTGGGCCTTTTCGCATTTGCAGCGGTCATTCTGTCGGCGCCCCTGAGCTCGCCTTGGCTCTTCAAAATAGGTGCCGCGTTTATTGGCCTGGGTGGAGGATTCTTTGCTGTTGGAACTCTCACCGCTGCCATGGCACTGGGTAACGAAGAAGAGAAAGGTCTGGCGTTGGGAGCCTGGGGCGCGGTGCAAGCCACTGCCGCAGGGCTAGCAATCGCTATAGGCGGCGGCTTGCGCGACTACATCACTCACCTTGCGGTGAATGGAAAGCTCGGCGCTGCGCTAATAGATCCGGTGACGGGCTATAGCGCCGTTTACCACATTGAAATACTGCTGCTCTTCGCAGCGCTTATCGCACTGGGACCGCTGGTACGCGGCCCAGGGCAGGTCGGGAAAGGCAGCAATTTTGCTTTGCATGAATTTCCGAGTTGACTTAGACCCTGACAGGGAGGAACTGAAATGGGTACTGGAGCTATAACTGAGTACATTGATTTGGCACAGCTGACGCTATACGCGTTCTGGCTGTTTTTCTTTGGACTGGTGGGCTATCTGCACCGCGAGAACAAGCGCGAGGGCTACCCTCTTGTGGATTCTCATAACGACAGATACCGGGGCGGCGATCTTTTCGGCATGCCTGAAGAGAAGACGTACATTCTTCCCCATGGCCAAGGCACGCGTTCCGTCCCCAAGGAAGATCCACCGAGCTACGAGCTCAAGGCAGAGCAGCCAGTGCCGGCTCCCGGATTTCCGCTGGAGCCCACAGGCAACGCGATGCTTGATGGTGTTGGTCCCGCGGCCTGGGCGATTCGTCCTGAAAAACCCGATCTCAACCATGACCACGGCACCCCTCGGATTATCCCTATGCGCATAGCAGAGGACTGGAGCGTAGAAAGCCGCGATCCAGACCCGCGCGGCCGCCCGGTATATGGCGTTGATGGCGAGCAGGGAGGAACAGTCACCGATCTTTGGATTGACCTCAGTGAACCCTGTGTGCGCTACCTCGAAATCAATGCCGGCGAGCGTAGAGTGATGATTCCCATGACTTTTGCACGCATCAAGTCAAACGGCGACGTCATAGCAAAATCTGTTTGCGGAAAGCATTTCGCCGACGCCCCGACTACGGCTAATCCGGACTTTGTCACGCTTCAGGAAGAAGACAAGATCGGCGCTTACTATGGTGGCGGTTACCTGTACGCCCTCCCTGAGAGGACGGAGCCGATACTATGAGTGTGACGGAATACGAAGACGAGCCCATTCGTGGGCTCCCAGGCTACCTTCCGAGCGACGAAACTCTCGTGTGGCAGGGTGAGCCTGACTTCAAGGTGATGGCCCGAAGAGTCTTTCACCTTCGAACGGTATCAATTTATTTTGCGGTGCTGATTGTTGTGCACCTCGCCGTTCAAGCGACTGGCAATGCATCACTGTCAGATGTCATTTTAGGCAGCACCTGGATGCTTGGTCTGGGCATGCTGGCGATTGGCATACTCGCCCTTCTCGCGTATGCCTATGCTCGAACGACGATTTACACCTTGACCGACAAACGCTTGGTGCTCCGGTTTGGCGTAGCCATGCCAATGATGGTGAATATCCCGCTGAATATCGTAAGCGCAGCGGACATGTGCCGTTACGCTGACGGCAGCGGCGATATTGTGCTTTCACTGGATCAGAAGAAACGTCTTTCCTACATGATGCTCTGGCCCAACGTCCGAAGCTGGAGAGTGAACCCGACTCAACCAGCATTGCGCAGCATTGCAAACGTTGAAGAACTGGCCGAGAGCCTGGCAAGCGTTGTTAACAGCGGGACCAAGACTGGCCGTGAGGAAAGCACCACGGTGATGAGTCAAGGCAGCGGTGAACATGGCGCTGCGCTCAGCGCGTCTTAAGCGACGCGAGGATCAATGACTTTGAGCAATACGGCAACACCTGAGCAATCCGGAGCGCGAACGAGCACTCTGGATCCGAGCTCTCGAGTACTTCTTGTAGGTTTGGCGATGTTCGTTTTGGCGATCCTCGCCGCGACTCTCTTCGCCCGCCTGACGGGTTACTCCATGAACTCTGTGCCCGAGGCTGTCGTGGTGGACGTACGAGAGCTTGGGTTTCGGGACTTACCTAACGGTGTGGTCGAAGTGTTTGAATGGAATAGTAAAAGCTCTCTCGCAACGATTCCTTCTGGCGAAGGCGCATTCCTCCGAGGCGTAGTACGCAGCCTCGTGCGCCAACGCCGGGGCCTGGACTCAGGAATAGCGTCGCTGTTCGAGCTCACTCGCTACGATGATGGACGCCTAGTCTTATCCGACCCTGCCACAGGCGAGCAGATCGATCTAGTCGCCTTCGGCTCAACCAATATCGCCGTGTTTTCTTCACTTATGGACGCTCCGCTGCTTCAAGCGGATTCAGTCAACGGCTGGTGATTGATTACCTGCTAGCACTGGCCACGGTAACTCTGGCCTGGTGGATAAGCACAGGGCTCGTGCTTTTGCTCAACCGGCTGGGCTCTCAGTGGCAAAGAGGCAGCATGCTCGCTGTTAGTGTTCTTGTCATCTTGTCACTTATGTATCTCCCTGGACGCAGTGAAGATCGGAGCGCGGCCGGCGCGCTCTTGGGCTTCGGACAAGGCCTTGTAGTTTGGGCGTGGCTTGAAATGACTTACCTCATGGGTGTCATCACCGGCCCAAGAAAAACGGCTTGCCCTAGCCAAGCGTCCACACTGCAGCGATTTTGGTTGGGCTTGCAAACAAGTCTGTATCACGAGATCTCCGTCATCACGATGGTAGCTGTGGTGGTGTTCGTCGCCGGAGACGGGCCAAACCAGGTGGCCGCAGCGACCTGCGTATCGCTCTGGCTGATGCGCTGGAGCGCTAAACTCAATCTGTTTCTTGGCGTCCGAAATTATAATAGCGACTGGTTTCCAGACCATCTGAAATATCTGGATAGCTACACGCGTCGCGCTTCCATGAACTGGCTTTTCCCGGTGTCCGTCACCATGGGCACTGCAGTAGCTGCTTTACTGTTAGTACAGGCGATGGCGACCGTTGACCCGTTTTTGCGCAGCGCCAATTTACTCGTGAGCGCTTTGTTGAGCCTCGCTGTTCTCGAGCATTGGTTTTTGATGTACCCCTTTGGGGAGTCGGTGCTCTGGCGCTGGGCCCTGACTGCCTCTCCTGAAGCCGCTAATTCGGCAGATGAGTCTGATACAGGCAATGTCCATACGCTGCGGGTGCCCAAGCACCCCTAGTTCAATCTCGACAGAAACACCACTCTTCTCATGACTTTTAATTTCTTGCTAAAACTTGACCCAATCCCATCGGCACGCTACTTTTGTTTCTGCACCTTGATGAATGCCCCGACGCTTGGCGGCCATCCTGCCGTCGGTAAGGCGAGCCTTCTAAATAGCAAGCTCGACTTACTACTCATGATGGACTCATATAGGCCCGACAGAGGCCATGATAATAAGCCAAGCAATCGTCCGAAGATCTTCACGAGATGTGCAGAGGAACCGTCGCCATGGTAAAAAGCGACAATAACGAAGCTCGGATGATTATCACTTCCGGGCAGGAAGAAGCCAATCACACCAAGCTGTTCGACAGTGGCTTGTCCTTCGATCCAGGCGTGTCTCACAACGACTACATCGCCGCTCTCGAGGAAGAAAAACGTAATAGTGACGAAGCTCTGTCGGTGTATATCCACCTGCCATTCTGCCCTTCCCGATGCTTGAGCTGTGATCACCAAACCAGCGTCAGTCACGACCACCAACAAATCGATCAGTATCTCGACACTCTAGAAATCGAGGTACAACTTGTCACCGACCACATGGGTCGCGGGCGCCGGCTCCAACAACTTTATCTTGGTGGCGGCACACCAAATTACCTGTCGGAACTGCAGCTGGTAAGGCTCGTTGATATTCTCGATAAACATTTTACGATTGACGACCAAACAGAGTCGTCTCTAGAGGCGAATGCGCATCGAGCGTCCGTATCCCAGCTATCGCTGCTCCACGGGCTTGGCTTTCGCTGTTTAAATCTTGAACTGCGCGATCTTGATCCTACAGTCCAGCAGGCTTTAGGGCGACATCAGTCGTTACCCGTGATTCGCGATGTGGTAGAGAACGCCCGACAGATAGGCTTCACCACCGTTGCCACAGATCTCGTCTACGGCTTACCCATGCAGAGCGCGTCGAGCGTCCAAAAAACCGTCGAGGAACTGCTGGCATTAGCACCGGACCGTGTGTCCTGCTACACCTATTCGCGGCGTGCGAATCATTTCCAACATCAACGGGCCATAGACTCTCAGCAGCTCCCCTCTATCGCGGACAAGGTGGCAATCTTCAGCCGCATAGTCGATAAGTTTTGCAGCTCCGGATATGAATGGATCGGGCTAGATTGCTTCGCACGCGATCAGGACAGCATCAGCCAAGCCCATCGCAACGGATCCCTCCAGCGGAATTGGATAGGCTACACCGCGCAGCCTGGACGAGGGGTGATTGGACTGGGCAGTAGCTCCATGACTGACATCTCAAGTATCTGCGTTCAAAACCACGCTGATATCGCTCAGTGGCGAGAGAGCCTTGAGCGCGGCGAACTCCCCATGAGTGCTGCGGCAAGGCTTAGCCCTAATGTTCGGGCCCGCCGCCAAGCCTTGTCGGATCTTATGTGCAACCTACATCTGACCGACGATAAACACGCCTTACTGGATGGGTCCCAAGACTACCCTGCACTGAAGGCGTTAAAGGAAGACGGTTTGGTAGAGATCGACGGAGACCGGTTGACTATGACCGAGGCTGGCCGCTACACCTTGCATCAGGCCTGTGGTGACTCGTCACCTATGTACCGCTGGCGCGCTATCGCCTGAGTACGCCCTGGCAACAAAGCCTAGGCCAGCGTCGCTACGCAGCGCCGCGTTGGCCGGGTGCTTTGATCTCCTGAACAAACCGTTCGAGCTGAGCGCCATAACGCGTTCGTAGCGCAGACCATTCCTGCCGGAACCAGGGCGTGAGCTCCTCAGGAGAGTCGGTGTGCCAGGCATCTACCTCATCGAGGCTTAGCCAGCGCCATTCCATTACCTCTTCAGCATGTGCGGAGATCGCCTCACTACCGATGGCCCTAGCCAAGTACACGTGACATAGCTCGTGCTCACTACCCACATTTTTATAACGCGCCTGATACTCGAATTTGTAAACCGACGTCGCAACCGCATCAATGCCTAATTCTTCGCGTATACGGCGCTTTACTGCAGAACCGATCGTCTCACCTCTGCGTGGATGACTACAGCAGCTGTTAGTCCAGAAACCTGGCCACAAAGGTTTCTCTCGGCTTCGTTGATGAACTAGAAGCTGGCCCTGATGGTTAAACAGAAACGCAGAAAACGCCCGGTGCAGTACACCAGCGCCTTCATGGGTTTGAAATTTATTGCGATATCCAATCACTCTGTCGTCGCTATCAACGAGAATAAGTTCTTCGTTCGCAAACGATACGGGCGCACGCATAACGCTCACACTACCCTGGGCTTTGCCTGACTCGCTTTCGACTTCGGACAAGAACGGCACTCCTCGTTGGGTAGTCCATGTGCTCAAGCTTAGATAGCACGATGGCATAAACAGAAAAAGAAACGGTGCCCACGACCGGGGGAGGCCGTGGACACACTAAGTTGCAATGCCCGATGCGCTAGCTGCGCGAGGGGGGCAGTGCCTCCATGTGCTGGGCCGTTGAAGCACCTGCCATCGAATCACCTTCGATCCATTTGTACTTCGCGGTGCTCAGCAAAATAAAGTGAATCAAGATCGCTAACGTAAAAAGAAAGATAGCATTCGCTACCAATATTCTACGAGGATCAAAAATCATCCACATTTTATGCATTACGCATCTCCTTAATTAAAAGCGACACACCAAGGTGCGACGCAGGTTCAGTCTCTAAGTCGATCCTTAGAACCACGGTCTCCAGGACCACACCAAAAGGTGTGCGACCACGGCTACTGCGACAAAACCCAGAGTGCTTTTCACATACAAGCTGTGAAACTCTCTGGCCGCACCATCTGAGAGCCCTGTAAGGCTGCTAGATTCGCTCATGGTTTGATTACTCCCATGTCAACTACGTTTCCCCAGTACGCCAAAACGAACTGGGGGCCTTCACAGCGCTGCAGACACCTTCAACCTTCACGGGGACTACTAGACACTGCACCTACAATGCGCCTGCGTGAACAGACGCACTCCAGATTCTTACTCTCCGCCTCCACCGGTGGCACCGGCCGTCACTGACTCCAAACTCTCGGAGGCTGAGATCAATTGCTTTGAACCCGCTGACTGTGTCGCCAGATTGGGGTAATCCTTGAGCATCGGCGCGCCATAGAGCGGCTTGTAAGCACCCTGATGGCAGGTGTTGCATGCCAACTTCAACGGATCGCCCATGGGACCTTTACGTGTATCGGGAAGGTAATCCACCGTGTCGCCGATATAGTCATTGTTCATTTCCCGCACCATACGAATGCCATGCCAGGCTTTGAGTCGTGTAGGCGGGCTCTGCTCCCAGTTGGCGAAAGCGCGAGAGTTATGACAATAGGTGCAGTTCACGCCGAGGGATTCGGAGAAGTGCATCATCAAGCCATAGGTCCATTCAGTCTGCTTAATTGACTTTCGATTGCCTGTCGGTAACGCGGTATCGCCTGCCATACGAATGTCCGCATCACCCTCTAGATATGGCGTGAAGGGGTCATAGGGCAGCGAGGTGTATCCCACCTGCGCAGACGCCTGATTCTGACCAGTCGGATGTGCCGCAAATGATCCCGGCATTTTCGGCCCGGGATTTTCAGTCCAAACGTATTCAGGAACAGGCTGCCCACGATGGCAGGTGTAACAGGTAACACCCGTTGGTGCTGTGTGATTGTCACCCCACTCTTCGTTAGCACGTTGAGTCATGGCAATCATCACGCGAGCCACTTTCTTGGTGTACTTGTCATCGGCAGCAAAGCCTTCCATGCCGTGGCAGTAGGTACAGCCCTCTTCTGGAGACACCCATTCAGTAATCGCCGCCATCAAGCGGTTAAACTCACCCGCGCTAAGATCGCCAAGGACCTGGACATTTTGATAGATGTCTTTTGCTTTAGGGCCTGTCGCAGGAACGGCGGGAATAGCTTCGGGAGCCTGATTAGCTGCGACTTTTTCCTGAAACGTCCCGGGACTGATCACCTGCTCCATACCCGTGCCACGGTAGCCCCGCTGTACAACCTCTACCGGAGGCTTCTCGCAGCCTGCCAAACCAACGGTGGCGAGCAAAATACCTACGCCGAGGATTCGCATTGAATTATTCATCACTGACCTCCCGTCATCAGAGGATCGACAAGAGGGGTCGCCTCAAGTGCCGGGTAAGACGGAGCCACTCCGTGCTTAACCGCCCAGAGATACCAGTTGTCCACCACGGTACCGGTCAACAAGATACCTATGCCGCCAGTGACTACGGTGAGCACAGCGAACCACCAGGCCCAGCGGTGGATAGATTCCATTGATGCGTTGAAGCCCATGGTCCAGCGCCAGAACAGAGCCGCTCGCTCAGATGCAGTCCCGCGATCCGTAATCTGATCAATCTCACGATCACCGCCGTAACGGGTCACTGCGAGAATAGTCGCGCCATGCATGGCAAAGAGGAGAGTTGATCCGTAAAGGAATGCAATGGACAACATATGGAACGGGTTGTAGAACAAGTTGCCGTAGCGCAGGGAGAACGCGGCCGTCCAATCCAGGTGCGGAAAGATTCCAAAAGGCACCGCCTCACTCCAACTTCCCATGAGCAATGGACGAATGAAACCGAGGACCAGGTAGAGCCAGATCGCGCCAGCGAAAGCCCAAGTCAGATGCTGTCCCATACCCAGGGCCTTGGAACGTCGATAGGTTCTCAACCACCAGAGCATAATGGATAACGTCAAAAAGAAACCGGCTATCAACCACCAGCCGCCATCATTCAAGGGCGGAATACTCAAGCCATACTGAGGGGGTGGGGGCTCTAAGGCCAACCAAAACAGCTGGCGCACGAACTGTACGGGATCCCAGTTCACTGACGCCCACATGTTCAGGCCGATAATTTCGAACGCGATAAGGCCACATACGATCGATGCGAGGCCCAGAGAGCCAAGATAGAAGGGCCCTATCTGCGCATCGCCGATCTTACCCATCCAGTAGTTGTCGACGGGCGTACCAACGCGATTCTCATTTTCGGCTCCGATGGAGACCCCTGGGTAGTGAGGGCCGCGCACCTGAACCCGCGTAAAGATGTTCTGATATTCAAGATTCATAGCATTCCCCTCTTAAGACCAGACCGGTAGTTCAAGCCACCAGTTCCACCATTCGGGCCAACCGCGGGTCCAGAAAGGTCCACTTAAAACAATACAAACAGCGCTCCAAAAGCCCGCAGAAAGAGCCAGGAAGAGTCCAAGGCGGTGAATACCAAGAGCGCCTATGGAGTAACCCACGTCGTCACGGAAAAAAGTGTTTTCGTGCTCTCCGGTTTTCACTACGGGGTCATCGTCTCCAGGGTTTGTTACCGCCAGAATCAACGAACCGTGCATAGACAAGGCAAGCGTCGTGGTAAAGAAGAAAGTTACCGCGAGCATGTGTGCCGGGTTGTAGTGGAAATGCAGATACTGATACCCGACGTTAGACACCCAATCGAGGTGACTAAGAATGCCGTAGGGGAAACCATGACCCCAGGCACCCAGTAGAAAGGGGCGTATCACGACCAGGGTGACATAGGCGAAAATGGCTACTGCGAAGGCAAAGGGAACATGCAAGCCCATGCCGAGTTTTCGCGAAATCTCTACCTCCCTCAATGCCCAGGAACTAAAGGCACCAATGGCGCACAATGTGATGACTTGCCACAAGCCACCCTCCATGAGCGGGGCAAGACCCAAGCCGTATTTCAGATCTGGCGGAGCGATGCTAATCTGCCAGACATTCCACGTGGGCCCCATGGCCGCTCCGTAGAGTATTAGTGCAGTACCAACAACGCTAAAGAATATGGTTGTTACACCAAAGAAGCCGACGTAAAACGGCCCCACCCAGAAATCAAAGAGATCACCACCGAGTAACGTGCCTCCACGTACTCGGTACTTTCTCTCAAAGCTCAACATGGACATGCCGTAACCTCCAAACCCGTCTTAGACGGTGAATTTCGATAGTTCTTCCGCAGCCAATCCGCACTACGGTGTATTGTTATTCGCGCCCTACCACTCAAACGCATAAGGAATCACCGCCAATGCCACACGACGCGCTTCCTCAAAGCAGGACTCGCGCTTTCGTGCGCTCGCTGCAAACGGACGCAAAGCACGGGGTAGCAAACGTGTAATCACGCTCACTACAAAAAAACAGCCCACAGCCATGGCCAACAAAATTCGATAGCTCCGTGTATCAGTCTGTCGCACTTGCTGCGCCCCCAAATTCACTTCTCCAGCTTTCAGCATGCCTCCGCCCTCCCCGGTTTTGGCTCGCAATTTTTAGTTTGTTCTTATCTAGCACTCAGACAGTCTCCACTTCGGAAGCCGGCTCAGGTTCAACTCTTTCTCGTAAACTTTTGTCCAGATGTTCAACAGTCACCTGGTCAGTGCCCGCTGCCCGCGCTCGCTGCTCAGCAGCATCCCGCAAACGCTTGGCAACCGAAATCCTCAGCAGCACCGGCTCTCGCTCCAACTGTTGCTCCAGCAGGGTTTCGGCCTCGTGGGCCCAAACCAACTCCTCGTTTAAGCGGGAGGGAGTAGCATCAATCTGGTCGAGCTCAGTGCCCAGGGGAAGAATATGGAACAGCGCATCAAAGAGCGCGTTACAGACTTCTTGGAGAACGTAGCAAGCACCGGCGTAGCCCATAAACGGGGTTCCGGTATGACGACGAACGATAGACCCCGGTAGAGAAGCGGGAATAAACATTGTTCGTGCCTGAGTCTCCGAGATGTACATCCGCTCGTTGTAGCTTCCAAACACGATCAGAGGCGTACTGTCCGCTATCGCAGCCCTAACGGCCTCGTTGTCCGTCTTCGCGCCGGCACAGCGAGAGAAAGAGAAACTGCAAGGCATGCCGAGCTCTTCCTCCAGAAAATTGCGCAGACCTCGGGAATAAGTTTCGCTGGCGGCGACACCAAAATTTGCCGTGCCGAAAAAATCCTGAGTTACCGAGCGCCAGAGATCCCACATCGGCTTGATGGTGGTGTGTTTTTCCTGCTCGATGAAGGGCTGGGGATCGAGTCCCAACAGCTCACCTAAAGACTCAAGGAAAGCTGTAGTTGAGTGCAAGCCAATGGGCGCCTGAAGATAGGGTTTTTCCAGTCCTTCGCAAAGCTTGCGGCCAAACTCTCGGTACATGCATACATTGACGTCCGCATCCGCAAGTTTGGGCACTTCGTCTAAGTGCACGCCCATGGGGAAGGTCAGATTGATCTCAGCGCCAATCCCTTCGACCAGTCGCTGAATTTCCGCCACGTCAGACCAGGTATTAAAGCAGCCGTAGATAGGTCCGATGATATTGACGCGCGGTTTTGCGCCTTCTTCGCGAGTCGTTTTCTTCGCTTTTTTACGCTTGGTTTTCCCGTAGCGATCCCACAACCAAAAGAGCGCACGGTCCGCACTTTGCCACTGATCTTCATCAATAGTGCGAGGCAGGAATCGCTCGATGTTGGTATCGCGAGGCGTCACACCACCGCCGATCATTTCGGCAATGGATCCCGTCACCACCACTGAGGGTTTCTTGGGATCCAAAGATTTATGAGCGCGTCGGAGCGCACCTTCGGTGCCTTTCTGACCCAGCTCCTCTTCCGCAAGACCAGTAACCACAATGGGCAACTCGTGCGGTGGCAGTGCATCGGTGTAATGAAGCACAGAGGTAACGGGCAGATTTTCGCAACCCACGGGACCGTCGATAATGACCTGTAGCCCTTTGACGGCAGTGAAAACGTAAACGCTTCCCCAGTAGCCGCCAGCGCGGTCATGATCGAGTACTAACATTACGCGGCCCTCCCCGAGGCACTCGGCCAGATACCGGATTTTTCACCAGTGCCTACACCGTTGAAGAAAGACTCCATGCGCGCAAATCTTTCCTTGTTACCTACCGCGGTGTTTATCACCTGCGCCAGAGAACCAGGACCCGCCGGCCCCATCAGGGGGCGGGCAGAAATCAGGTTCGTAAAGTAAAGACCGGGGATGCCTTGCTCTTTGGCATGCTGCACCACCGGTGTGGTACCCACAGCAAGATCTGGCTGGAATTCCTCTACCGCCGCAATATCGTCTTCAAGCGACGCGCGGTAGTTCACTTGCACACCCTTAGCCTCCAGCCAGTCCCGATCATCATCAGACCAGGGGGTCCTTGGGCACGCGGTACCGACGTAGCGCAAATCAGCGCCGGCTTCTACAAGAAGCCGCGCTACCAAGAGCTCTGAGCCCTCATAGCCAGACAGGGTGATGCGCGCATCAATAGGCGCAGCTGCCAGCGCTCCCTTAATAGCAGGAAGAAGCGCATTACTGGTTTTGGCAAGAATCTCGTCCTTGACGCCAGCGCTTTGAGCAATTGCTTTGAGCCAGGCCGCCGTGCCGTCGTGCCCCACGGGCGCAGAACCCACCAACGACCGTCCGGCCGAGGTAAATTCACGGGCAGTTGCCTTATAAAAAGGATGAAGCATCGCGGCAATAGGGCTCGCCAGAGCAGCGTACAGCTCACGCCATTCCCGGGTGGGAACAATGGGGCCGGCAGCCAAACCCATAGGCTCAAGCATGCGACCAATCATGATCGCATCGACAGGGAATATCTCACCTACCAAGGCAACGGTGGGACGACCCACGCTTTTAGCGTCAGGCCTTGCAACAGGACCTTGCTCTGCTTCGCTGCGGGCGTAGGACAACATTGCCCCCGCAAGGATATCTTTAGCCTCGGCATGAGTAGGAACACCAAAGCCCGGAACATCGATACCAACAATTCGTACGCCGTTGATCTCTTTGGGTAGCAGGTCCAAAGGCACGCCTGACGCGGTGGGCACACACAAATTGATAAGCACTATCGCATCGTACTTATCGGGATCTGCAAGCTTGTAAGTAGCTTCTCGCAAATCCTCAAAAAGCTTACCAGTAACGAGGGTCTCCGAATCAAACGGTACATACCCAACGGTGCGACGTGCTCCGTAAAAATGCGATGTGAAAGTTAAGCCGTAGACGCAGCACGCGGAGCCACAAAGCACCGTCGCAGTTCGACGCATACGCAAACCAACGCGCAAGGAACCAAAAGCGGGACACATGCTCTGCGGTTGATCATGGGGACCCGTGGGATAGTCTTTAGCATATTGCTCAAGAATTTCACTTTTCCCCGCTTCTGCGGCAGCCTTCTTCATCGTGTCCGCACCGGCATGACAACCTGACACGGTATCTTTCGCGTCAGAGCTGGCAATGACATCGGCGGGGTTCACGGTAGTCACCAGATCAGACATCGTCGTAGATGACCTCTAGAGAAGGCCGATTCAGGGTCTCGGCATTGCACAGCTCTTCGACACTCGCCGGCTCCAGAACAACATCTCTTCCGACAGCGTCACCGTCGAATAAGGCGAGAAGATCATCTTGAGAAAGTGCCGACGGCTGCTGAGGAGGCGCTTCAGCGACTTGCTGTGCCAGACCTTCGAACAACGAGCCCCACTGACCATCAGGCCGTCCGATAATTTCGTAGTTGGCGCTCTTCTTACGGATATCATCGTCGGCGGGAATTGCAGCTAACTGGGGAATGCCGACTGCCTCGCAAAAGGCCTGAGCTTCGCCGGTGCCATCGTCTTTGTTGGTTACCATACCGGCAACCCCTACATTGCCACCCAGGCGGCGGAAGTACTCGACGGCGGAACAAACGTTGTTGGCTACATACAAAGACTGTAGATCGTTGGACGCCACGACAATAACCTTTTGGCACATGTCTCTGGCGATCGGGAGACCGAATCCACCACAAACCACGTCGCCCAGAAAGTCGAGAAGCACGTAGTCAAAATCCCAGTCATGAAAGCCCAGTTTTTCGAGGGTTTCAAAACCATGGATGATTCCGCGACCTCCGCATCCTCGGCCTACCTCAGGACCGCCCAGCTCCATGGCAAAGACGCCGTCGCGTTTGAAGCACACGTCACCCACCACCAGCTCTTCGCCCGCGGCCTTTTTCTTGGATGCGGTCTCAATAATTGTTGGGCAGGCTTTGCCGCCGAACAACAACGAGGTGGTATCACTCTTAGGATCGCAGCCGATCAGTAACACTTTCTTACCCTGCTGCGCCATCATGTAAGACAGGTTAGCTAGAGTAAAACTCTTGCCAATACCGCCTTTTCCGTAGATTGCAATGACTTGAGTTTTCGACCCGCCGTCGTCAGAACTGGCAAGAAGCGAACCCTCATCGTTGCCCGGGGTATATTGAGTTACTGCCTTATTCATCAGTGCATGCACCTCCAGTCGAGGACCATTTTCAGACAGTCCGGATCGCCAAAAGCCATTCGGTATGCAGGTGCTGCGGTACGCACTGACTGATGGTGAGTAATCAAACCTTCGAGGGATAAAGCCTGCTCTCGAACAAGGCCCAAGGCCGATTCAAGATCAGGTCTCTGCCACTCAGCGGCAATGGAAAAAGACACTTCACGCTGAAATGCCGGCGGAAAGCTAAAGTTCAGTGGAGCGTGGTAGAAACCTGCGAGGATCACCTGCCCGCCGGGTGAAAGCCGCGCGATCAAGCTGTCAAGGATGTCGGCATCGCCACTGACGTCTGCGATGACTTTATAGTCTCGGCGAGTATCTGCGTCAGGCGTGATCACCTGGTAACCCATGGCGCCACCATGACGACTGACATTTGTTTCCCAGACAGTAGGTGTATCACCTCCGAGGGCGATGACTACTCGAGCAAGAAGACGGCCAAGGACACCGTGCCCAATAATCAAATCAGGGAGCGCATGCTTTCCTATCCTTAGGGCAGCGTGATGAGCGGTAGCGGCAAGCGCCAGCAAGATACCTTGATCCCCGAGGGACTCATCGATGGGAACTATACGGTCAGCACCCACCACCAAACTGTCTGCAGATGCACCAAACAAGCCCCGGACGTCGGTATAACCCGCTGACCCAGGAACGAAAACAAGATCACCTTCTTTGTGTAGGCCTGAGGCTCCCGCCTCAACAACACGTCCTACGGACTCGTAACCGGGAACCAGAGGGTACTCAAGACCGGGAAATGCAGGCATCCGGCCATCCCAGAGTAAGCGCTCAGTCCCGGTGCTAATACCGCTCCAGAGAACCTCAACAACGCAATCGTTGTCACCCGGCGCAATCAAGCCGACATTCCGAAGGGACATAACTCCGGGCTTCTCAAAGACGACGGCAGTCGCGGTGCGATCCACCGCTAGCTCTCCCATTTCGTCAAACACATCAATTCACTCATAGTGTCAGTTTATATGGACATCAAGCGCTGTCAAGAGAAAATGACAGATACAGCATCCAATGGACTTAAGTTCAGTCATCGCGCCGCTGGACGCGCCGTTAAGACGCGCACAAGAAGGGGCTGATAGCTGCCGCGCTCACGCACATCGGCAAAGCCTGCTGCCTCCAACATCTGTCGAATCTGCGCCAAAGTTCGCGGCCGACCGCTGCCCATCGCCCATAAATAAAGATGAAAATATGCCCCGACACCCGGCGCAGCCGGCGTCTCCGCCATTGGCTCAGCAATAAGTAAGAGGCCGTCAGGACTGATTGCCTGCCGGATCGCACGCAGCAGGCGCACGACAAGCTCATCATCATGATCGTGGAGGATTCGAACAAGACTGATAACGTCAGCGCCCCCTGGCAAGGCATCAGAAAACATGTCGCCCCCGGTTGCGCCACCCCGCGCCCCAAAGCCCTCGCGAGAAAACCGCTCATCCGCCAGCACGGCCACGTCAGGCAAATCGAAAACCCTTGCACGCAGCTCCGGAAAACGCTTCAGCGCCTCTGCGGCAAACACCCCGCTGCCACCGCCGATGTCAAGGAGCTCGCGCCGCCCCGCAAGAGAGCAGTGAGCGAGCACATCATCCGCAACAAAGGACTGCGACTCCGCCATCAACTCGCTGTAGCGCTGCGCATTGGCAGCTTCGCTCCGTCCAGGCTCAGCTGCATAGGCCCAGTACTGACTCAAATCACTGTTAGAGCGGTCGGTCAGCAGACTTAAAGGCTGAAGCAAATCGCGGTAGAGCATGCCGTGATGTCGAACCATTGCCGCTATCCCCGGACTGCCGCGACTCGCAGCACCCAGGTCACCCAGACGCCATTCGTCGGCACCCCAGCGCTGCAACAAACGAAGCTCCACTGCCGCCTCCAATAGACGCTCCAGACCTAATCGAGGAATGGCACAGTCGGACGCAAGCTTCGCTGTAGACACTGGACCCTCTGCGAGACGCTCAAAGAGGTCCAGCTCTACACAGGCGGCAAGCACTTGGGAGTAAACAAAACCCGCAGTAATATCGAACAGCTCGCGGGCACGACGCCGAGCAATCCAGCGAGATACAGGAAAACGAAGCACGGACTGATGAAACGCGGTGCTTCCGAGCATCCGGTCTCGTCGAGTAAGAAACCAATCCCTCAAGGACATAGGATCACGCCTTCAAAAAAGCGCGAACGCAGCAGGATCAATCAGGCAGCCACCGCAGCACAGGCCTTTGGCAGAAAGCGTTGTGCCTGCTGACGAACAACCGCTTGAAGCTCAGCACGCCCCGCGCATGGGGGCACAGCGACCACACCCTCTTCTACAAGCTCGCGCAGCCGACGTGTAGCTCCATCAAGCCCTAATTCCGAAACGGCGCTAGGCCGGTTAAGGGCTACATCAACACCACAGGGCTTACCCAGCTGATCAGGCGTTGAGGTGGCATCCTGAATATCATCAGCAACCTGATAGGCCTCACCAATCTTGGCGCCCAAGGTTTTCCACGGAGCGACATCCACTCCAGCCGCCGCCGCGCCCGCGGCAGTTGCTGCAATAAACAAAGCACCTGTTTTTGATCGGTGATACAAGGACACATCGACTACAGGCTCTGACTCCCAGGCCTGCCCCGCAGCGATTCCGCAAGGCGCACCAACGCCTTCGGCAACCACGCGCATCAACTGCGAAAGGCGATTTTTAGCCGGTAACTGAGGCCGGGCAAGCAGTGCAAATGCCGACACTATCAGTGCGTCACCCGCCAAAAGCGCAATAGGCTCCCCATAGGCAGAATGCACTGACTCACGTCCACGCCGCTCATCAGCGTTATCAAAGCAAGGCATGTCGTCATGCACCAACGATGCGCAGTGCAGTAATTCCACAGACGCCGCAGCGGCTGCAGCGAGTGCTGGCGCATCGCAATTGTTCGCCAGAGCTACCGCCAGGCAGAGCTTTGGTCGAACCCGAGCACCACCGGGAAACACCGCATGATGGAGAGCGGCCGCCAGAAGCTTAGGGCAGCGAGAATCAGCCGCCTCCTCTACCGCCGAACGCAAAACCTGCTCGAAATCACTGTCACCAATCGGCATAAGCGGCCCTCATATTGCCAACACTACTGTTAATATTAGTTTACACTTATTGTGTAACTTAGATTAGACGGTCGAGGAATACAAGCAGGAATGTCAGTCTCGCCAAAACATGAAAGCAGCACCATGGGGACGAGCAAGCCAACAGGCGACGTGCCAGATGGCTACAGCCAGCGAGCCCCCGGGATCAACTTTGCGGAGCCGGTAAACGATAACGGCTATCTATGGTGGTACGTCGACGCACTGAGCGACGACGGCACGCAGGCCATAACAATGATCATCTTCGTCGGTAGCGTATTTTCGCCCTACTACGCTGCAGCGCGCAGGAAAGGCACGGTTGCCGCCGCAAACCACTGCGCGTTTAACACCATTCTTTATGGACCATCGGGAAAGAAGCGCTGGAGCATGACGGAGCGCGGCTCGAACAGGCTGGAGCGAGACTCAAACAGCTACCGACTGGGACCCAGTAGAATCGACTGGGACGGAGAGAGCTTTCTCGCACAGATTGATGAACGATGCACGCCCTTCGCCCAACGCATGCAGGGCAACATACGTATTACACCCGCAGCGCTAACCTCTCACAGCCTGCAACTGGATGACAAAGCACGGCATTTCTGGAACCCCATAGCACCTATCGCCAGAGTAGATGTTGACCTACCGTCCATGGACACTCACTGGTCTGGCGATGGCTACCTCGACAGCAACCGCGGCGAAGAACCATTAGCCGACGGTTTTTCTGGATGGGACTGGACGCGAGCACGACTATCTAACGGCGACTGCGCCGTACGCTACGAGGCGCGCCACGCAGAGCGAAAGCCGCACCGGCTTGCGTTGAACTTTAAAAAGGACGGATCACTCGCCTTTGAGAATCCCGCAGAGTCCAGCCCATTGCCGCGAACGAGTGTATGGAGGGTGGACAGGCGTATGCCAAGCGCAGAGGCCACACCAACACGACTACAAACTCTTGAAGATACGCCCTTCTACGCACGCTCGCTCATAGAGGCAAACTTTGGCGGCGAAGCAGGCGCCGGGATCCACGAAAGCTTATCGATGACACGCTTTGAAAAGCGCTGGGTACAAACACTACTTCCCTTCAGGATGCCGCGCTTGACCTAAAACCAGACTCAGAGGAGTGCACTTCTCTATCGCGCTTTTCCAGCTCCGCAAAAACATTCATGACCCAGTCGATATCACCGGCAAAACCCAGAGGCGGCTGCGCCCCAGCCTCCGGCGTAGGCAAGCTGTCTACTGCGCGAATGAGGTAGCGCACCTGCGGCAAAGGGTCGGCATTGAGATGCGCGAGATTGACCCGCGGCGGAACCAGAGAGCTTAAGGTGAGCAGGAGCTTACGATGATTGGGCAACACGGTACGCCGAGAGACACTATCACCGCCTCGGCGGAGCAACTCATGACCAATACCCGCGTAGAGCTTTCTTGCAGCATAGATACCTGGCCTGCACCTGGCCGGCAAGCCCGCGATTCCGCTATCGGCTCGCGCATACAAACACTCTGCCGCGCTCAGCAACCGAGCAACCACCGAAGCAAGCTCCGGCGAATGCTGCGGCTTATCGACAAGACCCTGTGGGCTGAGGCCAACTTCTCGAAGCCAACGCATGGGCAGATATACGCGCCCAGCTCTAGCATCCTCGCCCACATCCCGAGCAATGTTTGTCAGCTGCATCGCCACACCTAAGTCCGCAGCGCGCGCTAACATACCCGGATCTCGAACGCCCATCAGTAACGCCATCATCACGCCAACGGAACCTGCAACGCGGACGCCGTAGCCGTAAACACCACCAAGATCCTTGTAAGCCCGCGACTGCACATCCCAAGCAAAGCCCTGTAGAAGCGCCTCGAGCAACTCCCTCGGCAACGCATGATCGCGGACAACGCGAGCAAGCGCTCGGTCCACCACATTTCCGGGAATCTCTTCCCCGTATACCGCGCCCAAGCGCTTTCTAAAAATTGCCAGCTCGGCTAAAGGGTCTGCACCGTCATCAATAGCGTCATCAGCCTCACGACAGAATGCGTACAAAGCGTAAACTGCACCGCGCAATGCTGGGGGAAGTAAATGCGAGGCCAGAAAGAATGACTTCGATCCCGTGCGAATCATGGCTCGACAGTAAGCGGTATCTGAACGCGCGTCCGGAGGAATCGCCTTACGTGAACGCAAGGGGACCGGCGCAACTCCAGCAGACGAATCAGGCATAACTGTGGGCATGAGGTATCACCTGATCAAGCACCTTTGCAGAGGTAATCACCCCCGGGATACCTGCACCCGGATGCGTACCCGCCCCCACTAGATACAAGCCTTTTACATCCTCGCTGACATTGTGCGGCCGGAACCAGGCACTTTGCGTGAGCTTGGGTTCAAAACTGAAAGCACAACCTCTAAACGCCAGCAGCCTACTTTGAAAGTCCAGCGGCGTCATGACCAAGGATGTCTTTATGTGCTCAGAGAAACCCGGCAACACAGTCTCCTCAAGACGCTTTTGGATCGCCAGTCGGAAGGGCTCGGCATGCGCCTCCCAGTCAGTACCACTCTCTAAATGCGGTACGGGCGCCAGCACATAAAACGTGTCACAACCCTCGGGCGCCAGACTAGGGTCAAGCTCCGTAGGCCGATGCAAGTAGAGACTAAAGTCTTCGGCGAGATGCTGTTTTTTGAAAATATCGTCCAGCAAACCTTTGTATCTTGGACCCAGCAAAACCGAGTGCTGAGGAACATCCTCGTAACGCTTATCCGTGCCGAAGTACCAGACGAACAAGCCAGAGGAAAAGCTCGAGCGCTCAATTTTACGGTCGGTCCAATGCTTGCGGTGCTCAGACTTGATCAGGTGACGATAAGTCCACGCAGCATCCGCGTTCGAGACAACCACGTCTGCATGAAGCACCTCGCCCGACACAAGGCGCACACCTTGGGCCTTTCCGTTCTCGACCAGAATTTCATCGACCTCGGAATTGCAGCGAAGCACTGCGCCCTGAGACTGCATAAGCGACACCATTGCATCGACCAATGCGCCCGTACCCCCCATTGCCGAATGCACGCCATGCTTTTGTTCAAGATGGGATATCAGCGCATACACCGCAGTCACAGAATACGGATTGCCGCCAATGAGTAGCGGGTGGAAGCTCAACACGGTTTGCAACTTTGGACTCTTTACGTGCGCCCGCACCAAAGAGTGCAGGCTGCGTAGGCCCTGCATTTTTAACATTTCCGGTATGACTTTGAGCATATCGGTGATCTTGGTAAATGGCATATCTCCCATCTGCTCGTAGCCCAGCCGATAGGCCGTGGCGCTAGCCTTCAGGAACCGCTCGTAGCCATCAAGATCTTCCGGTGCAATGCGACGAATCTCCGCTCGCATTTGCTCGGGGTCACCGGTGTAGTCGAAGGTATCTCCGTCGTCAAAACGCAGACGAAAAAATGGCTTCATCGCGCGGAGATCAACATCATCACTAAATTTTCTACCGCAGAGCGTCCACAACTCATCAAGTAAGAACGGCGCAGTGATGATGGTAGGGCCAGCATCAAAGGTGAATCCGTCCTGACGGAATACGTAAGCCCTCCCCCCGGGAGCATCAAGCTTCTCGAGAACCGTCACGCGATACCCGCGCACCGACAGCCGAATAGCCGCAGCCAAGCCACCAAAGCCACTGCCGATAACAATAGCGTGGGGAGCGGAGCCTGTTTGCAGCTCAGAACCGGGAGTCACAACACTGTTCACAATAAATTACACTTCTAGTGTCTAATTTAGTTTACAGCATAGCAGTAAGTTTTAACCTTGCACAATCGCAAAGCTGCGCGCGCGGTCACTCAGGTCGAAAAACGCTCCGCACCTGATCTGCAAACCACTCAGGGTTCTCCTCATGCCCTAAATGCCCCAGACCCTCGATGCGGTGCAGCACCGACCCGGGCACACGACGGACCAATTCTTCGCCCTGCTCTGGCATAACGACAGAATCGTTATCGCAGACCAGCAAGGAGAGTGACGGATGGAGTCGATCAAGATTCACCTCAAGCTGCTCTAAATCCCAGTTTGCCATCATGCGCAGCGTGGCAGCCACGTGCCTAGGATTACCCAGGAGCTCGCGGTAACAGCGAATCATCTCTTCGGGTGTACTGGACCCAGTCTGGCGCAGCATACGCTCCACGGGTTTACGTGGCACAGCGTGAAGCGCCACCAACTGAGTAAAAACAGGGGATGCCGCAAGCAGCTGAGCGGCCTTACTGAACACCGGCGCGGCCGCGCGCCCAAAAGGCAACATCGCTCCATTAATGCTAACAATTGCCTGCGGGTTAAAGGAACCGCGCAGACACAAACTCGCCGCAATCGCCGCGCCTGCGGAATGACCGACGATCACTCGCGGACTCGCGTTAAGATCGTTCAACAACCCCCCGATCGCCCGAGACATACCCGCGAGGGAACACTGGGGCGGGGGCGCTAACTCCGTAAACCCCTGCCCCGGAAGATCTGGCGCGATAACCCGAAAATCTGACGACAACAAACGCGCCATGGGCACCCATGAATGAGAAGAGGCTCCCGTTCCATGCAGCAACAGCAAATCCGGGCCCTGCCCCCGGATCTGCACATGCCAACGTAAGCCTGTCGAATCGACAAACTGACTATATTCCGCATCCGGCCAATACGCCGGTAAGTCGTAGCCCGCCATAGGGTCAGGACACAACCTGCCGAACGACCGACTGCAACTGTTGCGCATCAGCATTAGGGAGCGGCAAGTACAGTGCTCCCAAATTTTGCGCCAATTCAGCGGCAGACCGATGAGGCCGCGGCGAAGTATCGATGACCATTCCAGCAGCAGCACTGTTAAGACGCAGACTCTGCGCAGCCATAAGAGCATCAGCCAAAGCCGGCTCCCGGCCCGTGGTGCCATCACGACACACATTGCCGCGCCCATCGGTGAGCATGACGTAGGCTGGGGTCGCACCCCTTCGGTCGAGCATCTCCAGCAACTCTGCGGTTGCATCAATACCAGCAGCTAAGGGGGTACCCCCGCCGCCAGGCAAAGCCGACAAACTGCGTTTTGCACGAACGAGAGAACGTGTGGGCGGCAAAAGCAGCTCCGCGCCATCACCACGGAATGCGATAAGAGCGACCTCATCTCGGCGCACGTAGCAATCGGCCAACAATAGCTCTACCGCTCCTTTAGCCTCAGCGAGTCGATAAAGCGCAGATGAGCCCGACGCGTCAACAACGAAAACTGTAACGCTCTGGGATCGCTGACGAAAACGCACTATGCGAAAATCCTCGGCCTGCACCCGCAGTCGAGCACCACCCGTCGCGGGTCCGCGCAGTCGCTGCCAGGGAGCGGCAGTTCGCAGAGTTGCCATCACATCTAATCTTGCGCCACTGCGAGGATCGCCTGGCAGACTCCCCATGGGACGCCCGCGCATCTTAGCCCGCTGTCGCGCTCCGGATTTTCCACTTGCCGCATTACGCTTTGCACCCATCGCACCGCTGAGCAAATTTGCAAGCAGGTCTGGCGGCAGCAATGCCTGCGCCGCCTCGAGCAAACGATCCTCGGTTAACGGATCCAAACTCGAATTCGATTGATCTTCGTTGAAGGGATCTTCATCCGGCGGCCGATCATCCTGAGGAGCTTCTGGCTCTGATTGAGCAGCGTCCGGAGACTCGGACGCAGACTCCTCCCTTTGCTCAGAATCTTCAGGGCTTTCATCAATTTGCTCTTGATCACTTGCCGGCAACTGCGTGGCCAAAGGCAGTAGTACCAGTCTTAAAACCTGCTCCAGCTGCTCCTCAGAAACCTGTTGTACGCCGGCCAATGCCGATAGCACTCGAGCTGTCTTGGCTGCTAAAACCGCCGCGCGAGGCGAATCAATACCCAGCGCCAGCGTAGCCTGACAGATACTCTGCAGCGCTTCATCACCGAGCTCTACCCCTGCAAGCGCCTCTTGCGCCTTTACAATATCCTCACGAGACCATCTGAAGTCGTCGATTGCTCCAACAGGCAGGGGAGTAAGGTCGATCTGGAGTGCTAAACGTTCTATCAGGGTGGCGGACAGCGCCTCGTCATCGACACCTTCATCCAAGGCTATAAGAGCAAGCCGGCAATCGTGCTGCGCCGCGATTCCCTCGCGCTCAAGACGAAGCACCGGTTCATCCAGAAGTGCAGCGAGAGGGGCTACAACAGATGTCGGAGCACGCTCCGCCATCGCAAGCAAAACGATGCCGCCACTGCTCTCTACTAACAAGCCACGCCCCGCTACTGGGGAACCTTTGCGTAAGGTTGCCGCCAAATCCAGGCCTCCGAGCAATCGCGACTCGCTGCAATGCAGAGGTATCTTTCTCCAGGGAGTCTCCACAGGCAGAAGCGCCTGACATTGCTCCAACCAGAAGTCTCGAACAGGACCAGGACGACCCTTTAGGCGAATACCACCTACGGCATGCCCACCCACAGCGAGGCAAGCCGCAGCCAGCGCGGCATCCTCCCAGCGCGCAAGCTGCTCATCGGTGGCCGTCATAATCAATCGAAGAGTGCCAACAGTGCCTTGTCGATTCGCGCCGTAGAGCCAGACTCATCCAGAGGATCCCGCCGCAAGCGATGTCTTAGCACAGAGGGTGCAAGCGCCCGCATGTCTGCAAGGGTGGCAACTTCACGCCCCGCTAGTGCCGCCTGCGCCCGAGCTGTTCGCACGAGAGTTAGCTCGCCTCGCAATCCGTCGGTCCCCAAAGACATACAGAGCGTCGCCGCTGCCTCGAGCACATCGTCCGCAACCTCAACAGAATCAAGAGACTCCCGAGCCTTTTGCAACTGTCGCCGGACTCGGCCTTCTTTGCGCTGCTGCTGCTTGGTAAAGCCCTCGGGGTCACGCTCAAAAGCGTCGCGCTGCTTTACAATTGCGACCCGCGAAGCTACATCCTGTGGTGTCTTAACCTCCACTGACATACCAAATCGATCTAAAAGCTGAGGACGCAACTCGCCCTCTTCGGGGTTACCGCTACCCACCAGAACAAAACGCGCGGGATGGCGAACGCTTAATCCCTCGCGCTCCACAACGTTTTCACCACTAGCCGCAACGTCCAAAAGAGAATCAACAATATGATCTTCCAGAAGGTTCACTTCATCGATGTAGAGAAAACCTCTATGCGCTCGCGCTAGCAAACCGGCCTCAAACGCTTTTTCACCATCGTGCAGGGCTCTCTCAAGATCCAGGGCCCCAATTACCCGATCCTCCGTCGCCCCCAGCGGCAAATCCACAACGGGTATGGGCGATGCTCGAGACTTCAAATTGTCGGAACCCTTTTCACACCGCGCGCACAAACCCGCTGGCTTAACATCGGGATCACAGTTAAATGGGCAGCCCTCAACCATTGGGATTTTTGGCATCAGCGCAGCAAGCGCACGAATCGCCGTGGATTTTCCCGTGCCGCGATCTCCAAACACCAGAACGCCACCGATTGAAGGATCCACTGCAGCAACCAGCAGAGCAGTTTTCATTTCGTCCTGGCCGACAATGGCCGTAAACGGAAAGGCTTTCGCCATAGTTATTTATCCAGCTAATTCACGGAAGACATCAAAAATTGCGATGCCTATGTAAGCCGAAGCTTACACGATAGATTTACAAAATGGATGCCGTTGGTGGGCGCCAAGTGCCACTAACCCGAGTTTTCCAGAAAACTCACTAACGCTGCCTGCGTTAACTCCGGCTCCTCAAAGTGAGGCAAACCCAGAGTGTTGGGAATCCTGTGTAAGCGCCAATTGTCACGCCCAAGAGCAACCTTATCGAGGTAATCAAAACCGATATTGGGATCCTTGTCATAGAGCACTAATACCGGCTGCTGCAGCGGCTCGTACAGCTCTCCAACAGCATCAGGGGCAAAAAACTGGGTCGACAAGAAGTAAAACGGCGCGTAAGACGCACCGGGCTGAGCTGCGCTAGCACAGGCATAATCCACCATCGCCTCTGGTGCGCCGCCGGCAAATGCCTTATCCAAAAAGAAACGAATACTCGGCTTCGTCCGCAAAATTCGAAACAACCCCGCCCCTAGAAAAGGAAGACGCAACACCCCATGCACACGCTCTGCTGCGCTCGAACGTGACGACCGCCGCCGCATAAAACCGGTCGGCGAAACCAAAGTTAGGCTATGAAATAACTCTGGAGCCTCAAGAGCTGCCCGCGCTACGAACTCAGACGTTGTTGATAAGGCGAGCACATCCACCGGGCCTAGATCCATGGCTTTGACGATGTCGATAACTACGCCGGCGTAGAACTCGGGACTATAGACGCAGTCCCGGCGTTCAGACCGGCCAAATCCAGGGAGGTCCGGAGCATACAGAGGAACCTCGAGCGTCATGTCGTCAAAGAAAGGCTTTACCTCGTAGGCGCTCGCGGCGGCATTCATGCTGTGTAGCAAAAGCAACGGGCGTCCAGCGCCATCGCGGCGGTAACAAAGCACAGTTTGGGCATCCGATAAGCTCCAAACACACTCCTCAGCCACTATAGCCGCAGCTAATGGCTCTACTTTCATACGAGATTCCCTTACTTGACGCTGTCAGCAGGCCCACGCAGCCCTTGACATATGTCAGTTTTAGTTAACACTTAGAGTGTGACATAAATTGGACAATATAGCTCAGCGCGCTCCTTTATCCGACAATCGATCGTCGAATAAATCCAAGAGCCGCTGCGCCGTGAGCAAATGATGCAAGCTTTGAGCACCCAGGTTCCTCAACCGTGAACGCTCCCGTAGCGATCCCGCCGCCTAATGATGGCCTGGCACGCATAGGCGCCAACAGCGTTTTAAAGCTCGTTCCTTTACTGGATGACGTGCTTGGAGAGACTGAACGCAACCGTCTGGTGCTATCGACGGGGCTTTCTGAGCTACCGAAACATGAGGGCATGATGGCCGAAACACCGGCTGCCGCACTCCACCAAGCGATTCGAGCTAGTCATCCCACACTCGCCCCGGCACTCACAAAGCGAGCGGGGGAACGCACAGCCGAGTACATCATGGAGCAGAGAATCCCCGCTGCGGCTCTGCAGGTAATGCTTAACTTACCACCTTGGCTTTCGGCTCCATTACTGGCAAGTGTTATAAAAAAACACGCCTGGACCTTCGCCGGCTCAGGCACGTTCAGTGTTCGCTCGAAGGACCCTTTGGTGTTTGCTCTTAAAGACAACCCTGTGGTGCGCGGCGAACACTCCACAGTCCCCCTATGCCATTGGCATAGCGCCGTGTTTCAGCGTTTGTTCAGTACAATCGTGGATTCAAACCTTCGCTGCATCGAAACACAATGCTGCGCCACCGGGGCTGACAGCTGCATATTCGAAATTCGCTGACGACCTGAGCTCGTTAGCCTTGGAGAACCGTCCTCCCGCGAATGCCTACTCAGTCAAAATCTGGCTTTGGTGGATGCGCCACAGGCTTGCCAGAATCCTGCCAGGCGTCAAAACCCCCAGCGATGGAGCGCACGTGCAGATAGCCCATTTCCTGCATTGTTTTGGCCGCAAGCGCTGCCCGTCCACTGCTTTTACAATAGACAACAATATCTCGGGAGCGATCCTGCAGAGCCTCGTCGGTCGAAAGGATGAATTCCAATAAGCCTCTGGGAATGCTCATAGCGCCACCAATATGTCCGTCGCGAAACTCATTCCCCTCGCGGACGTCGATTAATACATCGGCCGCCAATACTGCCGCCTCTGCCTCGTCCAGTGAAACCTCGACGATTTCTGATTTCGCTGCTGCAACCAATTCCTGCGCTGACTTCATGCTTTACTCCTGAATGCCTGACTGTAAACAGTGTAGCGCGACGGCAATTCTCAGACAGCAGCTTTGCTGCTACCTGAGGTAGATTCGCGGAACAAAACCACCTAAGTTTGACCCAGGTCAGTGTTACTCTTCTCCACCGTGCTCATTCCTCACCCAAAACCACTGATCGAAGGCACTTTCCTGGCCCGCTACGATCGCTTTATCGCCACTGTTTCCATTGGAGACATTGAGGTAGACGCGCACTGCGTTAACACTGGCCGGATGGAAGGACTGATTCGACCGGGTAGTCGTGCGTGGGTAAGCAAGGTTCCCGACGATAGCCCGCGAAAGCTTCGCTACACGCTTGAGCTGTTGGAAATCGACGATGTGATCATCGGGGTCAACACCATGCTCCCCAACCGGCTTGCAGAGGCTGTTGTTGGATCCAAGCGGGTACAGGGCATGAAACGTTATAGCAAGATGTCCCGCGAAGTGGCCTATGGAGAACGCTCAAGAATCGACCTCTTACTGGAAGGCAAGCACTCCAGACACTGGATAGAAGTCAAAAACTGCCATCTGGTGTATCCAGACGGCGGCGCCTACTTTCCGGATTCAGTGAGTAAACGAGCTTCGGGACACCTGGAAGAGCTGGTAAAGAAAGTCGATGCCGGTGAAAAAGCGAGTGTTCTCTTCGTTGTACAACGCAGAGATGGCGCCTTCGTTAGACCCAGCTCACTGCACGACCCTGTTTTTGCCAGGGCAGCGCGGGACGCACACAGAGCTGGAGTTCGGTTTGCCGCCTTACATTTTGATGTTGGCGTAGAAGGCTTTAGATACCTGGGCACGCTGCCAGTAAGTTTCAAAGCATACTCGCCTGAAGAGATAGCCCCCTTTCGCGAAGCACTCAGTGATAGCTCCGGATGGTTACGCCGCGGAAAAGCGGGCAAGGCAAAATTAAGCCAACAAACACCTAGGCATTGAGTGCCGCAAGAACGCGATTCACCTTCCGTCTAAACGCCGGCTCCTGCAAAAGCGCTGGCACACGACCAAGACCAGCAGACTCGAGGTGGTCCGCAAGATAGAAAAGGCCCGGCTCGTCAGAGTCAGTGACATTGAGCTCAGCTATGTCACGTAGCCCGCGATAGGTCACCCGATCCCCTATTCGCCCGGCGAGATACATAATAACGTTCTCCTGTTGCTTTACGCCCTGCATAGGATGCGCAGACGCAGGCGTCACCAGAGGAATAAAACCAGAATCGATAGCTTCAGCAATATCCTCAGGTAAACGCCATAATCGAGCTAACGCAGCTCCCACAATCGCCGTGTTGGCTGAGCATGCATTTTGCTGCGCCGTCACCCGCTCAACAATACTGACGCCCTCGATGTAGGACTCGGGGAGACCCTCTAGGCAAGTCACCAAAGCCACGTCTCCCAAATTGAAAAACAAGGCTTTCGTCGCGAGAACTGAAGGCCTTTCCAAACCCAATTCCTGGGCCAACATCTGCGCCAAAGCACTAGCTGTGCAGGCAGACTTCCATATCCGAAGCAGCGCAGCTTGCTGCGCTGGATCCCCCTCATCAAGTTGTTCGGCGACTGCAGCTTGCGCCACCAGTCCCTTCACGACACTTACTCCGAGGTAGGTAATTGCATGCTGTACGCTGGTAATTGGTGAAGCGAGAGAAAACGCTGCGGAATTTACCGTTCGTAGAATGCTTGCGGTCAAACCAGCATCGGATGCTACAGCGTCCATAAGGTCATCTGGCGTATCCAATCCCGAGGCTAACTGACGCTGCACAGGATGAGGCTCCGGCATGCGCTCGCAGATAGATTCAATACCCGCCAAAACCTCCGACGACAACTCGGCTTGCATAATTAAATGAAAGCTTTTCAGCTCTTCGGGCAAGGCTCTTTCAGGCGCATCGGCGATCGTTGGTCCAGCGGGCTCAAAAACAGGTAACTCCGCTGACTCCGCACCCTTGGTGCTGGGCCGGCTGACTGGCTTCTCTGCGCGACGTGACGGGCGGGCTTTATTTTTAGGCTTGCGGAGCAACAACCAGATAACAGCAGCGACCACCCCGATCAAAACCATCCAAAGTGCATCAAACCCCATAGTGCCTGCCTCCTGCTATTCGATTTTCCATGGCTCTGTGCCAGTCCCTTTGAAGGTTTTTTTGACGCCCTAACAGTTAAGGAGCTCAGATGTCATGAGTTCGAGCATAGCATTACTTGTGTGGGTACTAAGTCAGAAAATCGTTACCCATGCATGGAATTAACCTCGGCTGCGTCCGTATCGCACTATTTATCCCTAAAGCCACTCGCACCACTATTTGGCATACCCCGAAAGCGCCGCATTTTGATGGCGCATAATTGTGGAAGCTTAGAATCCGTGAAGACCCTGCACGATCTCCGAGGGTGTCGCGAATCAAGAGGGCCTTAAGGGATAGAGCCAAGCTCTCAACCCCAGAAATCCACCTATTAAGGCGGGAAACACTGTCATATCAGATCCTACAAAGGGGAAATAGAAATCTCGCTTAGTCACGAAGCGCTTTAAGCAAATACCTACAATGGATTCTTTTGTGGATTTGGCGCGTAACTTGCGAGGTACACACTGCGAACGACTCAGGCATAGCTCGGCTCGTTCGACACCGCCTTACAGCAATAAGCACAAAGAGGTAACCGGACCAGTCTAGTGAAGCTGGCCTTTTTGCTTATTGGAGTAAAGGTATGTCGCGCACGTTGGAGTATCGAGTTAAATGTTGCAGTGTAAGCTTTAGCGCTTTAATGCTATTTAGTTCCCTGTCTGGTTGCACCGCCTCTCAGACCCCTTGTTTACAATTCGAAACCAGAAGCATCCATAAAACCATCTTCATGAGAGGTTATGGATCCGTGGAAGTTGTTACGGACAGTCTGGTCTGCGCTTCTAGAGACGAGCTGTACTCACTGAGTTAGTCTGTAGTGTTCGCGACGCGTATTGTCTTGAGTGGACTCGAGTTGACCGCTGTAAGTCTCGTGCATAGACTCTTGATCCACCGTGCGTCGGACCGACTGACTTGCGGCCCACGGTTAGTATCTCAAGAGGCTTACTATGGCAATCAGCGAAGAGAGGGTGAAATGGACCCGCTCCAACCTGAAAGGCGGAGCGACTGTTGAAGAAACCCGTCGCGCTCTTGAAGAACAAGGGTTCGCCGCTAAAGATGTTAAGTATGCGTTAAAAAAAGCAGCTTCAAAGGCCGATTACAAAAACTCACTTAAACCAACGGCAGCGCAAAGCGGCCTACAAGGTAACAACGTTTACGTTGATTACCAGGCCCTGGCCGAGCCCAAGCTCGTCCGCGAGGCCAGTGGAGACAAAGTCACTATAGTGTCGGAGGACAAGCTGCAGCTATACGCCATACGGAATTTTCTGAATGCGCGCCAATGCGAGCAACTGATCGACGCCATTAAGGGCGATGCACACCCCTCGAAAATCGATAGCTATGATCAACAGTCAGCTATGCGCTCCAGTAGTACCTGCAGCCTAAGAGTTCACGAGCATCCATTTGTAGCAGGCGTAAATACTGCCATCGCAAACGCCATCGGACTAAGCAACAGCTGGGCCGAAGTGACTCAGGGGCAGTGGTATGAACCCGGACAGCAATACAAGCCGCATCCGGATTACTTTGTACCGGGCACACCAGAGTACGAGCGGTTTGTAAAAACTGGCGGGCAGCGAACCTGGACGTTTATGATTTACCTGAACCAACCCGAAGCGGGTGGCGGCACGCACTTCCTTAACGTGAATAAGACTATCTTGCCCGAGACAGGGACCGCTATTTGCTGGAACAACCTACTCCGCAACGGAGATCCCAATCCCAACACCGTCCATGCAGGCCTACCGGTAGAGGCTGGATCGAAGTTCATCATTACCAAATGGTTCAGGGACCAAGGAACAGGCCAGCCTTTTACGACTTAAGCCTTAAAACACAAAAACCTGCAATACAAAGGCCCATGAATATATAAGCGCCACAATTTAGCTTACAAGTGTGAGCACCTGGCTTCACCGAACTTATTCACAAACCACGGTGTCTGCGCTCTCCCCCCAGCGGCACAGGTCAGGTAATCCGTACTCTTTCCAAACCGCTGTGAGGCCAATGCGCTGGGCCCAGTCAGAGAACTCCGGGTGCGTTCTTATCTTTCGAGATTGCTCGTCACTATTCCAAACCTGCATCAACATGAAACCGCGATTGGCGTAGGGTAGTTCCTCAAAGGCCTGCATAAAAAGTTCCGCCTCGCCGATAATGCGGAGCCCCTCGAGTAAAGGCGTACTGCCACGGGGCTTGGGCGCGTCCAACACGTCTATCAAGAACTTGCGTAAAAAACGAACAGCCACCGGATCGCCAGCGTACATCGCCTTAGAAAAAATAATCCATTCCGCTTTAGAGATGGGGTAGCCGATATACGCTTGTACGCGCTCCTGCGCTTGCACGTAGTATGCAACCGCGTCTTCCTGTCTGCCTTGTAGGCTCATCATGCGAGCTACGCCGCCTGCTGCGCCCGCGAATCCCATTGCCTCAGCGCGACGAAACATCCGCTCCGCTTCGGGTAAATCTCCCATGGCGGCTACCGCAATGCCAAAATTGAGAAGTGTTTGTCCCACTGCGGGATCAAGGGCAACCGAGCGTTCAAAGTAGGGGATGGACGCGCGAGTTTGCCCATACATTGCATGAATGAATGCCATTAAAAATGCACCCTGCGCATCAGACCACTCGCCTATGTCCGATCCTCCAGAAGTGCTTAACTTGTGAGACTTTTCCCGCAGTCGACGCCCCTTTAGAAACTTTCCGCGTACCAACGCATGGGACGCTTGGAGACTAATAGCAGCGGCGCGGTTTGGATGGGTCTTTAGAACCTCTTCAACCACAGATTCGGACTTACGAATGTAGACGAAGTCGTCTTCTACGGGTACGTAAATTGGGAACGTGTAGTAGGCGCCGGCCAGCGCTGTTTTTGCGTCAACAAATTGAGGATCTAGAGCTACTGCCTGTTCTAGTAATGCGACGGCCTCCGTGAGATTTTCCCGGCCCCAGAATTTCCACAGCCTCGCCGTGCCTTGCAGGTATAGGTCATAGGCCTCTGTACTTTCCGTTAGGCGTGGCGCAAGGCGCGCACCGTCTTGGAGTGAGAACAAAGGCTTCAATTCTTGAGCGATCTGGTTGGCGATCCGATCTTGCAAGTCAAAGACGTCCTCTAGCGTGCCGTCGTAGACCTCTGACCACAGGTGGAACCCATCCTCCGCGCGGATGAGCTGAGCCGTTATGCGCACTCTATCGCCCTGCTTGCGTACGGACCCCTCGAGAACCGTCGCCACACCAAGCGCTGCAGCAATTTCCCTGAGATCGATGTTTCGTCCTTTAAACGCGAAGGATGAAGTACGACCACTGACCTTTAGCTCCGGCACTCGTACCAGGGCATTGAGTATCTCTTCCGCAATACCGTCAGAGAAATACTCCTGGTCGCCGGTGGCGCTCATATCGGCAAAGGGGAGAACCGCGATAGACTGCGCTGAAAGCTCGCCGCGCGCTTCCGCCGCAATATCAACAATAGCTTCTTCAAAGCTTAAGACCGCATCGTCGGGAGAAAGCGTAGGAACTCGCCACCAGGACCAGACCATCACCCCAGCAACGCAGATTAGGCCGCAGACGATTAGGGCGTCTACAAAACCACCGGACTTTGCCGCGTTGCTCTCGCTTAGGGGATCGTCTTCGGATCGGCGAATCCCTTCTGGGGTCAACTCAAACGCCCATGCGAAAATCAGGGCAACCGGGAAACCCAATAACAGAAGAGAAACAACGAGACTATCAAACCAAGCCGGTAGGGATAGCGATGACTCCAGTGTGGAGGCAATCTGCGCTAGCAACCAGCCAACGACCGCGTACACACCGGCGACTCGAAACACATTTCGCTGTTTTAGCTTAGAGTAAAAGCCGGGCACTTGATTGACCTGAATAATGTGAGAGCAGGCTACCACGCTTAAGACGCTTGTGTAATAGCGGCACCCACGCAATAAAAAACCCCAACCGATTATTCGGTTGGGGTTTTCTATTTTGGCGCCTGGCGATGACCTACTCTCACATGGGGAAACCCCACACTACCATCGGCGATGCATCGTTTCACTGCTGAGTTCGGGATGGGGTCAGGTGGTTCCAATGCTCTATGGTCGCCAGGCAAACTGGCATGTTGGGG
>NZ_JBGCFU010000035.1:0-80300 GCF_045107095.1 Congregibacter sp. | reverse complement strand
GGCCCTGCTGCGACGACTAAAATCAGTCGCGGTGGTACTGGGGCGACAACTCAATCACTGCATCTACAAAGGCCGTCACATGATCGGGGTTTACGCCCGGAGTGATGCCGTGACCCAGGTTGAAGATGTGGCCACTGCCGTGGCCAAAGCCTGCCAGAATGCTCGCTACTTCCTCACGAATACGCTCAGGCGATGCAAATAGCATCATCGGATCCATATTGCCTTGCAGCGCTACTCGATCACCAACCAGCTTCTTCGCGGTCGAGATATCTGTGGTCCAGTCAATACCTACAGCCTGCGCACCACAATCAGCAATAGTCGGCAGCCACTGCCCACCACCCTTAGTGAAAACAATCACCGGGACAGGGCGGCCATCAGCCTCCCGAGGCAAGCGAGACACGATACGCTGCATGTATTTAAGAGAGAACTCTTTGTAAGCGGCCGCACTCAGGCTGCCACCCCAGGTATCGAAGATCTGCAGAGCCTGCGCGCCGGCTTCGACCTGCGCGGTAAGGTAATCGGCAACAGCATCCGCCAGTAGGGTCAGCAGTTCGTGCATGAGCTCCGGCTGATCGTAGGCCATGGTCTTCACCCGAGAGAAATCTTTGGAAGAACCTCCCTCAACCATGTAAGTCGCCAAAGTCCAGGGTGAGCCAGAAAAACCAATAAGCGGTACAGAGCCATTCAGCTCCTTGCGAATGGCGCTGACCGCATCCATCACGTAACCCAAATCATCACTCGCCTTAAAAGAGTTGAGTCCCGCTAGATCCTCGGCGCTGCGTACGGTTTTTCTAAACCGCGGTCCTTCACCGGTCTCAAAGTAAAGTCCAAGACCCAAGGCATCAGGAATCGTCAGAATGTCAGAAAACAGAATCGCCGCATCCATCGCGTAGCGACGCAGTGGTTGCATAGTTACTTCGCAAGCAAGCTCAGTGTTTTTACACAAGTCTAAAAACGATCCAGCTTGCTCTCGAGTAGCACGATACTCAGGCAAGTAGCGGCCTGCCTGGCGCATCATCCACAAAGGCGTGCGATCAACAGGTTGGCGCATCAGGGCACGCAGAAAACGATCGTTCTTCAATTCACTCATTGTTATTTTTTCCTCAGTCGGCCGCTTATAGCCGGCGATTCACAAAATTCATGCTATGTGTCATTGCTGATCAGGGTCGCTAAACTTCAAGATAATCGAGAATGCCCTCAGCTGCCTGGCGCCCTTCCCAGATAGCGGTAACCACCAGATCTGAGCCGCGCACCATGTCGCCGCCAGCAAAGACTTTGGGGTTAGTCGTCTGAAAGCCAAACTTTTGATGTTCTTGTGCAACCACCCCGCCCCACTCATTTACGTCGACACCCACATCGTCAAACCACGGCGCCGGGCTTGGCTGAAAACCAAATGCCATGATGATGGTATCGGCTTCCAAAACCTCTTCGCTACCAGGAATAGCTTCCGGGCGACGACGTCCATCAGGGCCCGGTTCACCCAAACGGGTCTGAACGGTTTTGACACCACAGGCATCGCCAAAGTACTCGACGACTTCTACGGGCTGACGGTTAAACAAAAACTCCACGCCCTCTTCCCGCGCGTTAGCAACTTCTTTTCGCGAGCCGGGCATGTTCACTTCATCCCGTCGGTAAGCACAAATCACATGCTCGGCCTGTTGACGCACGGCGGTACGCACGCAATCCATAGCGGTGTCACCACCACCGAGTACAACGACGCGCTTACCTTTGAGGTTTATGTAGGCATCTGGATGCTGCTCAAACCCTAAATTATGGTTCACGTTGCCAATAAGAAAATCCAAGGCTTTGTACACTCCCGGCAAGTCTTCACCGGGGAAGTTTCCGCGCATTGGCTTGTAGGTGCCCATTCCCATAAAGACCGCGTCGTACTCCTGGAGCAGCGTGTCCATGCTGATATCGCGACCGATTTCCGTATTTAGCTGAAACTCCATGCCCATCTCGGTGAAAATCTCGCGACGACGCATCATGACCTGCTTCTCGAGCTTGAACTCGGGAATACCAAAGGTCAGCAAACCGCCAATCTCGGGATAGCGATCAAAGATCACCGGCTTCACACCCGCGCGCACCAGAATGTCTGCACAGCCAAGCCCGGCAGGGCCCGCGCCGATAATAGCCACGCGCTTATCGGTAGGAACCACGTCCGAAAGATCCGGCCGCCATCCCATGGCAAAGGCGGTATCGGTAATGTATTTCTCTGCGGATCCAATAGTCACGGCACCAAAACCATCATTCAGGGTGCAGGCGCCCTCGCACAAACGATCCTGAGGACATACTCGACCGCAGACTTCGGGGAGGGTATTGGTTTGGTGGCTCAACTCCGCTGCTTCAAAGAGGTTGCCGTCGGTGACCAGCTTCAGCCAATTCGGGATGAAGTTGTGTACCGGGCACTTCCACTCACAGTAAGGATTGCCACATTCCAGACAGCGATCGCTCTGATCCTCTACCTGGGCTTTGGTAAAAGGATCGTAGATTTCCACGTACTCGGTTTTACGGGCAGGCAGATTCTTTTTATCGGGGTCAGCACGACCGACATCGATAAACTGAAAATTGTTACTTACGCGTCCACTCATTGAGGTCGCTCCAGCGTGTTTCCTAGTCTGTTTCTCGCAGGCGGCTCAGCAGCTGCTGAAGATCGGCGGCCTTGGGTTTAACCAGCCAGAACTTACCTACGTAGTCTTCAAAATTTTCCTGGATCTCACGACCCCAGGAAGAACCTGTCTCTTCCACATGCTGGTTGAGAATATCCAGCAAGTGGGTTCGATAGGCTTCCATGTACTCGGAACTCACGCGATGAATCTCTACCAGCTCGCTGTTATAGCGGTCGATAAACTGTCGCTGCTGATCAAGTACATAGGCAAAACCACCGGTCATACCCGCACCAAAGTTCACACCCGTATCTCCAAGAACCGTGACACAGCCACCGGTCATGTATTCGCAACAGTGATCCCCGGCGCCTTCAACTACGGCGTGGGCGCCAGAGTTACGCACGGCGAAACGTTCTCCCGCGATGCCCGCGGCGTAAAGCGCGCCGCCGGTAGCACCGTACAGGCAGGTGTTACCTATAATGGTAGTTTCTTGAGAGGCATAGCGACTATTTGCCGGCGAATAGATGACCAGCTTGCCGCCAGCCATACCTTTACCCACGTAGTCGTTACTGTCTCCCTCGAGATACATATGCAGGCCGCCGGCGTTCCACACGCCAAAGCTTTGTCCTGCGGTTCCCGTGAGCTTGAGCACCAGCGGCGCATTCTCCATACCCATGTTGCCGTGACGTCTGGCAATCTCGCCAGAGAGTCGTGCGCCGATAGAGCGATCGCAGTTGGTCACGGTGAACGCATACTCTCCGCCACTTCCTGATTCAATGGCTGACAGCGTCTCCGCCAGCATAGCCTCGGCTTTCTCACCGCGGTCAAAAGGATCGTTAGAGGCGACCATGCAAAATTCTGGCTGCCCTTCAGCGTCTTCTGACTTATGCAGAATAGGTGCGAGATCCAGCGATCGCTGTCTCGCAGTATCCCCCGGCAAACGGTGTAAAAGATCCGTGCGACCGATCAACTCTTCCAAAGATCGCATACCCAAACTTGCCAACCACTCGCGAGTTTCTTGAGCGACGAAGGTAAAGAAATGCACCACCATTTCCACGGTGCCGTTGAAGTGATCATCGCGCAGATGTTCGTTCTGCGTGGCAACACCGGTAGCGCAATTGTTTAAATGGCATATGCGCAAATACTTACAGCCTAGGGCCACCATGGGCGCCGTACCAAAACCGAAGCTCTCTGCGCCGAGTATTGCGGCCTTCACAACATCCAAGCCCGTCTTCATGCCGCCGTCAGCCTGCAGCCGAACGTTGCCACGCAACCCGTTACCCCGGAGTGTTTGCTGCACCTCCGCGAGGCCCAACTCCCAGGGGGAACCCGCGTGACGAATAGAGGTTAAGGGGCTTGCAGCAGTTCCACCGTCATAGCCACTAATGGTGATCAGGTCCGCATAAGCTTTCGCCACACCCGCGGCAATGGTTCCAACGCCAGGCTCAGAGACCAGTTTTACCGATACCAGCGCGGTGGGATTGACCTGTTTTAGATCAAATATCAGCTGTGCGAGATCTTCGATAGAGTAGATATCGTGATGGGGTGGCGGCGAAATGAGCGTCACTCCGGGTACGGAGTAGCGCAATCTGGCTATCAACTCGTTGACCTTGCCGCCGGGGAGCTGACCGCCCTCGCCAGGCTTGGCGCCCTGAGCCACCTTAATCTGCAGCACTTCAGCGTTAACCAGATAGTGCGGGGTCACGCCAAAGCGGCCCGAGGCAATCTGCTTGATCTTGGATACTCGCTCGGTTCCAAAACGCGCGGGGTCTTCACCGCCTTCACCGGAATTTGAGCGAGCGCCTACACGATTCATGGCCGCAGCCAAAGCCTCATGCGCCTCAGGACTCAAAGCACCGAGGGACATACCGGCCGAGTCAAAGCGCTTCATGATCGCCTCAACCGGTTCCACCTCATCGATGGGAATCGGGCCTTCACTGGCCACTGGCGTAAACAAGTCACGCAGTGTTGCAACCGGACGTTCGTTCACCAGCTTTGCATAGCTCTGATAATGTCTGTACTCGCCCGTAGACACCGCTTGCTGGAGAGTCATAACCACATCGGGGTTGAACGCGTGGTATTCCTGCCCATGGACGTACTTTAAAAGCCCGCCCTGGCTAATACCTTTGCGATTGCTACTTGCCAATCTTGCGAGTGCTTCGGAGTCTTCCTGCAGGTCGACAAAACGCGCTCCCTCGATTCGGCTCGCCACACCGCAAAAAGCCAGATCGATCACTTCCCGTGACAAACCCACGGCTTCAAAGAGCTGCGCACCGCGATAGGAACTCACAGCGGAAATGCCCATCTTGGACATGATCTTAAGTAGGCCTTTGTTCAGGCCGCGACGATAGTTTTTGTAGCAGGCGCCGGGCTCACCCAAGAGCTCTCCGTTGCGCAAGAGCTCTTCGAGCACAGAGTAAGCAAGATAGGGATACACCGCCGTAGCACCGAAGCCGAGCAAGCAGGCAATCTGGTGCGAATCTCGGGCGCTCGCGGTTTCTACCAATAGATTGGCATTACAGCGCAGACCTATCTGAATCAGGTGGTGATGCACCGCGCCCGTGGCCAACAAGCTGTGCACGGGCAAGCGGCCCGCTTCGATGCGTCGATCTGACAGCAGCAAAATGGTTTTGCCGTCGCGCACGGCCTTCTCGGCCTGCTCTTTTAGTGCCTCGACGGCACTCCGTAAATCGGTTTCTTTGGGGTCAAAGCTGCAATCAATATCCGCCACGTGAAATCCGGGACGATCCAGATTTATCAGTGTGTTGAACTTGCCCTGCGACAACACCGGGGACGTCAATATCACCCGATCCGCATGTTCCGGGCCCAGATGGAACAGATTGCGCTCCACACCGATGGCGGTTTCCAGCGACATAACAATCGCTTCGCGAAGGGGGTCGATGGGTGGATTAGTAACCTGAGCAAACTTCTGCCTGAAGTAATCGTAGAGCGACCGCTGCTTGAGCGACAGCACCGCCATAGGGGTGTCATCCCCCATGGAACCTACAGCTTCATTTCCGGACTCAGCCAAAGGACGAAGAACCTGTTCCCGCTCCTCGAAGCTGACCTGAAACATCTTCATGTAAGCCTGCAAGTCTTCCGGCTCGATGCCCTGTGTACCCTCGCCGTGAAAACTCCCCACGATGCGCTGGGAGCTTTCTTTTAGCCAACGCTTGTAGGGGTGGGCTGATTTAAGTCGATTGTCGATCTCATCGGTTTGCAAAAACTCACCGGTATGAGTATCGATGACCAGTAACTGACCGGGCCCCACCCGGCCCTTGGCCACCACATCTTCATTGCGGTAATCGTAGGTGCCGATTTCCGATGCCACCGTGATAAAGCCATCGGTGGTACGCACCCATCGCGCAGGACGTAAACCGTTTCTATCCAGCAGGCACACTGCGTAGCGACCGTCAGTAAGTACGATCCCCGCCGGTCCGTCCCAGGGCTCCATATGCATGGAGTGATATTCGTAGAAAGCCTTGAGGTCCGGGTCAATAGACTCGATGTTCTGCCAGGCAGGCGGAATCAACATGCGCAGAGCCCGGGGCATATCAACGCCACCGGTAAGCAATACATCCAGCATGTTATCGAGGCTAGAAGAGTCGGAACCGCTGCGATTCACAAGAGGGGCGATATCCGCGATGTCCGGTAAGCGATCGTTTTCAAACAGGGCCGTACGAGCGGTGGCCCAGTTCCGGTTGCCATCAATGGTATTGATCTCACCGTTGTGCGCCAGCAGCCGGAAAGGCTGAGCCAGGGGCCAACGGGGCATGGTGTTAGTAGAGAAACGTTGGTGGAACACACAGATAGCGGTGCACAGACGCTCATCAGAAAGATCGTGATAGAAGCGTGGCAAATCCACGGGCATGACCAGGCCCTTGTAGGCGATCACCCGCGAAGACAGGCTGCAGATATAAAACTCCGGATCGTCTGCGGTGGCCATTTCGGTTTTACGGCGCACCACAAACAAGGCCGTAGATAGCTGGTCCTGAGTTAAGTCACCGGCGTCAATAAACACCTGCTCAATGCGCGGCAAGCCCGCCAGTGCAATCTCGCCGCAGACCGCGGTATCTACCGGCACTTCTCGCCAGCCCAGAACCTTAAGGCCTTGGTCTTTTAGGGCTGCCTCCAGCGCATCGCGCCCAGCCTGAGCGGGCGCCGCATCCTGATTAAGAAAAATCTGCCCTACTGCAAGACGACCAATGCCGTCGGCATCGAAGTGCTCTTTGGCCAGCGCGCGCATAAACGCCTCGGGCATTTGCATCAGCAAGCCACAGCCATCTCCCGTCCGGCCATCAGATGCGATGCCGCCACGGTGGGTCATGCACGTCAGGGATTCGATAGCTACCTGTAACAAACGGTGGCTCGCGTCGCCCGAGGTGTGCGCGATAAGACCGAATCCGCAGTTGTCGCGGACTTCCTCAGGTCTGTATAGGCCTGCGCTCATACTCTGGTTGTATTCCTTACAAAACAATTACTTGGGTCCGCTCTTAAGCTCAAACGACGGCTAAAAGCGTCAGTCGATACCTGCTGCTGCGAGGTCTTTCCTGCAGGCGGGGGGGAGCAAGTTTACACAGATGCTAAAAGGGGAACAAACCCGTTTATGAGGGGGCAAAAGTAGCTAGAAAGCTCTCTAGTTCGGCTTGGGGAAGATCGTCGACAATACAAGCTTTGCCTATCTCATCAAGGAGCACGAGTCGTAAGCGGCCATCGACTACCTTTTTGTCCCGCAGCATGTGCTGAGTCCAAGTGCTTATCGGCATACCCCCCGGAGGCGCTGTCGGTAGGTTCATAGCTTCAAGCCAATGTACAAGTCGATCGACATCCTGATCGGTAATCGATCCACGGCTTGCTGAAAGCTGTGCCGCGAGAACCATGCCGGCGGCTACGGCCTCTCCATGAAGCCAACTGCCATAGCCTTGCGCAGCCTCGATAGCGTGTCCAAACGTATGCCCGAGATTGAGAATGGCGCGAACGCCGCCCTCGCGCTCATCTTCTGCAACCACCCGAGCCTTCGCCGCACAGCTGCGCTTGATGGCTTCAGAGAGCACGACTTTGTCGCGGGCGACAAAGTCATCTTTATGCTGATGTAGCCACTCGTAAAACGCGGGGTCACAAATCAACCCGTACTTGATGACCTCGGCAAGCCCTGCTGCATACTCCCGCGCTGGCAAACTATCCAGAACATCAGGATCAATAAAAACGGCCTGAGGCTGATAGAAGGCACCTATCATGTTCTTGCCCAAAGGGTGATTAACGCCGGTCTTACCGCCCACACTGGAATCCACTTGGGCCAGCAGGGTGGTGGGTATCTGAATAAAGTGCACACCTCGCTGATAGCTTGCTGCAGCGAAACCGGCCATATCGCCCACGACTCCTCCGCCGAGGGCAATAAAGCTGGTGCTGCGGTTGTGATTGTCGGTCAACGCGGTATCAAAAATCTGCTCCAAATTAGCGAGAGTCTTGTGCTCCTCACCATCGGGTAAAAGCACCTGAGACACCTTGAGAGAAGAATCCAGTCCCGAAAGCAGCCGCTCAATGTATAGCGGAGCCACGGTGGTGTTGCTGATAATGACAACCTGCTTACCCTTGATATGACGATTCAAGCGCACAGGATCATCCAGCACCCCGCTCTCTATATAGATGGGGTAGCTACGCTCACCAAGCTGGACATTTAAAGTCGTGTTGAGGGTACTCATGTACGAAAACCGCGCTAAAACTTTGGCGCGCTAAGGTAACTGCGCAAGGAGTCTCTGTGCAATAACCTTAGGGCTAGTGCTGTCGGTATCGATAACATGATCTGCAATATCTCGATAAAAAGGATCACGAAGCGCAAACAACTCCCGCAGCTTTGCTTCAGGGTCATCGCCATTCAGCAACGGGCGGCTGCGGTCCCCGCGCGTTCTGCGTATTTGCTCGTCCAAGGTTGCGTGCAGATAGATAACAAAACCGCGAGACCCAAGGACTCGACGGTTTGCCTCGCGCATAACAACGCCACCGCCGGTGGCAAGCACTGTGTGGTCAAGGAGTGTCATCTCATCGATGACAGATTCTTCACGATCACGAAAACCCTCTTCGCCCTCAACGTCAAAGATCCAGGCGATATCAGCGCCCGTGCGAGATTCTATTTCGGAGTCGCTATCTGCAAAGCCCAGCTTGAGCCCTCTTGCCAGCAATTTACCAATCGTCGTTTTTCCCGCGCCCATGGGACCCACAAGAAACACGCGGTTGTAGTTGGTCACAGAGGGTTACTCACAACGAGTGATTCGAAGGGAGCTGATCACGAGCCCAGTGCCGTCAATTGCTGGCAGCACTGGACGCGCATCAATCGAGCAATGTGTCGGCGAGGATCCGTGGCGTTATAAAGATCAGTGTTTCGGTCTTGGTCCGCTGACTGGACTCGTTGCGGAACAAAGCGCCTACGTATGGCAGGTCACCGAAGAACGGTACCTTGCTGGTCGTCTCGAGGTTCTCTGTCCGGAATACGCCACCCAGAACCACCGTCTCACCGTTACCCACCAATACCTGGGTGGTGAGCTGAGTCGTATCAATCGCAGGAATCAGACCACCCTGCCCAGACGGCACGAGGTCACCTACAGAATCCTGATTGATAATCAGGTCAAGCAGAATGCGATCATCAGGCGTTATGTTAGGCGTCACATCCAGCTTCAATACCGCTTCCTTAAACTGTACTGCGGTTGCACCACTGGCCGCCGCCTGCTGGAACGGAATCTCCGTACCTGACTTGATCGTCGCGGGCTGCTTATCGCCAGTAATGACTTTTGGCTGCGAAACCACCTCACTCTTACCTGCCGCTTCCAGAGCCGAGAGCTCTGCGGTCAGGAACAGCTCGCTCGACGTAAAGCCCACGGCAAAGCCGCTGGTTGCACTGCCTGAACCGAGGTCAACGAGCAACGCGCCGGGGTAAGACAGGTCAGGCTGCGTGCCGTTGATTACTGAGTTATTTAAATTGACGGCATTCGCGGAATCGCCAGACACAGACAGGATGTTGCCGTTCGCGTCGGGATCGAGGTAACCACCGCCCCACTGAATGCCCAACTCTTTCTCAAGGTCAGACTGTGCGATCACAATGCGCGACTCAATCATCACCTGACGAATGGGGATATCTACTCGATCAATGAGCTCACGAATCTCGGCTAACTTTGAAGAGGTCTCTGTCACGATTAGCGAGTTGGTGCGCGACTCGACAATCACTGAACCGCGCGTCGAAATAAGGCTGCCACCGTCTTCAGAACCCGCCTGAAAGAGACCCACAATATCCGCTGCATTGGCGTAGCGAATACGGATGAATTCACTGGCTAAAGGTGCGAGTTCAGCGATCTGCTTGTTAGCTTCAATCTCCTGACGCTCACGCTCCGCGATCTCCGCAGCGGGCGCAACCATCAGCACGTTACCTATCTGACGCTTATCCAAACCCTTGGTCTTGAGAACCAGTTCCAAAGCCTGATCCCAAGGGACGTTCTTCAGACGCAAAGTGATACGACCCGAAACCGTGTCGCTCGCTACAAGGTTCAGCTCGGTAAAGTCAGCGATCAACTGCAATACCGCGCGTACTTCAATATCCTGGAAGTTCAGAGAGATGCGGTCGCCCACGTAGGCAAACTCGTTGCGTCGCTCTTCCGCTTCTTTCTTACTAAGCGGTTTGATGCTAACCACGTACTCGTTATCGGTTTGATACGCCAGATAATCAAAAGGCCCCGCTGTCTTGAGCGTCAGCGCTGTGCCTCTCTCAGAAGTATTTACATCAACACTATTTACAGGGGTTGCAAAGTCAGTGACATCGTATCGACGCAGTAGTCGCTCTGGAATATCCGTATCGAGAAACTCGACCTTAATGTCGCCGCTCTCACTGAACACATTGACATCAACTGAAGGGTCCGTGAGCTGAAGAATGAGTCTCCCCTCTCCGTCAGGAGAACGCTGAAACTGAAGATCGGAGATGCTGGAGCGTACATCCGCTACGGCTTCTATCTTGGTCTTAACCGAATTAGCGTCGCTTTCTTGCTTGAAATACTCGGCGTCAGCATCCTGACCAACGGTCAAAAACAGGCTGTTGCCGTCAACACGGGTCTCGTAGGGAACGAGCTTGACGAGATTGAGTACCAGACGCGTACGGTCACCGGACTCCAGTACTAAAACGCCGGTGGCATTGCCGTAGGGCAGGCTGTAACGGCGACGCTCGAGCTGTGAGGTCGTGTTGGGGAAATCAATAGAAATTCGGGCAGGCTTCTCAATAGTGTAAGACTGAAGCTCAGCAGGTGGCGCTTCATCAAAGTCCAAACGTACTTCAAACTTGCTGCCGGGTCGCGAGCTAAACTCGATATCCGTGACCGCCGTTGCAAGTGCCTGAGTGCTGCCCCAAAAGGCAAACAATACAGCCGCTACACGAAGGGCAGGCCGGCTCAGAAGGTTGCGCCACGCCGCTCCGCTAGCGCGTTCACGCTCCGCGTTCACAGCCATCTCAGCCCTCGCAGTTTGATTTCCATTCATGGTCTTCACCCAGGGCGACCTACAAGCCGCTCAGTTCTATGGTGCGCGGTCGCTCTACCCAACCGTCGCTTGTGCCGTCCGTAACAATTTCCACCACGGCCAAATACGTATCTGTCATCTCAACAATCTTGCCGTGATTGCGGCCAAGAAAGTTGCCAACCTGTACTCGATGAATGCCCCCTTCGGGGTCTTTAACGAGGGACCAGCTGTTAACGCCTCTATCGAGCGTACCCACCATTGAAAGCGAGTCGAAGGTGTACTGCTCGAGAAACTCCTTGGCACGATTATCGTCAGGCTTGATAGCGCTGATGGATTGCAGCTGCGTAATTTCCCGAACCTCAATGGGCCGGTCAAAAGGACTGCGCAGTCGCGTAGCGCTGTAGGCAAACGCTTCGTAGGCCTTAAATGTGGGGATCGGCGCGATAATGCCACCGGGGCGTGCGCGCTTCTCTGCCATGAAACTATCGAGATCGGAAAAATCCCGCGAAGTACACGCAGCCATGGACAGAACGAGTGGCAAGAGCAGTGCCAGACGCATTTGCACTTTCATCATCAGCCCTCCCCGTCCTTATAACGATAGGTCTTGGCGGTAATGTTCATGCTCAGTGCGGCAGAGTTCTCGCCGTTTGCACTAATCGTGAAATCGTGGAGCGTTACGATACGTGGCAATCCAGCCATGCCGCTCACAAAAGCCCCTAAATCGTGATAGGAACCGCTCGCCACGATGGCAATGGGCAACTCCACATAAAACTCTCGACTCACCTCGGGCTGCAAATCGATACTGCTGATAGCAAGACCGTTCAAAAGTCCCTTATTGGTAATATCTTCCAGGAGCCCCGGCACTTCAGTATCAGATGGCAGCTGACTGATTAGCGCACCAAACGATTCTTCCATTTCCGCCATCTGCCGGCGGTATGCGTCCAGGTTCGCAACCTGAAAAGCTTTTTTCTCGTAATCCTGCTTGAGGGTCGACTCGCGACTCTGCACGCTCGCAAGCTGCAGCTGCAAATCCTTGATGTGGTAGTAGTAGCCGCCCACAAGAACGAGGGCAAACAGCAAAATACACAAGATGGTCTTAACCACCACCGGCAGAGAGCCGATGTTATCGAGGTTAATGTCATTGACATCAAACTCCCGGAGCGAACGCAGCGTGTCATCTAACGCCATCGATCAATCCCCCGACTCATTGTCTTTAGCGGGTAAGTCCACCTTCACACTGAGATCGAAGGTGTTAGCCTGATCACCATAGGTGGGAGCTGCTCGAACAGCATCCAGATTCGGCTCTTTCAACCAATCCGAAGCATCGAGACGACGCATCAAACTGGACACTCTATTATTCGACTCCGCTACACCCTTGACGCTGAGGTCCACGTCCCGCGCACTCACATTGGTATAGAAAACGCCGTCGGGTACTGTCCGTACCAGCTGGTCAAGAACACGAACAATAATCGGTCGGTTGCCCTGCAACTCCTGAATAACCCGCATGCGCTCAATAAGCTGATTACGCTTACGCTGCAGGTCTTTGATCTCTTCTACCTGCTTATCCAGCTCGCGGATATTGGAAGCGATGTAATCGTTGCGTGCTTTCTGGCTATCGATCTGAGAGTTTACGAAGCGATCCCCCAGCATCACCAGAATCACCGCCGCCGCGGCTACCAAGCCCAGAATACTCAGGAAGGCACGCTTGAGTTCCTCGCGCCGGGCTTCTCTCCAGGGGAGTAAATTAATACGCGCCATTAATCGAAGCTCCGCAGCGCCAGACCACAGGCAATCATCATCGCTGGTGCATCACTGCCCAGAGCCACCGCATTCACACGAGGAGAAATGGTCATTTCGGCAAAGGGATTCGCAACTACCGTGGGTGTTCCCAGCTGCTCTTGAACCAGCTCCGACAGGCCATCCATAAAGGACACACCGCCCGCCATGATGATGTAGTCCACGTCGTTGTACTGGCTCGAAGAAAAGAAAAGCTGCAGCGAGCGAGTAACCTGCTGAACCACTGCATCCCGGAAAGGATTTAGCAGTTCTGGCTCGTAGTCATCGGGCAGACCGCCTTGCTTCTTAGCAAGACCGGCTTCTTCAAGAGGCAGTCCATAGCGACGCATAATTTCGTCCGTGAGCTGCTTGCCGCCAAACAATTGCTCGCGGGTATAAATAGTATTGCCGTTCTTTAACACGCTGAGGGTTGTCATCGTCGCGCCGATATCAACGATCGCAACAACGCTGTCTTCTTTAAGCTCCAGATGCTCGCGGATGAGCGAGTAAGACCGCTCCATCGCGTAGGCCTCAACATCAACGACCTTGGCCTCTAAATCGGCGGACTCTATTGCTTCAACCCGAAGGTCAATGGTCTCGCGTCGGCATGCCGCTAAAAGTACCTCGACCATATTCTCGCGCTCTGCGGAGGGGTTCTGCACTTCAAAATCAAGCGCCACCTCCTCAAGCGGGTAGGGAATGTATTGATCGGCTTCCAGGGTGAGCTGAGTCTCCATCTCGTCGTCAGAGAGGCCCACGGGCATATCAATCAGTTTGGTAATCACCGACGACCCGGCGACAGCGGCCGAAACCAGCTTTAACTTCGAGCGCGACTGCGCCACCACGCTGCGCACAGCATTGGCTACGCCATCCACGTCATTGATGGCTTTCTCAACTACAGCATCCTGGGGAAGCGAACAAACCGCATAACTTTCTACGCGGTACTTGTCCCCAGTTCGACTGAGCTCCAACAGCTTGACCGTCGTGGAGCTAATATCGATCCCCAACAGCGGCGTCTGCTTACGTTTTCCTAGCAACCCAAGCAAGTCGTTTTCCTATAAGTTTCACGGACTTAGCTTTACTTTGTGTTCTTATACTTCAATATTAAGCGTTAAGATAGCCTACAATGCAATCAAAACACAAAAAAAGCATATAATTACCATCAACAAACATCCACAGTCTTGCACGAAATACGCTGAAATCACCGCACAAACAGGTGCTTTACGGCGAACTCGAGTGAACAACACTACTCCGGAGACACTGTGAAATTGCTGCGCTGGCCCCTGCGCCTTACGGTGCTGGGCTTTTTTGGTGGCTGCTGGCTATTTGCCGGCATCTACTTATATCTCAGTCCCAATCTCCCTGATGTGGAGACCCTTCGTGACGTTCGCCTGCAGACGCCCATGCGCGTGTACACGCGCGACGGCGATCTCATCGGCCAGTTTGGTGAGCAAAAGCGTAACCCCCTTACTTACGATCAGATACCCCAGCAGTTTGTGCAGGCTTTGCTTGCAGCTGAGGACGACGGGTTCTTCTCTCACGGCGGTATCGATTTTGGCGGTTTACTGCGCGCCGTATCCGAGCTCGTTCTCACTGGCCAGAAGGGTTCCGGGGGCAGCACGCTCACTATGCAGGTCGCTCGTAACTATTTCCTGACCCTCGATCGCACCTTCATGCGCAAGTTCAATGAAATTCTCCTCGCTATCGAGATCGAGCGCCGGCTATCGAAAGAAGAAATCTTCGAACTCTATGTCAATCGTGTGTTTCTGGGGCACCGCTCCTACGGTTTCGAAGCTGCCTCTCAGGTGTACTACGGTAAAGGCATCGGTGAACTCAGCCTTGCACAACACGCGATGCTTGCAGGCATCCCAAAGTCACCATCACGCAACAACCCAATCAGCGGTCCCGAGGCCGGTAAGGACCGGCGGAACTGGATCCTCCGTCGAATGCTGACACTGGGGTACATTGATCAAGCAGCTTACGATAAAGCCGTCCCCATGCCCGTTGTCGCAACACAGCATGGCGCACGTATCACTCTCGAAGCCCAATACGCCGCAGAAATGGCGCGCCGCCAAATGGTCGAGCGCTACGGGATGTCGGCCTATAACGAAGGCTATAGCGTTTACACCACCCTGGACGGCGATCTGCAGCAAGTGGCCAGCGCTGCGGTTGTTGATGGACTGATCACCTATGATTCTCGCCACGGATACCGCGGACCAGAAAAACAATTACTCGAGTCGGAGTTAGCACCTGACGCCCCCCTCCCACTGCAGGATTGGCTAGCCACACTTACAGACACTCCGGTTATCGCAGGACTGGAGCCGGCGGTCGTCACAGTTATTGACGACACGGGTATTTCGGTCTTGCTCAGTAACAGCAAGCAAGCGCGAGTAGAGTGGGAAGACGGATTACGCCAGGCACGACCCTACATCAGCGAAGATCGCATGGGCTCAGCTCCCGCAGTGCCGGCCGATGTTGTGGCCCTCGGTGACCTGATTAGAGTGAAGCTTACGGATGAGGGGACATGGCGTTTTGCTCAGGTACCCGATGCTCAGGCGGCTTTGGTCTCGCTGAACCCCAATAACGGTGCCATCGTCAGCCTCGTTGGCGGGATCGGCTTTGAGAAAAGCAAGTTCAATCGTGCCACTCAGGCGCAGCGTCAACCCGGCTCGAACCTCAAACCATTTTTGTACAGCGCGGCTCTGGACGCGGGCTTCACTGCCGCAAGCATTATTAATGATGCTCCCATCGTGATGCAGGATCGGTCACTTGAGGGCGTTTGGCGGCCTGAAAACGATAGTGGCAAATTCTTCGGACCCACCCGACTACGCTGGGCGCTGACGAAGTCGCGCAATCTGGTCTCCATTCGCTTACTTCAGCAATTAGGCATCCGTCGGTTTATCAATTATGCCGACCAGCTGGGCTTTGATACCGAGGATTTTGCGCCGGATCTTTCTTTGGCGCTGGGCACGCACGCCATGAACCCTCTGGAAATCGCCGGGGCCTACGCAATCCTTGCCAACGGCGGCTATCGGGTAGAGCCCTTTCTCATTGAGCGCATCGACAATCTCGCGGGGGAAGAAGTCTTCCAAGCACGCCCTCCCACCGTGTGCCAGGACTGTGACGACAACAGCACGAACACTGGTGGTGGCGACAGCGGCGAAGAGTTATCTATGGAAGAAATTCTGTCTGCACAGGAAGACGCCCTGCCCGCTCCAGAGCGAGTTATGGATGAACGAGTCAACTTCATTGTGAACAGCATCCTCCAGGACGTGATTAAAGAAGGTACGGGAAGGCGTGCGCTGGTACTAAAGCGCGACGATCTCTCTGGCAAAACGGGTACCACCAACGGTCCTATGGACGCATGGTTCTCTGGCTATAACCCGGACGTAGTTACCACCACCTGGGTCGGCTTTGATAACTACACACCGCTTGGGCGCCGGGAATTCGGTGGCACCGCAGCACTGCCCATATGGATCAATTACATGCGCGAAGCCCTTGCGGGTCTTCCCGAAAATCCACGCAAGCTCCCGCCGGGCATCAGCTATGTGCGCATCGACCCGGAGACCGGGCTTCTAGCCACGAGCGATCAGCGCAATGCGATTTTTGAGTACTTCCGCAACGAAAACTTGCCTGCAGAAGGCGAAGGAGACGGCGCCGGCCCCAAAGGGACCGACGAGCTGATTCAGGAGATTTTCTGAGCCTCGGCAGGGGGTGCATCGCCACGCTCTGCTGCAAGTTCGCGCATTTCCCGGGCAATAGACTCTGGAGAACCGGTGCCCCTCGCAACGATGCTGTAAATCGCCGGTACCAGATAGAGCGTAAACAACGTCGCCACACTCACGCCGAATAGCACAACAATTCCCAGCACGTTTCGGCTCATGGAACCCGGGCCTTCCATCAACACCAGTGGAAGCGTGCCCACAATGGTCGAAACCGCTGTCATAAGCACGGGCCGCAAACGCAGCACCGAGGCTTTAACAATAGCCTCACCAAACTCCCAACCCTCATCGCGGACCTGATTAATAAACTCCACAAGGAGGATGCCGTTCTTGGTGGCAATACCGATCAGCATGAGTAAGCCAATCTGACTGAACAGATTGAAGCTTTGCCCGGTTAAAAATAGGCCTAGCAATCCGCCCCCCAAAGCGAGAGGCACGGTGACCATAATGACCGCCGGATGGACGAAGCTCTCAAACTGCGCCGCCATGACCAAAAACAACACCAACAGCGCCAAGCCGAAGGCAAAGTAAATGTCACCGGAGGATTCTTTGTAGTCCAGAGACTGTCCTTTGTAATCAACCTTCGCATTCGTCGGAAGATTGTCATCGACGGTCTGCTCTAAAAATGCCAGAGCATCCCCCAGACTCACATCCCCCGAAAGAGTCGCGTTAATAGTTACCGCCCTTAGTCGGTTGTAGCGCTGAAGCTCGGCTATACCCGCGACATTGTCCGCATCAAGAAGATTCGAGAGCGGGATAAGCTCACCACTGGCACTGCGAACGCGAACATTGCCGATGTCGTCTGGCGTCGCTCTTTGATTGTCCTGCAGCTGAACAATGACCGGATACTCCTCCTGGTCCACGGAATAGGTCGTCACTTCCTGCTCGGTCATCAGCGCCTGCAGCGTCTCTGCTACGTCACGGGCGCTCACGCCCAAAGAAGCTGCTCGCGCAGTATCAATACGCAGATGTACCTGCTGCTGAGTTTCCTTAAGATCCGAGTTCAGCATGCCGAAGAGGCCACTCTTACGCGCCTCGTCCATGACGATATCCCGCCACTCGGCGAGGGTCTGATAATCCGGACCCTGAAGCACAAACTGCACGGGGGTATTCGGGCCTCGCTGGCCCAGTCCCGCCGGTACAAAAGTCATGACGCGGATTCCCGGCACATCTCGCCAGGTCGCAGCCATCTGATCGCGAAGTTCAAAAGCGCTGTAGTCGCGCTGATCCCAGGGCACCATGGAAACACGCGAGAAAGCCGTAGACGTCGATGTGGAATTACGAAAAGGCGCGACAAACAGAACCCGTGTGAGCGACCCAGCCTTCTCAAGTTCCAGCAGCGGCGGCTGCAGCTGTTCGATGATTCCCCGCATGGATTCTATGTTGGTGCCTTCCTGAGTGTTGATGATGGCCATGATCTGATCTTGATCTTCAACGGGCACATATTCCTGCTTAAGCTGCTGAAACAGGAGAGGCAGCATCACAAAGGCCAAGGCCGCAGCCACCAAAGATATCCATGCGTGGCCCAGCAGAAAACGCAGGCTGGTTTCGTATCCGGATCGCAGCTTTGTCATCGCTGCCTCGACAGCCCTGTCGAGAAAACTATGCGACGTCTTACGGCGTAACACCTGGCTACACAGCATGGGAACGAGGGACAAGGCGAGGACCGACGAGATACAAACGGCGACAGAAATAGTTACCGCCAGCTCCACAAACAAACGCGAAGACGCATCCTGTAAGAACACCACGGGGCTAAACACTGCCAACAACACCGCCGTTGTTGCTATAACGGCAAATCCTACTTGCTGAGCCCCACCCGCCGCTGCGAGTAATGGCGGCTCACCGTCTTCTACCCTGCGGAAGATGTTCTCCAACACCACGATGGCATCGTCGACTACCAACCCTACGGCCAACACCATGGCCAGAAGCGTAATGAGATTCAGAGAATAACCCATAGCCTGCAGCGCAATAACCGCGCCCAGCAGCGATACCGGAATACACACCACTGGAATAAGAGTAGCCCTGATGGTTCCGAGAAACAGCAGGATCACAAAGGAAACCAAAGCAATAGTGAGCGCAATAGTTGTGTAGACGCCATTAATGGCAGCGCGAATAAAAGCTGAGGCATCACCGGAAGAAGCGACAGCCATGCCATCGGGGAGGTCGTCATCTATCGCGCGCATCTCTTTTTGAACCTTATCGAGAACCTCTACGGTGTTGGCATCGGATTGCTTCACAACACCCACAGACACACTGTTTTCGCCGTTTGAGAAAAACAGTCGCCGACGAGTGGAGGGCCCCTCTTCCACACGCGCCACCTCTGCAAGACGCACCAGATGGCCGTCGTCACCGCGACGTACAACGAGACGACGGAAATCCATAGCGCTGCGATAACTGCGTTCAACGCGCACGGGGAGCTCCATGTATTGGGAGTCCAATCGACCCGCAGGCAGCTCCACGTTTTCCTGACGCAGGGCGGCCAGAACATCACTCACAGCCAGTTGCCGAGCACTCAGCTTCTGACGATCCAGCCAAATTCTCATAGATCTGGGCGCACCGCCGAAGACCCGTACCGATGCGACACCGGGAAGCACTGCAAAACGATCAACGATATAGCGCTCGGCATAATCGGTGATGTCCATGGGCGACATGCCCTCACCGGCCACGCTGATGTAAACGAGGGGTGTAGTTTCGCTGTCGGCCTTGGTCACCTGGGGTCGCTCGGCCTCCTCGGGGAGTCGGCGACTGGCACGAGACACGCGGTCTCGCACGTCGTTCGCGGCTGCGTCTATGTCGCGACCCAACTCAAACTCCACGGTGATCGTGGATCGTCCATCGGCACTACTACTGCGGATAGTGCGTATGCCCTCAATACCACCGATCTCATCCTCAATGGGCTGAGTAATCCGTGTTTCGACCACATCTGACGCTGCGCCCTCGTAGTTCGTCACGATGGACACCTGCGCGGGAGACATATCCGGATACTCCCGCGTCGACAGCTGCAAGAAAGCCATCACGCCGAAGGAGACAAGCAACAAAGCAATGACCGTGGCAAAGACGGGGCGCTGTACAGAAATTTCAGGAAGTCGCATCGATTTATGTCCCAATGCCAGCTAGAGAGTCCGCTTCGGAGGTCAGGTTGGATTCACGGACTTTTACGCCCGGCCTTAAGGTCATCTGTCCATTGCGCACAACGCGATCCCCGGGGGACAAACCCGAGCGTATTTCAATCAGCCCCGGCATGCGCCTACCAATCTCCACCGTAACCCGCCGAGCGATAGACTCATCATCAACAATGAACACAGAACTCTGCGCACCACTTTGGACCAAGGCTGTTTCTGACACGACGATACCCGGTACTTCGCCCAAAGAAACGTTTACAGCCATCAGCATGCCGGGGCGCAACCGCGCGTCTTTGTTATCAATAAGTGCACGGACAGAAAAAGCTCTCGTAGCGGGATCGACCCTGCTACCGATCTGTGTCACTTCTCCTGCAAAAGACTCTCCGTCCCAGGCCGTGCTCTTTGCATCGACAGAGTCACCAATATCGATCTGCGACAGATAATGCTCCGGCAGGGTGAAGTCGAGCTTCATCGGGTTAACGTCATCAAGTTCGGCTATAACCGTCCCCGGCGTTAGCAAAGCACCAACACTGATACGACGTAATCCAATAACGCCATCAAAGGGTGCGCGAATAGTGCGATCGGCAATACGGGAACGCAGTGCCTCAAGAAGCGCCGCATTGGCATCGACCCGAGCGCGGGCAACGTCAATCTCTGCAGCCGTCGCAATGTCCTTGCCCAGCGTGAGGAAGCGATCCAGCTGTAGTTGGGTTTCTCGCAGCTTGGCCTCGGCTTCTCGCAGCAAGGCTAATTGCTCAACATCGATCAGCTCTACCAGTACTGCGCCCGCTTCAACGAGCTCGCCGCCCTCGAAATAGACGGCACTGACCTGCTCTGTAAGCTTCGCAGTTATCGTTACGGACTCATTGCCCACCAAGGTGCCCACTGACTCTGCATCCTGGACAATCAGCGCAAGCTCGGCGATTTCAGTTTCGACAAGCACAGCAGAACTCGCGGCAGGGCGCTCAGTCGTCGTCGCAGGGTCCTCACAGGCGCTCAGGGCGACAATAGACAAGACACCGAGCAGCCAAAGCGTGCTTCGCATTCTGTTCTCCTAAATTAAGTAGGGGCTTATGCTACAAATAGCTTCAGTAGATATACCTTCTTATTATAGGCTGTATCCCACAATCGGCGCTGAAACTATCAGCGCTTCCTCAACTTACTGTGACCGTCTTATGCCTTTGTCGACTAAATCTATCCGGAATCTGGCCCTGGCGCCGCTGCTTCTATCACCAATCCTGATTCCGCTTTCTGGATGCACGCCGGGACCCAAGGTGGAAGAAGCCCCCAGTATCGCCATCGCCGCAAAGACTATGGCGACTCTCGGCGACGCCATGGTGGTCACTGCCAACCCTATCGCTACCAGCGTAGGTGAGGAGATTCTTCGTGCGGGGGGCAGCGCCGTTGATGCGGCCGTTGCGATTGAGTCAATACTCAGTCTGGTTGAGCCGCAAAGCTCGGGGCTTGGCGGAGGCGGATTCATGGTCTATTACCATGCTGCCGATCAGAGCATAGAAGTGTATGACGGCCGAGAAAAGGCGCCTCTAGGCGCTCACAGTGATATGTTCTTGCAGGAAGACGGCACGCGCTACGGTTACCTCGAGGCCAAAAACAGTGGGCTCTCCATTGGCGTTCCCGGAATGGTGTCCATGCTCGATCTGGCCCACAGTGATCGCGGGCGTTTACCCTGGGGAGAACTGCTTGAGCCGGCAAAGCGTCTTGCAACCGAGGGCTTTACGCCGTCGCCTCGATTGCGCTCATTTTTTGAAAAATATGGCATGCGCCTGATTCCAACCACGCTGGAGCAAGGCCCAGTGGACGCCTACCACTACTTCTTTGACGATAACGGCACCATGAAAGACCGTATCGTAAATACCGAGTATGCGGACACTCTCGACCTTATTGCGAAGGACCCCAAAGATTTTTACCGCGGCCCCCTCGCCGAAGCGATGGTTGCAGCGGCCGCTAGTTCGCCTCGTGCCGGCACGCTCAGTCTGGATGATCTTGCCAGCTACTCAGCCCGCAAGCTCGAGCCTCTTTGCATGGATTATCGTGAACTCACGCTGTGTGGCCCGCCTCCACCCTCGTCCTGGGTCGCCGTAGGCATGACCTTGGGGATGCTTGAGAGCACCAACTTTCCTACTGGCGATGAAATGACCGACTGGGCAATGTTCACCGAAGCCCAACGTCTGGCCTACGCCGACCGCGACTTCTATGTCGCGGATGATGATGTTGTGCCCGTACCCCTCAGTGGGATGCTCAATCGAGACTACCTCGCGCAACGCGCTGCATTGATTAGCCCCGATGGCGCGGCGGAAAAAGTACTCGAGGGAGATCCTTGGGCATTTGATGCTGAACGCACTGCGGCACTTCCCGGAAGAGACACCACCATCGACTACGCCGGCACCACACACTTCGTGGTCGTGGATAAGTGGGGCAACGCTGTCTCAATGACCGCGACGGTAGAGAGCATATTCGGGTCGACACGCATGGCCGGCGGAATGTTTCTCAACAACGAACTCACGGATTTTGCCAAAGAGCCACGGGACGCCGACGGCATATTGGTCGCCAATCATCCCGCACCGGGTAAACGCCCCCGCTCGTCCATGTCCCCCACCATCGCACTCAATAGCGACGGCAGCTTTAACATGGCGACCGGCTCTCCCGGCGGCAACTCGATCATCGCTTACACACTCAAAACCCTCGTGGGAGTCATTGACTGGAAGCTAACGCCGCAAGAAGCAGTGAACCTGCCGAACGTGGTTGCGCGCGGTGATACCGTCCGCGTAGAAAGCGCAAGAGCCTCCGCCGAGATGCTTGAGTCCATGCGCGCCTTTGGATTTCAGATCAAAGAATCTGCCGGTGAAAACTCCGGCTTAAGCGTGATCTTGCGTCACGATGACGGCAGCCTTGAAGGTGGCGTTGATCCTCGTCGTGAAGGAACGATTGCTGTCATCACACCGGAATCGTAGGGCATAACAAAGGTTCATCGCGGCTTAGCAGAGGCAGACTCCCTAGACTGGCTCGGTTACTGCTATGCATGCTTTAGTCTGACCAGCGCAGTGTGGATCGGATAGCCGGCCAGACAGTCGCTAGTCCTTTGAGCTGCTCGCGTATCTCCAGCGACGCTCTCACACTGCTAACTGCACTCGACGGACGCTCAAAGGACGACCGCCTGCCTAGCCTTGTCAGCGCGATATTCAGACGCTTTATCGCGTGAGTAACGTGCGCTGAGGACTGGTAGTGGTTCGGCGCCGCTTTGCTCGAGCGTCCGTCGAGTGCGCTGTTTGCTGTGCTGACGCCCATGGAGATACGCGAGCAGCTCGAGTAAAGCGGGGCCGAGCCGCCCAACACAGTGCCTTTGGGTTGCACTCGAAAAGGCAGCACCCCGCTAACCCACGATGAAGCAAAAAAAAACCCGCAGGCATAAGCCGGCGGGTTTTTCTTGGAAGTGGCTCTGACGCCGCTCCCGAAGTAGTTCTATCGAGCAGTACCGCGAGCGCCAAAACGCTTCTTGAACCGGTCTACGCGACCACCGCTATCGACAATCTTCTGCTTCCCGGTAAAGAACGGGTGACAGCTTGAACAAACGTCGATGTTGAAGTCCTGACCCAAGGTCGAGCGGGTCTGGATCTTGTTGCCACAGCTACAAGACGCAGTTACGTCCTCGTAACGGGGATGAATTTCAGCTTTCATGGTGTATCTCCAGTATGTTGATGCCGCCACCCGAACCCACACGCCTGCTTCCATGAAGCCGGTCGCGCTATGCCAGGCACCGCATCCGGGAGTCACCTGCTCTGGGCACTAGGCACCGTGGGCAGGTAAACGGGGCGCGGAGTTTAGCAGAAACTGCGACTGGTGCAATACAGGGCTAATGTAAGTAATAAACGATACAGATTGCTCCGTCGAGCCGTCGACGCTTTGCTATGCTCGCCCCATCGTGACCCATACCGAAAAACCAGTGGTCCTTCGCGTAGCGGCCCCCGTTCCTCTGCGAAGACCCTTCGACTACCTCGCTCCCGAGGGCCAACGCCAGGGCTCCCTCAGCCCGGGAATGCGCCTGCGCGTGCCTTTTGGCAAACGGGAGATAACGGCGATTCTGCTGGAGGTCGTCGAAGAGGCTAGCGTTGATGCAGAGCAACTTCGCGCAGCAGTGGATGTGCTGGACAGCGAGTCGCTCCTTAGTTCGAGCATGATGGCACTGTGCAACTGGTCATCGGACTACTACCAGCATCCTGTCGGCGAAGTGTTCAGCGCAGCAATTCCAAAGGCGCTTCGAGAGGGTCGGGGCTTATCCGAAACCCATTGGCGCCTGACAACGCGAGGTGAGGGTTTGCCTGAGGGCGCACTAAGTCGCGCTCGGTCGCAGGCCAAAGCATTGTCGCTACTGCAGTGCGGCGAGCAGCTACCCGAGACACTTAAAGCTGAAGGCGTTTCCAGCGCCGTGCTCCGCGAGCTAACCAGTAAAGGCCTTATCGAGCGCTGTCGCGCGTCAGCGAGCATACCCAGCGCAGAACTGGAGCAAGAAGGTCCACCACTTGGCAGCGAGCAAGCTCAAGCTGTCGAGGCCGTTGCCTGGGGGAGTTTTAGCTCTCATTTATTGCAGGGTGTAACCGGTAGCGGCAAGACCGAAGTGTATCTTCGCCTAATCGCTGCCTGTCTTGAACGGGGCGAGCAAGCGCTGGTGCTTATTCCTGAGATTGGCTTAACGCCGCAAACGGTCAAACGATTCGAGGGGCGATTCAAATCACCCGTAGCGGTACTCCATTCCGGCTTGTCGGATGGCCAACGTTTCGCCGCATGGCAGGCCGCGCAGGCGGGGACCGCGGGCATCGTCATAGGAACCCGGTCGGCGATTTTTACGCCTCTGGCACGACCAGGCCTCATCGTCGTCGACGAAGAACATGACGGCTCTTACAAGCAGCAGGATGGCTTTCGTTACTCTGCCCGCGACGTCGCTGTGAAGCGAGCACAGCTGGAGAACTGCCCGGTAATTCTTGGTAGCGCCACTCCTTCCCTGGAATCGCTGGAGAATGCCCGGCGGGGGCGCTATGAACACCACTTCCTCCGGGGACGTCAGGGCGGCGGCGAACTGCCAATGCTCGAAACGGTAGACTTACGCAGCCTGCATCTCAATGCAGGGATCAGCGATTACCTCATGGCGGCCATTCGCGACACTGTTGAGATCCAGAAACGGCAGGCGCTACTCTTTTTGAATCGCCGGGGCTTTGCTCCCACGCTTCAGTGCCACAGCTGTGGCTGGGTTGCCGGCTGCGATCATTGCGACGCTCGACTGACCGTGCATTTGCGCAAACGCTGCCTGCGCTGCCATCACTGCGCAGCTCAGCGTGCCTTGCCTTCGCACTGCCCGGACTGCGGGGGCACCTCACTACTGACTCATGGACTGGGCACTGAACAAACCGAAGAGTTTTTACGCAGCGTACTTCGTTGCCCGGTGCACCGCGTGGACAGCGACGCCATGCGTGGCGTCGATGCCATGCAATCACTCCTTGAGGTTGCCCACAGCGAGGAGCCCTGCGTCATTCTAGGCACACAAATGCTGACAAAAGGTCATCATTTTCCCGCCGTCCAGCTAGTGGGTGTCATCGACGCCGACGCCCTGCTTTACTCCGCGGATTTTCGTGGCGAGGAGCGCATGGCCCAACTGGTGGTGCAAGTAGCGGGACGAGCAGGTCGTGAGTCTGCAGGTGGCAAGGTATTAATCCAGACACACTACCCCGATGACCCCTTGTTCGGCGCACTACGGGATGGCCACTTTGAATCCATAACCAGCTCTTTGCTTGAAAAACGACGAAGCTCGGGACAGCCCCCCTATGGTCAGCTCATGCTCCTGCGCAGTGACGCGCGCAACGAGCGTGATGGCGAAGCATTTTTACGGGCCGTCCAAAAAGAAGCCAAGCCCTACCTTCCCAGCGACTGTCAGCTCATTGGCCCCCTGCCCTCCGCAATGCCCCGACGGGCAGGACGCTTCCGTTGGCAATTGTGGTGCTTAAGCTCATCTCGACGAGGTGCTATGACTGCAGCTCGACTATTGGTAGATCGGGCTGAGACCCTTAAGAAGCCCAGAGAGCTCAGCTGGTTCATCGACGTTGACCCCAGTGACGTTTTGTAAATTAGCCCACGGATAAGACAAAGGGGGCTGCAAATCTGGCAAAGCCGTGATTGAAGCGGGATAATGCCTCCGCGCGTCGTATGCGACGCACCATCGACGGAAAAACATCATGAAAGATACCGTTGCCGCACTGTTAAGTGAGGCACTTCAAAGCATTATCACCGCTCGGGACGCAGACATTAGCGCCCCTAAAATTCAGGTGGAAACCACTCGTGACGCCGCCCATGGAGACCTGGCGAGCAATATCGCGCTGGCTAGCGCCAAGCTGCTAAAAATGCCTCCCCGAGAGCTTGCCCAGGCGATCTGTGAGGCCCTGCCAGAAAATACCATCATCGATCGCACGGACATTGCCGGTCCCGGATTTATTAACTTTTTCCTGTCCAAAGACAGCCAAGGGGCAGCCCTTCTACAAGTGCTGCGTGAAGGAGAAAAGTTCGGGCATAGCGATACAGGCGCGGGACGCAAAGTGCAGGTGGAGTTCGTCTCCGCCAATCCAACGGGCCCACTGCACGTAGGACACGGACGAGGCGCGGCGGTCGGGGACAGCCTCGCGAGAATATTAGATGCCTGTGGCTGGGAAGTCGTACGAGAGTTCTATTACAACGACGCAGGCGCGCAAATCAACAATCTGGCCCTGTCGGTTCAGGCGCGCTGCAAAGGTTTGAGCCCGCAGGACGAAGGCTGGCCCGAAGACGGGTATCGTGGAGAGTACATCGCGGAACTTGCTCAAGCGTACCTTGCAGGGGAAAGCGTAGAAGCCAGCGACAAATCTGTAACCGCCGCAGGAAATGGTGACGATCTCGATGCCATTCGTGAATTTGCCGTGGCCTGGCTACGCCGGGAGCAGGATCTCGACCTCCAAAGCTTTGGCGTGTCCTTTGATGTGTTCTTTCTGGAATCATCCCTCTACGAGTCAGGCGAAGTAGCCACCACCGTCGAGCGCTTGGTTGACAGTGGAAACACCTACACCAACGATGATGCTCTCTGGCTTCGCACCACCGATTTTGGCGATGACAAAGACCGCGTCATGCGGAAAAAAGATGGGGGTTATACCTATTTCTTACCCGATGTCGCCTACCACTTAAACAAGTGGCGCAGGGGCTTCGAGCGCGTAATCAACGAGCAGGGCGCCGACCATCACAGCACCGTGACCCGGGTTCGCGCCGGACTTCAAGCGCTTGGCGAAGGTATTCCCAAAGGGTGGCCCGAATACGTGCTTCACCAAATGGTGACGGTCATGCGCGACGGTGAGGAAGTGAAGCTGTCCAAACGTGCGGGCAGCTACCTCACCCTGCGGGACCTTATTGGCGAAGTAGGTCGCGATGCCACACGCTACTTCCTGGTGGCTCGCTCACCAAACTCGCAGCTGACTTTTGATATTGATCTGGCGTTGTCCCAGTCCAATGACAATCCCGTTTTTTATATCCAGTATGCGCATGCGCGCGTGTGCAGTGTCCGTCGTAAATTTATCGAGGAAGGCCTGTCCGTCGAGCTGGATTTAGAGACTCTTGCCTTGGAGCGCCTGGTAGAGCCACAGGAGATAGAGGTGCTCAAGCAGCTCGCGCGTTTCCCGGAGATCGTCGCGCGAGCGGGAACCAGCGCTGAGCCCCAGCAAATCGCCAATTATCTTCGCGAGCTTGCCGGAGAGTTTCACGCCTATTACAACGCTCACAAGGTACTCATCGAGGACGCGGAGCTGCGCAGCGCGCGTCTTGCGCTCACGACGGCCGTCGGGCAGGTAATCTCCAATGGCCTGACTCTATTGGGCGTATCAGCCCCGGAGAGCATGTAGAGCCTCATGGCAAAGACTTCCCAACGGAAAAACAGCCGCGGCGCGAGCCGTCAAAACACGACCAGTCAGAGCCACGGCGGACTTCGGTGGTATGCGGCCGGCGTGGCGAGCGGTCTGTTCCTCGCATTTATGCTTTATCTGGTGACCTTGCCCCCGGAGGGCGGACCCGCCCCGAAGCTCGCGGCCACCCCAAAGGTCAATGCGCCAGAGCCTGAGTACGAGTTTTTTGAAGTGCTCCCGAATCAGGAAATCACCGTCGACGTGGATCCGGCGGATCTTCCCAAGCCTCGCAGTGCCTCCACGGGTAAGCAGTTCCTGTTACAAGCCGGATCTTTTCGACAAGCCGCAGATGCTGATCGCCGTCGTGGCGAGCTTTTATTACTGGGCCTTAATCCCAGCGTAGAGGACACGCGAGGGGACACAGGTCGTTGGTACCGTGTGGTGCTTGGGCCTTTTGAAAGCCGTTCGGCAATGGCTAAAGCTCGTAGCCTCACGGCTCAGCAAGACATCGATACGCTCCTCATCCAACGTAACAGCGGCTAACTCACGTCCCCCGCTACCGCTGCACGCCCGCTATTACCCGCGAACAGCGCTTGAACTTACAAACCACGCCCCCATAACGATAGTTCGTAGGCGAAGGAAAACACCGTGGAACAATTCAGAGGCACCACCATATTGTGTGTGCGCCGGGGCAACAGCGTTGTTGTCGGGGGAGACGGCCAGGTCTCCATGGGCAACACCATCATGAAAGGCAATGCGCGAAAAGTACGCCGTCTCTACAAAGACCAGGTTCTTGCGGGTTTTGCAGGGGGCACCGCCGATGCGTTCACGCTGTTTGAATTATTCGAAGCACAGCTGGAAAAACACGGTGGTCAGCTCGTTAGAGCTGCCGTAGAACTGGCAAAAGCCTGGCGCACCGAGCGCTCCCTCCGTCAGCTAGAGGCACTCCTTGCCGTTGCGGACAAAGAAACCTCTCTGGTGATTTCCGGTAATGGCGACGTCATCGAACCGGAGAATAACCTCATCGCCATTGGGTCTGGCGGCTCCTTTGCTCAGGCTGCAGCGATGGCCTTACTGGACAACACAGAACTCAGCGCCCGGGATGTCGTTGAGAAAGGCCTGGGCATTGCCGCCGACATCTGCATTTATACCAACCAGCAGCGCACCATCGAGCAGCTGGACTTCTGACCAAACAAAGAGCTGGATCCAATACATGTCAAACATGACACCTAGAGAGATTGTCCACGAACTGGACAAGCACATTATTGGGCAGCAGGACGCCAAGCGAGCCGTAGCCAACGCCCTTCGAAGCCGATGGCGTCGCTTACAAGTCGAAGACGCCCTGCGTGCCGAAATCACGCCAAAGAATATTCTGATGATCGGGCCTACCGGCGTGGGTAAAACCGAAATTGCACGACGCCTGGCAAAGCTTGCGAACGCTCCCTTTGTGAAAGTAGAAGCAACAAAATTCACCGAAGTTGGCTATGTTGGTCGCGATGTAGAGTCCATCGTCCGCGATCTAGTAGAAATGTCCGTAAAAATGCTGCGCGAGCAAGCCATTGAGAAAATGCGCTTTCGGGCGGAAGAAGCCGCCGAGGAACGCATTCTGGACATTCTGTTGCCTGGGGCTCGCGATGCAAAGGGAGACGCCTCTGCTCAAGGCGACGGCACCCGCCAACTGCTGCGCAAAAAGCTCCGCGAAGGTGATCTGGACGAGAAGGAAATCGATCTCGAGCTCACTACCCCCAGCAGCGTCGAAATCAGCGCGCCGCCAGGTATGGAAGAAATGACCAACCAGCTGCAGAGCATGTTTTCAAACATGGCCCGCTCGCAGCCCAAGAGTCGCCGACTCCCGATCAAGGCCGCATTTTCCGCCTTATGCGATGAAGAGGCCGCCAAACTGGTCAACGAGGACGAAATTAAACAGCAGGCACTACAGGCTGCTGAGCAAAACGGCATTGTCTTTATCGACGAGCTGGACAAGGTAGCCAAGCGTGGTGAGACCGCAGGTGCCGATGTTTCTCGTGAAGGCGTGCAGCGAGATTTACTGCCGCTTATCGAGGGCTGCACCGTAAGCACCAAGTACGGCATGCTAAAGACAGACCATATTTTGTTCATCGCTTCCGGGGCCTTTCATTTGTCCAAGCCTTCGGATCTGATTCCTGAATTACAGGGCCGTCTTCCCATCCGCGTTGAGCTTGCAGCCCTCTCCCCCGAGGACTTCAGGCGCATACTCGTAGAGCCCGATGCGGCACTCACTCGCCAGTACAGCGCATTGTTAGGCACCGAAGGCATGACGCTGGAGTTTACCGAGGACGGTATTGCACGCATCGCCGAGCTTGCCTGGCAACTCAACGAGAGCACGGAGAACATTGGCGCCCGACGCCTGCATACCGTCATGGAGCGTTTGCTGGAGGACGCTTCGTTTAATGCAGCAGATGCGGGTCTTAGCAGTACCGCGCTGGCAGTAGATGCAGCCTATGTCGACTCTCAGTTATCAGATCTCGCGATGGATGAAGATCTTTCCAGATTCATTCTCTAAGCCCAAGATCAAGCCCATGACCGCGAGCGACATACCCCAGCCGACTCACATACGCCTGCGTAAACGATCGCGGGTTTTAGAGCTTGAGTACGCCGACAAATCCTACAGTCTGAGTTGGGAGTACCTCCGTGTTTACTCTCCTTCAGCGGAGGTTAGGGGTCATCACGAGTCTCAGGCGGTACTGCAAACCGGCAAACGGGATATTGCGATCAATGATCTCAAGCCCGTGGGCCACTATGCTTTGCAGCTGGTGTTCGACGACGGACACGACAGCGGGCTGTATACCTGGGAATACCTCTATCGCTTATGCACTCAAAAGGCAGAGCTGTGGCAGGCCTATCTGGATGACCTCACCGAGGCGGGTGCTTCTCGAGACCCCAACACGCAGGTTCTGCATTTCGAACCCTGACTTTCTCTTGATTTGTTGGACACACCAGATTTGGGGTGCCTCCTTACAACTCCAAGAGTGATGCAAGAACAAGCACTGCTTATAAGGACACTACAAGCTACAATGCGTCCTCGCAATTGGGATGCAGAGCATGAGCGAAGAAGACACAACACACTTTGGTTACCGAGACGTAAAGACCGACGAGAAAGCGGGCATGGTCCGCGGCGTCTTTGATTCGGTGGCGAGTCGTTACGATGTGATGAATGACCTGATGTCTGCAGGCGTTCATCGAATATGGAAGCGCTTCACGATAGAGCTCTCCGGCGTTCGCCGCGGCAACCGTGTACTGGACATAGCCGGAGGTACCGGCGACTTGGCTGCCAAGTTTGCACCAATGGTAGGTGATGAGGGTGAGGTTGTGCTGGCGGATATCAATGCCAGCATGTTGCGAGTGGGACGCGACCGACTGCTCGACGACGGTGTTCGTGGAAACCTTCACTACGTGCAAGCGGACGCGCAGTACCTGCCCTTTCCTGACGATCACTTCGACTGCATCACCATTGCCTTTGGTCTGCGGAACGTAACCGACAAAGACTTAGCTCTGCGCTCTATGCTGCGCATACTCAAGCCGGGCGGTCGCTTGTTGGTACTGGAGTTTTCCAAGCCCCGTAACCCACTGCTCAGCCGCGCTTACGACGCCTATTCTTTTGGTGTTCTACCTTTTATGGGAAAACTGGTTGCGGGAGATTCCGAGAGTTATCAGTACCTCGCCGAGTCTATTCGCATGCATCCGGATCAAGAGACACTGCGACAAATGATGGAAGACGCGGGCTTTGCTCGCTGTGACTACCACGACATGACCGGTGGAGTGGTTGCGGTGCATCGGGGCGTCAAAAACTAGTCATGAACGACATCCGCATGCCCACGGTGCACACTGCGGGACTGGCCGCTGCCGAAGCCGCCGCCAATGCGGCGCTGCGCCTATCACCGCACAGTCTGGAAGCACTCAAACCTCTAGCCGGGAGAGTCCTCGCGCTGGAATGCACACGCCCGGCAGTTACCGTCTACCTGCACAGCGAAGCGAACGGTGAACTGCGATTGCAGGGCGTTCACGATGGCCCCGTGACCACACGCGTCACAGGCACTGCTCAGGACTTTGCCAGCCTGGCTCAAGCGGCGGACCCTGCCGCGGCACTGATCAATGGCGGCATACAGCTGGAGGGCAATAGCAGTACGCTCACTGACATGCAGCGCGTGTTTAATGATCTGGATATCGACTGGGAAGCCCCGCTGGTGTCGGGTCTCGGCGATGTCGCAGGCCATCAGCTAGCCGGTATGCTCAGCGCAGCATTTCACTGGACGAAGCAATCGGGGGATAACGTCAGGCGCCAGCTCGAAGAGTTCGCAACCGAAGAAGCCCGTCTTGCACCACCCAAACTCGCTCTCGAGCATTTTTATGAAGATGTTCAGAAGCTTAGCGAGCGCAGCGAACGCTTGGAACAACGCGTAGAGCGCCTGCGGTTGCGTCTAGAGAGTTTGCGTCCAGCCTGATGTCCAGCCTCTTGCGCAGTATTGAGATCATGCGGGTAGCAGGACGCTACCGTCTGGACGAATTGCTGCCGGAGCAGGCCAGACACCGCGTGCTGACTCCGTTGCTTCGGCTAAATCCCTGGCGTATGGCCAGCGTCACGGGAACGCGGGGCGAACGCTTGCGTCGCGCGCTGGAAGAGCTCGGTCCGGTGTTCATAAAATTTGGGCAGATGCTCTCAACGCGTAGGGACTTACTACCTGCAGATATCGCCGACGAGCTGGCTCTGCTGCAGGATCAGGTACCGCCCTTTGATGCAGCTCTCGCCACACAGATCATAGAGACCGCCTTGGGCGGCAAAGTCGACGTTCTTTTTGAGCGTTTTGATCGAGAGCCTCTCGCCTCAGCATCAGTAGCTCAGGTACACAGCGCGCGGACGCAGGAAGGGCGAGAAGTCGTCGTCAAAGTCATTCGTCCGGACATTGAACCGGTGATCCACAAGGACATGGCTCTGCTGGCACGAATAGCGAGCTTTGTGGAGCGCTGGCTCCGTGATGGCCGGCGCCTGCGCCCCGTCGACGTGGTACGCGACTACAAACATACGATCCTTGATGAACTGGATCTGGGGCGGGAAGCGGCCAACGCAAGTCAACTGCGGAGAAACTTTGCCGACGGAAGCCTCGTCTATGTCCCGGAAGTTTTTTGGGACTACACCCGGCGCAACGTGATGGTTATGGAGCGGATATATGGCATCCCCGTAACCGATATGGACACGCTTCGAGCTAAGAATGTTGACCTGAAGGTACTCGGAGAGCGCGGAGTAGAAATCTTTTTTACCCAGGTGTTTCGGGACAGCTTCTTTCATGCAGACATGCACCCAGGGAACATCTTCGTCGATGCGTCGGATCCCAAAGACCCGCGATACATTGCCATCGACTGCGCCATCATTGGTTCCCTGAGCGAAGACGATCAGTACTATCTGGCGCGAAACCTTCTGGCGATTTTCCGCCGGGACTACCATGAGGTCGCCCAACTCCATGTTGAATGTGGCTGGGTACCGCCAGACACGCGAGTACAGGACTTTGAATCTGCCATGCGCGCTGTCTGCGAACCGGTATTTGAAAGGCCCATCGCAGAAATCTCTTTCGGACAGCTACTGGTTTATTTGTTTCAAACAGCCGCTCGTTTCGATATGGAAGTCCAGCCTTCTCTGGTGCTACTACAAAAAACACTCTTGAATATAGAAGGCTTGGGCAGGCAGCTTTATCCCCAGCTGAATCTTTGGGACACCGCCATGCCATTCCTGGAGAAGTGGGTAGCAGAGCGCTACTCCCCCCAAAGCATGATCAAACGCCTGCAACAGCACGCGCCCAACTGGCTTGAACAACTTCCACAGTTACCGGAAGCACTCATCGAGGGTCTTCAGGGACAGCGAGAGAGCCAAAAACGCAGTGAACAGATTATCGCCGCGGAGCGTAAAGTAAGACGTAAGCAGGATACGCGAGCCAGACGACGCTATCTGGCGGCGATGGTCTGCATTGTCGCTGCGGGCGCTGCGTTACCCTCGGTTCGGAGCCTACTGGAGCAGGCACCTCCGGTGAGCTGGCTATTGCTTGCGGTAGCAGCAGGACTCGCCTGGCCAAGTCAGAGCGTTTAGACCAAGGCGCCAGAGCCCGGGTGTGCGATAATCTTTACCTAATCGTAGAAACACACACAGCATGCAAGACGCAGACACGAGCAACTATCCCAAAGAGCTGAGCTGGCTCAACGAGCTTCGCTGGAACGAAGACGGCTTAGTGCCCGCCATCGCCCGAGACACCAGTAGCGGCACAGTCCTGATGATGGCATGGATGAACGAGGAGTCCTTGCGCCGTACGGTCGATGAAGGCTGTGCTGTGTATTGGTCTAGATCTCGGAAGGCGCTATGGCGTAAGGGCGAAAGCTCAGGCAATACGCAGTTGATCAGAAGTCTTCGTTTAGATTGCGACGGAGATACTTTGCTATTGGAGGTTGAACAACAGGGCGGAATCGCCTGCCACACCGGTCGAGAGCACTGTTTCTACCGTGAATTTATCGATGGTGAATGGCAGACTGTGGAACCGGTAGTGAAAGATCCAAAAGAAATTTATGCACAAGGCAACTAACAACGACGTATTAAGTGCCTTAGATGAGGTGCTTCAGGAGCGAAAGAACGCGTCCGCCGACAGTTCCTATGTGGCGAGCCTTTACGAAAAAGGGCTCAACAAAATCCTCGAAAAAGTTGGCGAGGAGGCTTCGGAGGTCATCATCGCCGCGAAGGACTGTGAAGGAGAGGAGGGGCAAGACGCCTTGTTAGGCGAAGTAGCAGACCTCTGGTTTCACAGCATGGTGCTACTGGCTCAGCAGGGGCTCTCGTCGGCACAGGTGCTGGCAATTCTGGAAGAACGCTTCGGTCTTTCAGGACATATCGAGAAGGCCTCACGAAGCTAAATTTTTACAAACCTTTCAATACTGTTGTTAGGGATAAGCTAATTGGCAGTTACAATCGCGGTCGGTATTTTCCACTGCAGTAAAAGGAGAGAGTCATGGGATTGGGTGGAATCAGCATTTGGCAGTTGCTCATCATTCTGGCCATTGTGGTCATGCTGTTTGGCACAAAGCGCCTGCGCGGCCTGGGATCAGATCTGGGAAGTGCGGTGAAGGGTTTTCGCAGCAGCATGCAAGATGGCGACGACGAGAAGCCCGAGGGCGCTGACGCTAGTGACGAGCCCGAGGTTAACGAAGCTGCGAAGACCAAGAGCGATGTCTAGTATTTGCGATACATCTTCGCGCACCCTCTGAAATCGTAGGTTCCTATGTTCGATATCGGCTTTGCCGAGTTACTTATCATCGGTGTGGTTGCTCTGCTTGTCATTGGTCCGGAGCGACTCCCCGATGCCGTGCGCACGGCCAGCGCCTGGCTGAATCGCATACGCCGTGGTTTCAACGATATCAAACAGGAAGTTCAGCAGGAATTGCATAACGACGCCGTTATGAAAGACCTGAGAGCGATTAAGGATACGGGTGAGGAACTCCGACGCGAGACCCAAGCTCTAGGCTCGGATCTCAGCAGTGGACTCAACATACCGGATCCGATGGCAGAGATTGGCGCGACGCCTGACGTTCCCGAATCATCTAATTCAGATTCAGACCCAGACTCCAAGACCGCAACAGATAGCAAACCCGTTGACTGATACCGAGAACGACACACCACTACCGTTGATTGCGCATCTTACGGAGCTGCGCGATAGACTGTTGCGTGCAATTCTGGCCGTATTGCTGGTTTTTATTGTGCTCTTCCCCTTTGCTAACGACATCTACGCGTTTGTTTCTGAACCGCTCCGTGAACTACTTCCGGAAAACGCCAGCATGATCGCCACAGACGTGGCCTCACCTTTCCTGACACCCTTCAAGCTCACATTATTTACGGCATTGTTTGTCGCGATTCCCTACGTCCTTTTTCAGATTTGGTCGTTCATTGCACCCGGTATGTACAGCCAGGAAAAACGTTTTGCCCTCCCAGTGCTCGCCAGCTCAGTGCTACTGTTTTACTGCGGGGCAGCGTTTGCCTATTTCGTGGTGTTTCCGCTGATATTCGCGTTTTTCACCAGTGTGGGCCCCGAAGACGTGGCGATCATGACGGACATAAACCGTTATCTGGACTTTGTTCTTAAGCTGTTTTTCGCCTTTGGCTTGGCCTTCGAAATTCCCATAGCGGCGCTCATTGCGATCTGGGCTGGCATTACCACCCCAGAAGATCTAGGACGTAAACGCCCCTACATCATCGTAGGATGTTTCGTGTTTGGAATGCTCCTAACCCCTCCAGACGTCATCTCTCAGGCGCTCCTCGCTATACCCATGTGGCTACTGTTTGAAGCTGGCGTGATTGCTGGCCGCTTACTCATCAAACGAAAAACCGAATCCTGAACATGGGGAGCCTGCTTGAGAAGGCTCCCAAGGGCGATACACTGTCACCGACCTTTATCTTTCGGACGAACACGATGACTCGCAATCTTCTGACGCTCAGCGCGTCACTCCTACTAACGGTGTTTTTATCCGGTCCGGTTTTCGCTCAGGAGGTCGCCAGTGAGGCGTCCGAGGGACTCACTGAGGAACAAATACAAGAGCAGACAGAAGAGCAAGCCGAAGACGAGACCGTAGACGCAGCGCCCGATACGGAGACCATGCGCGATATCCTGGAGACAGAGAAAAAAGCTGAAGAAGTTATTCGCGAGAAAGTCGCCGAACTTGCGGGCAACGAAGAGCTGCCACGAACCCCTCTTCAACTACTTGTTCTTCTAGCAGACGCCGCCGCGAAAAAGGACCGCGAGCGCGCCGCCGGCTATCTGGACATGCGCTACCTTCCCGAAGAAATTGCCGAATGGACTCCAGTTGATTTCATGGATGCCCTGCGAATTCTATGGAATCAACAAAACATCATCGACATCACCAGTATGAGTGATGACCCCGAAGGTAAGCTGAACGATGGGCTTCCCGTCTACCGCGACTTACTGGGCGTAATCCGCAAAGACAACGGCGACGAAGTGCCGATCTTTTTGCAGCGAATCCCGGATGGTAGAGGTGGCAAAATATGGAAGATCTCAAACGCGAGCGTGGCAGAGATCCCGGATTTATGGGAAGACCTGGGCTACGGTGAGTTTGCGGTTTGGCTTGAGCGGCACCTGCCAGACTACCGCTTTGCTGGTCTGGAAAGCTGGCAAATAATCTCAAGCATCGTATTCCTTATAGCGGCCTGGTATCTCGCTATGCTCGCCAGCTATCTGATGATGCGTCTGGCGCTGCTGGTCCCTAATCGCTTTCCCCTCGGGATCGAAAGCTTTTTTAAGGGCTCCTTACGTTACTTCCTGTTCCTTTTAATCTTTCGCATGCTCATGGACCAGCTAGCTTTATCCTTGGCTGCCCGGGTCTATCTGAACTCTTCAGGCGTTGATTATGTCGCCTTTACCATTTTGCTACTCGGCGTTATCTCTCTGATCCGGGACTACAACATTCGACGCTTGGAACGCGCTGGAAATCGTCAGTACGTCGCCTTGCTCAAACCCTTCACCACCATCATCAAGTTTGTCGCGATTTTACTGGTAGCACTGGTGTGGGCTGAACGTGCCGGCTACAACATGTCCACGATTATTGCGGGCCTCGGTGTGGGCTCCCTTGCTGTGGCCCTAGCCGCGCAAAAGACCCTGGAAAATGTGATCGGCGCGATAACACTTTACACGGCCAGACCTGTAAACCCCGGCGATCTTTGTCGCTTCGGTAATATTGTAGGGGTGGTTGAAGAGATCGGACTTCGCTCGACAATGATTCGCACACTCAACCGCACCATGCTGGCGGTACCCAATGCCGTGTTCTCATCGGTAGAAGTCGAGAACTTCAGTCACCGGGATCGCATTCGCTATTACCAGCACATCGAGTTGCAGATGACCACGGCAGACCAGTTGCGCGTGATCCTCGGGCGCCTTCGAGAGCTTTTCTTGTCTCACTCCGATGCCATGCAGGAGACCGCTAGTATCCGTCTCCAGAAAGTCGCTGCGGCGACAGCGGTGATACGGATAGATGTCGGTATCAGAACAACCGACTATCAGCGTTTTCTTGCCGTCGCCGAAGATCTCAATTTGCGCATGATTGAGCTAGTACATGATGCGGGCGCGGTGTTTAGTGGTCCGGGTCAGGTACTGCAGGTTCGGGATTTCTATCGTGCATCTGAAGACACCATTGCGGATGTGCACTCGCAACTCGAAAGCTGGAAAAACGAAGAGAAGCTTCCCTTTCCTGACTACACCACGGCCGAGAAAGCCGCGCTTAAAGGCGCCATCGAACTTAATGTTCGTGAGGACAAATTCTGAACACCGCAGAAGAAAATTCCAGTGGCAGCATGGCGCCGCTGCGCGCGCTAGCCCGCCAACTCGCGCCCTATCGCTGGCGATTGGTGGCGGCGGCTGTTGCACTCATATTTACGGCGGGCGCGACTCTAACCCTCGGTAAAGGTCTGCAAGTGCTCATTGATCGTGGCTTTGGTGGCGACGATCCCGGAGCCCTTGGAGACGCCGTGCGTATCGTGATGCTCATCACCACGGCCATCGCTATCGGTACCTTCTTTCGTTTTTACCTGGTGTCCTGGTTAGGGGAACGCATCAGTGCTGATCTTCGTAGTGCCGTGTTTCAGAACATCGTCCGCCTCCACCCCGGGTTCTTTGAGGAGAACCGCTCCGGCGAGATCATGTCGCGCTTAACGGCAGATACCACGGTACTCCAGACGATCATTGGTTCTTCGATGAGCATGGCGCTGCGTAGCTCCCTAACGCTCACAGGCGCCGTGGTCATGATGCTCATCACCAACTTCAAGCTAACGCTTTTTATCGTCGCCACGGTACCGATGGTACTGCTGCCTGTCATGATCTTTGGTCGTCGCGTACGTACTCTTTCCAGCAGTAGTCAGGACAGCGTTGCCAGCGTAGGCTCCTATGCCGGCGAAATCATTCAGAACATCCGCACGGTACAGGGCTTTAATCGCGAGTCAGCGGAATCCCTGGCCTTTAATGCTGAAGTCGAGAAGGCCTTTGTCATTGCCCGATCCCGCGTCCGGCAACGGGCCCTGTTGATTGCCTTTGCCATCATCATTCTCTCTGGCGGAATGATTGCCATGATGTACTCCGGCGGCCGGGATGTCATAAGCGGCGCTATGACCGGCGGTGAACTCGCCGCATTCATGTTCTATGCAACTATGGTTGGCACTGGATTTGCCACGCTCTCGGAAGTCTGGGGCGACGTGCAGCGCGCGGCAGGTGCAACTGAACGTCTGCTCGAACTGGTAGAGACCGACAGCGCCCTCTCCGACACCGGCGATCGCGAGTCCATCTCAAAGAACCCTGCCATGCGGCTAAAAGATGTCTCATTCAGCTACCCTTCCCGGCCCGACACCCTCGCCTTGGACAACATAAACCTGAACATTGAGGCGGGTAAAAGCCTGGCTTTGGTGGGCCCATCGGGCGCGGGAAAAACCACACTGTTTGAACTACTTCAGCGATTTTATGATCCCCAATCAGGCGCACTATTGCTGGATGGCATTGATCTTAGAGAGATGTCTCTGGCGCAGCTACGTTCGCATCTCGCCATCGTGCCTCAGCAACCCACGCTGTTTAGCGCCGACGTTCGTTACAACATTGCCTACGGAAAGCCCGAAGCGACCGATGAAGAAATACAGGCGGCAGCGCGAAGAGCCCATGCTCATGAGTTCATTGAGGCATTACCTGAAGGGTATGGCAGCTACCTTGGGGAACAGGGAGTAAGGCTTTCCGGTGGCCAACGGCAGCGCATAGCCCTGGCTCGCGCGATGCTTACAGATCCGAAAGTACTGTTACTCGACGAGGCGACCAGCGCCTTGGACGCAGAGAGTGAATACCAGGTGCAACAAGCCATTAGCGAGCTTATGCACGAACGCACCACGGTGATCATTGCGCATCGTCTCGCTACGATCCGGGACGCCGACTGCATAGCGGTACTAGAGGATGGCAAGGTCGTCGCTACAGGCACACACGATGAGTTGCTGGCAAGCTCAGAACTTTACGCCCGTCTAGCCAAACTACAGTTTCGCAACGAGGCGGCCTAAGCGACCCCGCGGCGTCAGCGCATGCTGGTCAAAAAGTGCAGATGGTTTTCGTACTGACTCAGTACGTCATGAGCGATTTGCTCTTGAGTCCAACCCATAATGCAGTAATCCTGGCCGCCCTGCGCAAGATGCACCTCGGCGCGGTAATAACGATCACCCTCGGCCATGGATGATATTGCCTCTCCCGCCAGGCGCTCGTCGGGCATGGCGTGAACGCGACTTCTCACTTCGTAGACAAAATCTATTTCGCCACCATTGAGGACTTCCATACGCACGGAGGGTTGGTCTTTTGTTTGCTGCGTAACTCGAGCATCAACGTCGTGATTTTTTAATTCTTGAGAAAACTCCTGCAGTGCCGGCCCTACCTGCTCCCGGAGGAACTTATGAACACTGCGATCCGCGGGAAAATCCAGGAGGTTTGACAGACGGCTGCGCCAATCACCGTCCGCACCCGACGCCGGCGACACGCTCTGCGCGCTGCGCTGGGAGGCATCCAGAGAAAGGGCTTTAGCAAAGCCCCATATAGCCCCCAAAAGGGCGACAGAAAAAGGCAGCGCACTGGCGATCGCCGCGGTCTGAAGCGACGACAAACCGCCAGCAAGCAACAACACTGCGGCGATTGCGGCAATCACAGCTGCCCAAAACACCCGCTGCAAGACCGGTGTGTCATCACGACCGTTGGCAGACAACATGTTAAGCACCAGGGCTCCACTGTCTGCGGAGGTGACAAAGAAGACCACGATCATCGCCAGGCTCACAGCCGACAAAAAGGTAGAAAACGGCAAGAACTCGAGGAACCGAAACAGGGCCACAGCCTGATTGGCCGAAACAGCCTCTCCTAGCTGAAGGGCTCCCTCATTCAAAATGAGATTAATCGCGCTATTCCCAAAAACCCCCATCCACAACAGAGTGAAACCGCAGGGCACGAGCATCGCTCCAAGGGTGAACTCACGAATTGTACGCCCCCTCGAGATGCGTGCGATAAACAGCCCGACAAAGGGTGACCAGCTCAACCACCAACCCCAATAGAAGATCGTCCAGCCGCCCAGCCAATCGGTAGGATCATAGGCATAAAGCGTAAAGGTCATACTGACCAGTTCGCTCAGATAGATCCCGAGACTTTCCAGGGTGGCACCCAAGATGAGAATAGTAGGGCCGGCAATGAGCACGCCGATCAATAGCAACACAGAAAGCCCGATATTCAGCTCAGATAGCCGCTTAATTCCAGCATTTAAGCCCATAGCGACAGAGATACTCGCGAGCGCCATGGTTCCAATCACCAAGAGCACCTGTACCCCCCCGGATACGGGAATACCAAAGAGATACTCGAGGCCCGAGTTGATCTGCAAAACACCAAAACCCAGACTGGTGGCAATACCACAGGCGGTGCAAACAATCGCAAAGACATCGATGGCTGCACCGGCCGGGCCATAGATTCGCTCACCGATGAGCGGATAGAAGGCGGAGCGCATGGTCAGCGGCAGGCCGTGGCGGTAAGAAAAGTAACCCAGTAGCAGAGCGACAATGGCGTAGATGGCCCAGGCGTGGAGCCCCCAGTGAAAGTAAGTAAGGGTCATGGCATGGCCTGCAGCTTCAACACTGCTTCCCTCTCCATGGGGTGGCTGGAGAAAATGCATTACCGGCTCAGCGACGCCGAAAAACATCAAACCAATGCCCATCCCTGCAGCAAACAGCATGGCGAACCAGCTCAGCGCACTGTAGTCAGGCACCGAATGGTCCGGGCCAAGTTTAATGTCACCAAACCGAGAGAAGCTGAACACCAAAACGCTCAGAAGAACAATCGCCACGACTAGTACGTAGTACCAGCTGGCATAGGTAACGATCGCCGCCTGAATATCTTGAAGAAGAGCATTACTCGCATCTGGCGCGACGGCGGCGCCAAGCACCATAAGAAGAAGAATTGTAGTGGACGGCAGGAACACGCCTCGATCAACGCTAAAACCCATAAAGCCTTCGCTCACAGGCGATTTGTCGTCGGCCGAACCACTCATCTAAACCTCTGCTTCCTTTATCAGAGCCGGAAGAGTACGCAGATTATCCGATGTCAGCAAAACATTAATGCATAGTGTACAAATCTTTCTTTTAGCTTCTAATTGTAAAAACTTCCTAGAAATCAATATTTAACAGGCGATGCCGGTATAATCACGCCCAGAATTGCTTTTGCTATAAACTATTAGCACTTTTTTTGTGCACTATTTTTTGTCAGGGAGACATCATGCGGTCCAGAAACAAGCTGAACCTTGCTACTCGCGCGGCGGTACTTGCCAGCGTTGCCGGCGGTAGCCTAGCCAGCGCCAACGCCTTTGCGCAGTTGGAAGAAGTTATCGTCACAGCGACCAAGCGCTCGGCCAGCACTCAGGATATTCCTGTAGCGGTACAGGCTCTGGGGGAAGACACCCTAAACGATATGGGTGTAACCAACTTCGAGGACTACCTCGTGCAGTTGCCCGGCGTGACTGCCGGCGGCAGCGGTCCTGGACAGAACACTATTTACATCCGTGGTGTTGCCTCAACCACACCAAACCTGACCACGGCGGGTGTTGCCGGACTATCGCCGAACGTGGCGCTCTACCTCGACGAGCAGCCCCTCGCACAACCGGGTCGTAACCTCGACGTCTACACAGCGGATATGAACCGTATTGAGGTTCTCGCCGGACCACAGGGCACGCTGTTTGGCGCCAGCTCTCAGGCAGGTACGGTACGCCTGATCACCAACAAGCCTGATCTCAGTGGCACCTACGGCAGGATGAAAGTTGGGACTGCGTTTACCAAAGGCGGAGAAATGAGCAACAACGTCGAAGGCATGATCAACGTGCCTGTCACCGACAAACTCGCGCTTCGCGGTGTTGTGTATGTTGATCGCATGGGCGGTTACATCGATAACGTTGCAGGCACGCTGAACGCTAGTGAGAGCGCTCGCTTCCGTCCCGCCGGTACTATGAGGTCTAACGGTGTGCCCGTCAGCGAGCAGCGCGGCGGATTCCAGGCCGGTGCCGATCTTTCCGGCGTGAATTTTATTAACGCCGACAACAGCACGAAGACTGAAGACGACTTTAACGACACCACCTATGCGGGCTTTCGACTCTCCGCCCTGTACACCATCAATGCTGACTGGGATCTGCAGGTCTCACACATGCAGCAGCAGCTGGACTCTGACGGCGTGTTCTTCTCCGATCCAGAGCTGGGCGACTACGAAGTAACACGCTTCCAGCCCGACAGTATCGATGATGAATTCAGCAACACTGCCTGGACTCTCTCGGGACGTATCGGTGAACTGGAAGTACTTTACTCCGGCGCCTTTACCGATCGCCAAACCGACCAATTAGTAGACTACTCGGACTATCTCTTTGTCGGGCAGTACCTTCCTTATTACATCTGTGACAGTTCGGTTTCTTACCCTGGCGATGCCGCTCCCAGCGGCACCTGCCAGGCTCCAGATCTGTTTGTAGGCAGCGTCACCAAAACGGAAGTCAGCACTCACGAGATTCGTCTAAACACCGCGGAAGATCGTCGCATTCGCGCCACGGTAGGCGCCTTCTACAGTGACCTCACGCTTACCGAGCGCAACGACTTTACCTACCCTGGCTCTACCCAGATCGACGGCTACGGCGTGCAAACCGGGTTTTCGCCTAACTTCCCATTCACCACTGGCTACAGATCCGATGAGGGTCCTTTCCCCGACGGCGTGATCTTCCGTAATGACGTACGACGCACGGATGAGCAGATGGGCGTGTTTGGTGAGGTCACCATGGACATTACCGACGAGCTAGCCCTGACACTGGGAGCCCGCTGGTACGATATCGAAGTCGGACTGGAGGGCAGCGCTAACGCGTCTTTCTGTAACCTCTTCCAACCAGATTCCAATTCCTTCGGTACCGACATTTCGGACCTGTACAACGGCGACGGTCAGATTACTTTTCGTGGCACCTGTAATCCCGATGCGCAGTTAACCTATACCCTGGACAACATCGACGATGCGCCGGATCAGGTCGCAGCGGCATTACTCAACGCGCCGACTTCGGCTCAGACCGACGGTGTGATCGGCAAATTGAGCCTGTCCTACACGCCTACAGAAAACCAGCTGTGGTTCGTCACCTTGTCCGAAGGCTTCCGTCCCGGGCTACTTAATCGTCCTGGCGGCGCGTCAGGCCCCAACGGCTATCAGGTGCCTTTTGCTCTCGATACAGATGATGTAACCAACTACGAACTTGGCTGGAAACTTGATCTCATGGATCAGTCTCTGCGTTTTAACGGCAGCTTGTTCTTTGTGGACATCGAGCGCCTGCAGACCACTATTTTTGATCCTAGCATCGTAAACCTGTTCTTCTCGGACAATGCTGCAAATGCTGAAGTGTTGGGTCTTGAGGGCTCGGTAGATTGGGCTCCCCTGTCACTACCAGGGCTTGTGGTCACCGGCTCGTTCTCTATGCTCGATACCGAGATCACGGAAGTTCTCACGCCGACAAATGATGTAAGAAAGGGTGACTCCCTGGCCTTCGCTCCAGAGTTTCAGGCGACCATCCGCGCGCGCTACAACTGGGACCTCAATAACGGTCTGCGAGCCCACGTGATGCCGCACCTCGCCTATTCCGACGAATCCTTTAGTGACATCATCGCAATCAACCGTCAAACGGTAGACTCCTGGATGATGCTCGGTGTCACTGCCGGCGTATCGAACACCCAGTGGACTGCCGAGGTCTATGTCGACAACCTCACTAATGAGGCAGCAGAGTTGTCCAACAACTTTGTAAACGATCGCGATCGCGTAACTCTCGCACGCCCGCTGACCGGCGGCGTACGATTCACCTGGAACTTTGAGTGAGGCTGAGCGCCCGGCCTCGTCGGGCGCCTCTTCTAAGGCAGGCTCTTTGGGAACAGAAGCTCAGGAGCTGATGCGCAAAGGCCAGATGGCCGATGCGCTGAATCTTCTGCAACGGCAGCTTGATACCGCTCCCTCGGACGGAGAAGCGCTGTATCTCGCTGCTGTCTGTGCCCGCATGAGTAAGCTTTATCAGGCGGCGCAGGCTTACCTCGATACCCTTCTTGCAAGCGAACCTGGCAATGGTCGCGGCCTCCAGGAACAGGCACACCTGTACCGCGATACTCAGAATACCGACGCGGCCATTGATGCCTACGAAGAGGCGCTGCGGGCCAATCCCGCGCTACTGGCCAGCTATCGTCAGCGTCTAGGGCTTTTACGTGCCGCTGGGAGAGAGCAAGAAGCAAACGTCACGGCAACACAGCTTCATAGGGTGGAAGCGCTGCCCAAAGCGCTCCTTGCCGTTACCGATCTGATTGCTCAAGGCCGAATCCTAAAGGCCGAGCAACTCTGCCGGCAGTTTTTGATGCAAGCCCCCAGTCATACTGAAGGAATGCGACTTCTCGCTGATATCGGTTCCCGCCTGGGAGCTCTTGACGAAGCAAACTTCCTTCTTGAAGCAGCCTGCGAACTCGAACCCACAAACGTCGCGCTACGCATTGACCTTGTTCGGGTGCTCAGCAAACGCCAGCGCTTTGAAGAGTCTTTAGAACAGGCAGACCAGCTCCTGCGTACGGCTCCGCAGAACCTTCAGTTCCAATCACTCAAAGCCATCGAGCTTTTACAGCTGGGACGCTACGACGAAGCTGTCGCAGGCTTCGACTCGATTCTCGAAAAGCTGCCAGGCGACGCTATTACACTCACATCCAAGGGCCATGCGCTGAAAACCCTCGGATCGGGCAGCGATGCTATTGCCGCCTATGAATCGGCAAGCAAAGCGACGCAAGGTGGTGGTGAGGCCTGGTACGCCTTGGCCAACCTCAAGACTTATCACTTCGACGACAGCCAGATCGACAAAATGCAGGCTCAACTCGCCGGCAGACCACCTCTTTTGGATCGTGTCTATCTGGCCTTTGCACTGGGTAAAGCTTTTGAAGACCGCAGTGACTATAAAGAGTCTTTCGAGAGTTACGCTTTGGGAAATAGCCTGAAGCGGGCAAGCCTCAACTACCAGAGCGACAGCTTTGAACGCGAAGTTGACGCTCAATGTTCAGGCTTTACTCAAGAGTTAGCGCAGGCGCAGGGCAAGACCGGCTTCGACGCGGCTGATCCTATATTCATCGTTGGGATGCCCCGCGCTGGAAGCACGCTGCTGGAACAAATCCTGGCGTCGCACAGTCAGGTCGACGGTACCCGGGAGCTGCCAAACATTCTGTCTCTCGCACAACGACTGCGGCGACAGCGCAATGACGCGGGGGATACCCCCGGTTACCCCGGAATTCTTCAGGACCTCAGCGGCGACTCCCTCAGGCAGCTAGGGGAGAGCTTTATTGAGGAAACTCGAGTCCATCGCGGTGATGCGCCGTTCTTTATCGACAAAATGCCCAACAACTTCAGGCATATTGGGCTGATAAAGCTCATGCTGCCGCGAGCCAAGATAATCGACGCCCGAAGGGAGCCCATGGCTTGCTGCTTCAGCAACTTTAAACAGCTATTTGCCGAGGGCCAGGAGTTCAGCTACGACCTTGCGGACCTTGGGCACTACTACCGTCAGTATGAACGCCTCATGCGCCACTGGGACTCGGTGCTGCCCGGGAGCGTCCATCGTCTGCAGCACGAGGCCTTGCTTGATGACTTTGAAGGTGAGCTTCGGCGTCTTCTGGAATTTCTTGAGCTACCTTTTGAAGAGCGCTGTCTTCGATTCTATGAAAATGATCGACCCGTGCGGACACCATCCTCGGAACAAGTTCGCCAACCCCTCTTTCGCGATGCCGTGGAGCAGTGGCAGAATTACGCGACCTGGTTAGCGCCTCTCCGACATACTCTGGACGTCGGGTCGCAATGAAAACAACCCTTTTGCAAAACCACCTGGATGTCCACTGATGGCTGATCTACTCGATGATGTTCTCGTCTCCCTTCGTCGTATTTTGCGCGCGACCAGCATCCACTCGCGTAAGTTAGGACGATCGGTAGGAATCACGGCGCCCCAGCTAATGGTGCTTCGCGCCGTAAGCGCCAAGGACGGACTTACCGCTACAGAGGTAGCCAACGCTGTGAGTTTGAGCCAGGCAACCATCACCTCCATTGTCTCCAAGCTCGAAGAGCGGGAACTTCTGCACCGAGAGCGGAGTAATGTGGACAAGCGACGAGTACACGTCTCACTAACAGAGGCCGGTCGTGAGGTCCTTGTAGAGGCGCCAAAGCCTCTTCAAGAGAGCTTCTCCCGTCGCTTTGAGGCACTGCCTCGCTGGGAGCAATATCAGCTGGTGTCGTCTCTGGAACGTATCGCGCTAATGATGGACGCGGAAGATCTGGATGCCGCGCCGCTGCTGACAGATCACGCAGAGCTGCACTAGAGCAGGCTCCAAACGAGAGCCGTTCATCCCGGGCGACCCGCTCGTCGCAACAGGCGCATGCGGTCTTGACGTTCGCGGTTAACGCGCATGAGATCCGTTAGAGCGTCTCGATAAACCCCTTGAACCTCGTCCCACCACTCAAGGCCTAAGCGTGCATTATTCGCCGCACAAAGAAACGGCGACTTCAAAGGTTCGTCCAGGACAATATAGCTCGCTTCGCGAAGACCCGTCATCAGCTGATCTTTGGTAATGGCGCGCCCACTCTGGTTCGCCATGCTCACAACTTCGTAGGCTTCAAAGAGCGATTCAACATTCACCCACTCAGCCACCGCTTGACGCTCTACGCCCCGTCGCAGGCTCCTGCGAAGCTTGCGCGCCATGTTCCGAAATTCTCTCTGTACACGCCGTCCGAAAACAGGATCACCGACCGCTTTGAGCTGATCATCGGCCGATAGTTCGCGCCAGTCAGCATGGGTCAAAACAGCATCGATAACGGGAAAAACTTCCTGCTCCTCAAAGCTCATATGGCCATAGGAAGCCTGCACATATTCTCGACCTAAGCGCACAACCTCGGCTCCACCCAGCTCCCCACGGCGCCAATCTTCCACTGCCTGAAGCAGGTCGCGACCATTCCGTGCCATGTGATCATGATCTTTCTCGAGGCGACGGCGATCCTCCGCAAGCTTTTGATCAATATCGGCGGCATAGCCATAAATAAGGTCTTCGCGAGGATGATGAAAGCGATCTGGCCAGGTCACCATGTAATCCATAATTTCATAGATCACGTGGGTATCTACAAGCTCGCTGCGCTCTATGGCGTTGAGGTGATCTGAAAGTAAGGCCAGGACGCTGGCTATGTGGCGGTGTTCGGCGCGTAATCCCACCAACATGGGAGCTTCGGACACATCACTATCGTGCTGCTCTGCAAACGCCTGCAGGTCCATAGGCTCTGAACCTATATTCCTGGCGCGTGATTTTCCTGATGTCGATCGCGACCGACTGACCGCCATAAGATTCACCATTAGCCTGAAAATTGATCGGGCAAGCCTAACGGTGGACGGCGGAGCTAGCAAGCCAGCCCCCGAGAACGCCTACAAAGAGTCTAGGGAGCCGGTTAGCAGGGGCTGATTTGGATTCGAGCTTAGTTGCTGCCGAGTTCTCGAACCAGGCTGCCAATGGATTCCTTAGCGTCGCCAAACAACATCCGCGTGTTGTCTTTGTAAAACAGCGGATTTTCGATGCCGGCAAAGCCTGAGGCCATGGAACGCTTAAGAACAAACACAGTGCGCGCCTGATCCACATTAATTACTGGCATACCGTAGATCGGCGAGGACTCTACGTCCCGCGCAGCAGGGTTCACTACATCGTTGGCGCCAATAACGATGGCCACGTCGACAGTCTCCATGCGCGGATTGATGTCGTCCATCTCCAGAAGCTGGTCGTAAGGAACATCGGCCTCCGCAAGCAAGACGTTCATGTGACCAGGCATCCGTCCCGCAACCGGGTGAATACCGAAGTTCACTTCTGCGCCATTCTTCTCCAGCAATTCGGTGAGCTCTTTCACGACATGCTGCGCCTGAGCAACGGCCATTCCATAACCGGGGATGATCGCAACGTTCGAGGCCGCTTCAAGAATGTAGTAAGCGTCTTCTGCAGAAATCGGCTTGATCTCTCCCTCGACCACAGTCTCTTCATCGCTAACCGCAGCAAAGCCACTGAACAGCACATTGGAGAGCGAGCGATTCATCGCCTTACACATAATCTGCGTCAGGATGATGCCCGAGGCACCGACCAGAGAACCCGCCACAATCAGGATGTTGTTGTTGATCGCGAAACCCGCGGCACAGGCCGCAAGACCTGAGTAGGAGTTCAGCAACGAGATCACCACCGGCATGTCTGCACCGCCAATGGGGATCACGGCCATGATGCCAAAGGCGAGGGACAGGGCGATCATCAAGATCAGCCAAAACGGTGTCTGGGGGTAGAGGCAGAACAACCAGCCACTGACGAAAATCGCGAAGATGATTACGCTGTTAACCAGCTGCTGACCGCTAAACTGCACCGCCGCGCTGGAAATTTTCTCGCTGAGCTTACCGTAAGCAACCAAAGACCCTGTGAAGGTCACACCGCCGATAAGAATCGACAGGACAATGGTTACGAGAGTGAACACTCCTGCATCTGAGGTGATCGCCGCCGCTCCTACCAGCAAGCTCGCCAAACCACCAAAGCCATTGAACAGAGCCACCATCTCGGGCATTGAGGTCATTTGGACGAGACGTGAGGCCGCAGCACCAATGGCGCCGCCCACCAGGAACCCAGCGAAGATCCACTGGTACTCGACGATGCCTTGATCAAGGAGAGCCGCCACTATGGCCAGCAACATACCTACGGCAGAAATAGTGTTACCACGACGTGCCGTAGCGGCAGATCCCAGCAGTTTCAGGCCATAAATGAACAACGCCGCAGATACGACATAAGCCAATTCAATTCCAAACGGAGAAACACCCACGATCAGCCTCCTCGCTTCTTGAACATAGCCAGCATCCGATCGGTCACCATGTAACCGCCCACGACATTAATGGAAGCCAGTGCTACTGCACCGGCGCCCAACCAATTAGCAAGGTCCTGCTGGCCGTTACCCGCCAATGCGATAGCACCCACAACGGTAATACCCGAAATAGCATTCGCACCGGACATCAAAGGCGTGTGAAGTGTCGCAGGCACTTTTGTAATAAGCTCGAAGCCGAGAAAAATCGACAACATCAAAATAAAGGTTAGAAAAATAGCATCCATGATCAGGCATCCCCCGCCAGAATGTTCTTGATAGTCTCGTTAACAACAGCACCATCATGCGTAATAACGCAGCCCGGCAGAATGTCATTCTCCATGTCCAGCACAAACGCACCGGTTTCCTTATCCCAGGTGTCTTCCACCAGATTGAACAAGTTATTGGCGTACATTACCGATGCATCCCGGCAAACGTAGTTGGGCAAGTTTCCAAGACCTACGAGTGTTACGCCGTTAACATCTACCACTTCGTTGGGAACAGAGCCCTCAACGTTACCGCCGGTTTCCGCCGCCATATCAACCACCACAGCACCGGGCTGCATGCCCTCGACCATGGAGCGAGGCACAATGACGGGTGGCTTACGACCAAACACCTGCGCCGTTGTAATCACTACATCGGAGTCAGCGATAACCGCCGCTTGTGCATCCTGCTGTTTTTGAATTTGCTCTGGGGTCAGCTCTTTTGCGTAGCCGTCAGAGGTCTGACCAGTGTCACCAAGATCAATGTCAAGGAAGGTCGCTCCAAGAGATTGAACCTGCTCAGCCACAACGGGCCGCGTATCAAAGGCCGTCACCTTCGCGCCTAGTCGCTTTGCTGTAGCGATTGCCTGGAGACCTGCTACACCTGCACCGATGATGAATACCTTGGCCGGCTTTAGGGTGCCCGCGGGAGTCATCATCATAGGAAAAATACGCGGTAACCGTGTGGCTGCGAGCATCACCATGACGTAACCGGCCAGGTTTGCCTGGGAGCTGAGAGCGTCCATTTTCTGACTGCGGGTAGAGCGAGGAATCATTTCCATGCTAATGGCGGTCACGCCCGCCGAAGCAAAAGCTTGCACCAGATCATGTTCGTTGAAGGGGTCGAGATAGCTGATGTGGATACAACCGCGCTTCATTTGCGAAATTTCTTCCAGCTCTGGCTTTCGCAAACGCAGCAACATATCTGCTGAGCTAATCAGTGCAGCGCGATCGGTAACGATCTCAGCGCCCACCTCGGTGTACTCACTATCCTGAAAGCCGCTTCCTATACCCATGCCTGCTTCGATGTGCACGGTGGCGCCCAGGCGCACTAGTTTTTTCGCGGTATCTGGCGTCATCGCCACCCGGTTTTCGCCCGGATAGAGCTCCTTGGGAACAGCTAACTGCATATTTGTTTCACCCTGTATCAGTCAGTTTTTTATGTGCTGGCGAGGCTAAGCTCCGGCACCATCAAAACCCCCATATTTTGAGGGGGCAAGACTTTAGCACAGAGACTGTGGTCTTCGAAGAGCGCAATGGCGGCCAAAATACCGCCACTGCAGGGGCTATAAATCGCCGCGCGGATGCAACCTGAGACGCCTAGCCTGCTTGGAGGCGCAAAAAGGGATTCATCCAGCGGTACTTCCAACCGGTGAATCGTAGCGGTGCATCAATGACGGCCAGACAAATGCAATCTTCGTTTGCGAAAGCTCTTGGCGCATGGACATCGCTAGCGCTTCTGTAGATAAAGTCCCCGGGGTGGTAGCTGCCTTGATCATCACTAAAGCCACCTTGAAGCACCAAAGTCATTTCCGATCCGCGATGATCGTGATGGGGAATCTCGCCCCCTGCCTTTATGTGTAGCAAGGAGAATTCAAATTGAGGATCGCCCGTACGAATGGGGGTGATGCGAAGGGCCTCGGTGACTTTCTTCCACACCAAATCAGAGAAATCCCCCGCCATCAGGCGACTCAGAAGCGCAGGAGTTGCATCCTGCGCTTTGCGCGCGGCCGGCTGGTAACTGAGAGGGGCTTCCTCGTCTAGCCGTGCCAAAACGCGATCCAGCAGTGCATCGCCTACTGGTTCCGGGTCCAGGGATTCGAACATTGCCGCTCCCATGGTCTGCAGACGACTCACAGTTTGAGAGCAGCACTCGCAGTAATTAAGGTGCGCGGATACGCAGGCAGCTTGAGCGAGAGAGAGTGTACCCGCTGCGTGCTCCGTAAGAAGATCCAACTCTGGATGATGTTTAGCCATGGTTTTATCTACAACTCTACTTTCGTGTTCCATTTAATTACCCTCTTGGGAGACTTCAAACTGCACCTGCATCTTTTGCACTGCCAGTCTGACCCGCGATTTCACGGTACCCAGGGGTAAATCCAATTCGGAGGCCGCTTCTGCGTGCGACTTACCCTCCATGTAGACCTTGGCGATGATCTGCGTCTGGTCTGCGGGGAGATTCTTCATAGTCTCCCTGATGCGATCTGCACTGCGGCGGTTCTGCAATTGCATAAACGGCTCTTCGTGCTCTTGATCGGGGCTGAAGTCCTCTGCCGCCAATGGCGTGTCGAACTTTTGCAGCCGGCGAAACATGTCGGTTCGACAATTTCGCGCAATCGTATATACCCATGTACTCGCCGCAGCCTTTTCTGGATTAAAGGCACCGGCTTTTTGCCAAATTTTTAACATAACCTCCTGCACTAACTCGTCAGCATGGGTCGCTGACAGCGCAGACCCAGCCAGAGCGAAGGCTTTTATCAACGGAGCAAAATGTCGGAAAAGGCGCGTGTAAGCTGCCCGATCCTGCTTCTCAGCGATCAAGACGAGGCACTCGCTCCACTCGTCTGTGCGGCGTCCCGTCGGTATGGTTCGCACCATATCGTTTTGACTCCGCGCAGTGCTCGGATTTTCGTCCACGTATAACCCCTTTGATTTATTGGTGTTGATACGTTCACTATAGTCCGACTGGATGACCCGTGCGCCGGCAAATTTGCACGCTGATCCAGAGCCCCGTGCTACGCGTAATTTTCATAACAATATCGTGGTTGCGGCAAACACAATCCATGCGCTGACCACAAGCCAAAGCGGCAACTCTGACGCCGCCCAAAACGTTCCCAAGAAATGACAGGAGACACCCCAAGGTGCACATTGCGGTAATCGGTTCAGGCATCTCAGGGTTAGCGTGTGCTCACTATCTTAGCGCCAAGCACACTGTCAGCGTATTCGAAGCTAACAAGCGTCTTGGCGGGCACACCGCGACTATGGACGTGCAGTTGGGAACCCGGCGCTTTGCGATAGACACGGGTTTCATCGTTTTTAACGACTGGACCTATCCCAACTTTATTGCCCTGATGGATGAATTGGGCGTCAGCAGTCGTGCCACTTCCATGGGTTTTAGTGTGCGCGATGAAGAAACAGGCCTGGAGTATTCCGGCACCAATCTGGACTCACTGTTTGCCCAGCGCCGCAACCTCGTCTCACCCCGTTTTCTAAAGATGGTCCGCGACATTCTGCGTTTTAACAAGGAAAGCCTTGCTGACCTGGAGCGCGGAGACCTGCCTGACGACGAAAGCCTCGGCAGTTATCTGGCGCGCAAAAACTACAGCGAAGCATTTAAGCGCGACTACTTGATCGCTATGGGCTCCGCCATCTGGTCCTCTGATTGCGCAAGTATGCTCGAGTTTCCCGTGCAGTTCTTCGTACGGTTTTTCAAGAATCATGGTTTGCTGTCGGTCAAGAACCGTCCCCAATGGCGAGTCATCGAAGGGGGATCTCGCGAATACATTGCTCCCTTGTGCCGCCGCTTTGAGCAGCGCATCCACACCGGAACACCCGTGAGCCGCGTTCAAAGGGATGCCGCCGGGGTTACATTGGTGCTGGAGAATGGTACTGAGCAGCGCTTCGATCAGGTCGTGATCGCCACGCACTCCAACCATGCGCTGGAAATGCTTGACGCACCCTCCGAGCAGGAGCGCGAGGTGCTCGGGGCGCTTCCTTATCAAGCCAACGATGTAGTCCTGCATACAGACACACGCCTGCTGCCGGAGAATCGCAAGACCTGGTCGAGCTGGAATTACCGGCTGGGAGTGGATGATTCACGAGCCGTGCTCACCTACAATATGAACATCCTCCAAGGTATTCAGGCACCAGAAACTTTTTGCGTCACGCTGAACGACACAGCCTCCGTCAATCCCCACAGAATACTCGGGCGCTTCACCTATGATCATCCAGTGTTCAGTCTTGCAGGAATGGCTGCCCAGCAACGGTGGGGCGACATCAATGGGCAGCAGAACACCTGGTTCTGCGGCGCCTATTGGCATAACGGTTTCCACGAGGACGGCGTTGTCAGTGCGCTGCGAGTCTCTGAAGCCATGAATAAGCAGGCTCGCGCCGCGGCATGAACTCTCGGCTGTACACCGGAACGCTGAGGCATCGGCGTCATAGCCCGCGAGAGCACGCGTTTAAATACCGCGTTTTTATGCCCTATCTACGTTTGGATGAGCTGGACTCGGTACTGAAACTCACTTGCCTTTGGTCTAAATCACGCTTTGCCCCCGCCAGTTTTTGTCGCGAAGACTTTCTGGGTGACCCTGATAAGCCTCTCGAAGTGGAGCTGCGACGCCGAATCCGGGAAGAAACAGGCGAGGATCACTCGGGCCCTATCTATGTTCTTGCCAATCTGCGTTACTTTGGGATGCGCATGAATCCGATTATTTGCTACTACTGCTTTAATAGCGACGAATCTGAACTCGAGTATCTCATCGCCGAGGTCACTAATACGCCTTGGGACGAGCGCCACAGCTACGTGTTAGCCGCGCAGCCCGGGCAGCGCGTCTTACGTCAGGACTTTGATAAGACATTTCACGTATCACCCTTTAACCCGATGGAAATGCGCTACTCCTGGCGAAGTAACGCTCCGGGAGCCCGCCTCGCAATTCATCTGGAAAATCACAATGAGGAAGGTCGTGTGTTTGATGCCACCCTCGCTTTGGAAGCGGAGCCCATAACGGCTTCCAGCCTTCGCGGGATCCTGTGGCGATTCCCCCTGATGACCGCTAAAGTAGCCGGCGCTATTTACTGGCAGGCGCTTAAGTTGTTTATCAAGCGCATTCCTTATCACCCACACCCCGGTACCAGCCTTCAATCTGGAGCACAATAATGAACGATGTCAGTGTCAGCAGGATTCCCCTACTGCCCCAGGCGAAATCTTTTCGTAACCGCGCCGAGCTTGCCCGGCACTTTCTCCTGCAAGCTCTATCTCACATCAAAGTGGGCTATGTCACCATTCATGATGGCGAAGACACTCACCATTTTGGAGATAGTGGGAATACAGGGGAGCCAAATGCAGAAATCGTAGTGCACAACCGCGACGCTTTCGGCAAAGTTTTGATTGGCGGCACGGTCGCCGCAGGCGAAGCCTATATTGATGGCGACTGGTCTACTCCGGACCTTACGGAAGTCACCCGACTCTTCAGCGCCAACATGCAGACTATGGAGTCCATGGAGTCAAAGCAGCACTGGTATACGAAGCTTGCGCTCAAACTTGCACATGCGATGAACCGCAATACCCACGAAGGTTCCAAGCGCAACATCGCCGCGCACTACGACCTCGGAAACGACTTCTTTCGTCTGTTTCTCGACCCAACAATGATGTACTCCTCGGCAGTGTTTGAGCGTCGCGAGAACACCCTCGAGAAAGCTGCCGTAGACAAGCTGGACGAGCTGTGCAGACAGCTGGAACTCACACCCGACGATCATCTTCTGGAGATTGGTACCGGCTGGGGTGGTATGGCTATTCACGCCGCGACCCATTACGGCTGCAAAGTTACTACGACGACCATCTCTCAGGAGCAGTTTGATTACGCCCAAGCGCGGGTGGCCGAATTAGGTCTGGAAGACCGCATTACCCTGCTCTGTGAAGACTACCGAGCCCTAACCGGTCAGTACGACAAACTGGTCGCTGTGGAGATGATCGAAGCGGTGGGCCATGATTTTTACAGCAGCTACTTCCAGTGCTGCAGTAAGCTTTTGAAAAATAACGGAAAAATGGTTATCCAGGCGATCACCATTAGCGATGACCGTTACGAGCAGGCACGGCGCTCAGTGGACTACATCAAGCGCTACATCTTTCCGGGCGGCTGCCTTCCTTCGTTGGAAATCATCGCCAAGCACATCGCCAAAGACAGCAACCTTCAAATGGTGCACCTGAAGGATATCACCGCTGACTACGCGCTGACGCTGGCACACTGGCGACAGCGGTTTATGGAACGCCTTGATGAGGTTCGCGCCATGGGCTTTGACGATCGCTTTATTCGCATGTGGGAGTTTTATCTCTGCTACTGCGAAGGCGGCTTCCGTGAGCGCATCATAGGTACGGCACAACTCGCCTTTGCCAAACCCGGCTATAGAAGCGCTTAAACAGTCTGGATCGCCCGCACCTTAGCTGGCGGCCGAAGAACTGCGTTGCTGCAAAATGATTCCCGGCACGATGAGGGCCAGTCCGATCAAGGTCGCCGGGTGAATCGCTTCACCTAGAATCAGCGCGATAAACACCAGGGAAAGCATTGGCGACAGAAAGATGAGGTTTCCCACACGGGACACGTTGCTGGCGGTTTGCAGCGCCGTAGACCACAGTAGCCAGGTAAACCCCATTTCAAATAGCCCGACATAAACAGCACTCAGCAAACCTGTCCCCAACTCCGGTAGTCCGCCACCCCAAACCAGGCACAGCGCCAGGGAGAGTGGGGCTGCGCAGACAAAGTATGCGGCAAGGGAAATCGTTGGATCGCCCTTACTTCGTGCACTTAGTAACCAAAACACCGCCCAGATCACCGTGCTGCTCAGCGCAAGCGCCACACCGACAGCACTGGTGAACTGCAAGGAGAACGGGTTTCCCTCCGTAGCAATAACCACCACGCCAAGGTAGCCCAGGATCACCGCTAACCAGTCCCGTGACCCGAGTCGTTGACCCAGTACGGGAATGGAAAGAAGCGCCAGCATGATCGCCCAGGTGTAGTTAATCGTTTGCGCCTGCTGCGCTGGCAAGCGATCGTAGGCCGCCAGAAGAATGCAGTAGTAAAGCAGAGGGTTGAGGCAGGCCATGCCAAGAAAGCGCAGCGGTGTTGCGCGTAGTTGCCGCCAGAGTAGCTCCAATCGACCCTGCCAGGCGAGAGTGATCAGAAGTGCCAGCATTGAGATCCATATCGCTACACTAAGGAGTTGCAATACGGAAAGCTCCCGCAGTGCAAGCTTGAATGCTGTGGCAGCGGTAGACCACAACAGCACAGCGCAAAGACCGAGGAGTAAAGCGCGTTGATCGTTTTTCACGGTTGCTGTGACTCTAACCTGGGTTGTCGTGCAGCGCAGTGTACTCAACACCGTAAGGTCTAGGGGGTCAAAAGAGTACTTACTGTACCCGCGCTATCTTTTGCGGCATTCTCATAGACTTTGATTGTCAGGTGAACCCCTCTTGAGCGCTACACGACACAGCAACAAAGAACTCACGCCCGCGCTGGCCGCTGCCCCCATCGTGATGCTCATCGCCATGCTGGCGCTCTCAGTGTTCCTGTTTGGCTCCGATGCCTCTTACGGAGCCAATCAGATCGCACTGGTCCTGGCCACCGGGATCGCGGCACTGGTGGGGCAGCGCACAGGCATTAGCTGGAGGGAAGCGCAGGAAGGCATCATCGATGGTATTGGCGTCGGACTTGGCCCCACGCTCATCCTTTTGGCGGTAGGCATGCTTATCGGTACCTGGATTCTGTCAGGGACCGTACCCACAATGATTTACTACGGCGTCCAGATACTGAATCCGCAGATCTTCTATGCCGCAAGCGCACTTATTTGTGCCATCGTTGCTATCAGTGTCGGTAGCTCATGGACGGTGGCCGGAACCCTGGGTATCGGACTCATGGGCATTGCTGGAAGTTTTGATCTATCACCGGCAATCGCGGCAGGGGCGATTATTTCCGGCGCGTACTTTGGCGACAAGCTATCACCCATGTCCGACACAACCAACCTTGCTTCCGCCGCAGCGGGTGTCGACCTCTTTGATCACATACGACACATGTTGTGGACTACCGTCCCCAGCTTCGCTCTCGCGCTTCTGGTGTTCTCTCTCATAGGCGGTGGCGATGCAAGTACACCTCAGGAAATTGAAGCCCTGCAGCAAAGTCTCCAGATCGAATTCAGTATTGGCCTGCATCTATTGCTGCCTCTAGTACTCATGCTCTTCCTGGTCTACAAGCGTTTTCCGGCATATCCCGCCATTCTGATAAGCGCTTTGGCAGGGGGTGTGTTCGCGCTCATTTTTCAGCCTGAGGTTGTACAGCGAATGGCCGGAGATGACGAGCTGGCCAAGGGCCTGGCGCTGGTAAAGGGCGTATGGGTAGCACTGTTTGCAGGCTACGAAGCGAACAGTGGCAATGAATTTCTCGACGCACTACTAAGCAAAGGTGGCATGAGCAGCATGCTCAATACTGTGTGGCTGATCGTCGTGGCTCTGGGTTTCGGCGGCATTCTGGAGCGCACGGGTATTCTCAATTATTGGCTACGCCACGCTCTGCGCATGGTGAAAGGCACGGGCTCTTTGGTCGCGACTACGGTCGCCACCTGTGTGTCTACCAATATCCTTGCGGCCGATCAGTTTATGGCCGTGGCTCTTCCCGGGCGCATGTATCGGGATGCTTATAAGGAATACAAGCTATCACCGCTGAACCTATCGCGAACGCTCGAAGATTCCGCCACCATCACCTCGGCATTGATTCCCTGGAATACCTGCGGCGCCTATATGTCAGCGACCCTTGGGGTTGCGACGCTCACCTACGCACCCTTTGCCGTGTTCAACATCGTTTGCCCGCTCATCGCAATCGTGTACGGCGTCACTGGCTTCGCACAGAAACCGCTGGAACCCCTTGACGAAGTTTCAAACGCGGCCCCCGCGTAAGGCCCCCTCCGTGAACGACGACTGGGATTATCCTGAACCGTTTCTCCGCCGTACCCGAGTGCAGCCGGCAGACGTTGACGCCTTAAAGCACACGAACAACACCATCTACGTGCGCTGGTGTGAGGAGTGCGCGTGGGAGCACTCCGCAACTCTGGGTATGGATATCGACGCCTACCACCAGCTGGATCGCGCTATGGCTGTTGTCGAAGGCCGTTACCAGTATCTAAAAGCGTCTTACATGAATGAAGAAATCGACACGGCCACCTGGATTACCCACTGGGACAAACGGTTGACCATGACCCGACATTTTCAGCTGCGCCGCGTGTCCGACGGAGTGACCCTACTCCGTTCACAAGTGCGCTTTGCCTGCATTGAAATCAGCTCTGGAAAGCCCCGGAGGCTTCCACCAGAATTTCTTGCCGCCTATGGGCCGGCGATATTGGGTATTGACCCTTCTTAGACATTGCCAGCGAAACACCGCTCGCTAACTTCGTGTCCAGTCAAAGGGCATGACCGCCGATAGATTGTCTGCACCCAGCTGAGCCATCAGAAGGCGGTCCAGGCCCAAAGCAACACCACTACAATCGGGCAGGCCTTCCTCCATCGCAGCGACCAAACGGGAGTCCAGTTCCCGGGGCTCCTGACCCGCAGCGCGTCGTCGCGCATTGTCCGCCGACGCTCTTTCTTGCAGCTCTTTAGCGTCTAACAATTCACGGTAGCCATTGGCCAACTCGATACCATCTACGTAGAGCTCGAAACGTTCTGCGACCCGACGGCCATCGCGATCAGCGCAACGCGCCAGTGCCGCTTGCGACGGCGGGTAATCGCAAAGAACCACGACACCTCTATCGCCAAGCGTAGGCTCGACCACGTGGCTCATAAGAAGATCGAGCCAGCCATCGTAATCAAGATTGAGAGACCCGGTGTCAATATGCTCGGCAGCAACTCGTGAAAGCTCTCGGGCGTTTAGCTCCCATGGATCGAAGCCCAAGGTGTCCTGGAAGAGGTTATTGTAACGAATGACATCCCAAGCATCCCTATCCAAACACTCACAGACCAACTCTGCGACTTCCGAAATCAGCTGCTCAAGGCTAAAACCCGGCCGATACCACTCCAGCAGCGTGAACTCAGGATTGTGCCGCCCTCCAATCTCGCCATCACGAAAAGCCTTGCCTAATTGATAAATCGACCCGCTGCCCGCTGCTAGCAGGCGCTTCATGGCAAACTCAGGAGAGCTTTGGAGGAACAGGGCCGACGAGTCGGCCTTGGAAGGCATTAAGCGCAGGGGCTCTATCGCTGGATCGGTAACACCAAAACGCGCCAATACTGGTGTATCGACTTCCAGAACATCCCGCTTGGCAAAGAAATCCCGAATTTTGGCGAACAATGCGCCTCGAGCTTCCAGAGCGGCACGGGTGGTCCCGGGCCGCCAGTCGTCCATATCAGCTCTTGCTTGCGCGAGCGACATACTCCCCGGAACGAGTATCTACACGGATAATCTCGCCCTGAGAGATAAACAGCGGGACTCGCACAACGGCCCCCGTGGCGAGCGTTGCGGGTTTGCTACCACCCTGAGCGGTGTCGCCCTTAAGCCCGGGGTCGGTTTCGGTAATTTCCAGCTCAACAAAGTTAGGCGGTGTAACAGAGAGCGGCGTACCGTTGTACAAAGTAACCTCGCAGGGCTCCTGCTCTTTCAGCCACTTATGCGTATCCCCCACGGCAGCAGCATCAGCCTGATACTGCTCAAAGGTGTTGGGTTCCATAAAGAACCAAAACTCACCATCGGTGTAGAGGTACTCCATGTTGATATCCATGACATCGGCACCTTCGAGACTTTCACCCGATTTGAAAGTGCGATCCCAGACGCGACCGCTCTTCAAGTTGCGCATACGAACCCGATTAAAGGCCTGCCCCTTTCCGGGCTTGACGAATTCGTTGTCAAGAATGCTGCAAGGATCCCCATCCAGCATTACCTTGAGGCCGGAGCGGAATTCATTGGTTGAGTAATTGGCCATACCTGTGCACCCCTAAGACTAAACGGGCGCGATGATACCGTACCAGCTGAGCAAAATCAGTGTTTGAAGTTAGCGTGAAACCCCGAATTTAGGCTATGCTCGACACAATCCGCACCCGGCAAAAAGGACTGGGCGCCATGACGCCGACAAAACTTTCAGGCCTGCGCCTTCCCCAGCAGGATCTCGATCAGTGCAGCATGTTTGACTGCACGACTGAGGCCGTTGAGAAATGGGTAGATGACGTGCCTCTGGGCAATCCTTTGCGTGCGGGGTCAAGCCTTCGCAGCGCCATTTCTGAGCTTAATCGCGTGAGCCTGCAGCCTCAGGAGCGCTTCCAGCTTCTAGAGCAGTTGCGCGCGCCTATCCATTCCGTTCTCACCGCATTGATCCGCGGGTCGCTGAAGCAATCGGTAATTCTGGACAACGACAAACAGATTCAGACAGACCTTATTACCGACCTATGCTCCTTGACCGCGGCGGGCTACACGCTGTCAGCCGTGCACACCATTCAGGACAACAGCAGTGTCACGAAAGTAAATCCGGCGAAACTGGCCTGTGAGTCCCTGCATCGAGCCATGGTCCTATCCGGGCAACATATCCTCGTGTCCTACATTCTCTACCAGCCTATCGAAGCGAATGGCTGGGCTGGACTCCATCAGCTGTATTCTCTGAGTGAGCGACAACAGCTAGCCAAGCTACCCGTAGAAGACAGCCTACGAGAAACGCGTAGCAATATCGCTCAGGAGTATTTACCCCCGTTGTTGTTGGCATGCTCTAAACCAAACCAGCTGAGGCAGCACGACATTTCGGGAGCCTATCGCGCATTTCAGGAATGGCGAGACCTCGCCGAACTTCAGGATCCTGAACTTGGCGAGGGTTTGTTCGCCGTCGATATGCTGAGCGACCAGGCCCCTGCCTTCGCTGAGCTTCTTGTACGCCGAGGCAGCACACAGTTTCGCTACATCAACACCAAGGCCTTAATTCGGCATCTCGAAGAACTCAAGAAATCTCGCGGCACCCAAGGGCTTCGGGTCATTGAGTTCGATCGGGAAACCCGCCTGGACACCAATCTCCTCGAACATCTAATCAAATCCCTGGGCGAGATCAGTCAGCGAAACTTTGCGCGACAACAATCCCGCGTGTCGCTGGACATAGCAACGGGGTTTAGCAACGTGCATTATTTCGTTGCTGGCGAGCGGAGCCTGGAAGAGATTTTTCACGGTCTGGACTATGATGATTCAGAGCTGTCTTTGACCAATCAGAACCCGTTTCTCACCCCTGCCAGTCACGGTGATCAGTGGCAGCAAGCAAACGCTGAAGACGAAATTGAAGAGCACGCTTCTGAGGAAGAACTCGACCATGGCGTGGACGTAGACAAGTTTTCGAAACTTGCACAGGAGCAAGACGCACAGGCCAAGGCCATAAAACCCATGCGTCACACTGTTTATTCGGTAAAAACGACGAACACCAGTCCCGGGGGTTATTGCGTAGAGTGGGCTGATCCTCCAGATAACCTTCATATCGGAGACATCGTCTGCGTACGGGAATCCGGAATGGAGCAGGCCGACTGGACTATCGCGGTGATCCGCTGGGTAAGCCAGGTAAAGCATGCACCGACACTCCTGGGTCTGGAGCTTATAAGCCCTCGCGGCGGCGCCTACGCAGCGCAAATCAAAATGCCAGACGGGACGTTCTCAAAACCCATCCGTGTGCTTTTGCTCCCGGAGATACCTTTAGTAGGGCAAGCCCATACCTTGGTTGTTCCACGGATGGTCTTCAAAGAGGGCCAGAGGATAACCGTTACCCGGGAAGAGGACTCTGCGCTAGTGAAGCTTCGCCGTCAGGTTTCTTCAACGGGGTATTTTGGCCAGATGGACTTCGAATACCTCCGCCAGCTCGACGATGACATTGAAAGTTCTAAACGCGAGGATTTACCGACCGCGGCTTTTGATTCGATCTGGACAGATCTTTAACTCGCCCCGCTGATAACTACAGATCGCGCGATCAATCGTTTCCTCTGGGCACGCCGAGAACGTACAGCAAAGCCTCCAAAGTACCGTAGTTGATTGCACAGGGGGCGGATTCTCTCACCCGCGGCTTTGCATGGAAGGCAACCCCCAAACCGGCGGCGGCCAACATCGGCAGGTCATTGGCGCCATCACCCACCGCAACGGTATCCGCTAGATCAATACCTTCTCGCTCGGCTATCTCCTTGAGTAACAGAACCTTGCGCTCGGCATCGACAATCTCGCCGTTCACATCACCCGTCAACGCGTTATCGATAATCTGCAGGTGATTGGCATGAACCTCGTCGAGGCCGATTTGCGATTGCACTTTTTTTGCAAAGTAATCGAAACCGCCAGACAAAATCGCCGTGTGATGTCCCTGCGAACGGAGGGTGCGGAGTAAAGTTCGGGCACCCGGCATGATAGGCAGGCTAGCGCCAACCTCCTGAATCTGTGCGGCATCCAAACCCTGTAACTTGGACATGCGCTCACGGAAACTGCTCCGGAAATCGAGTTCTCCACGCATCGCCCGAGCGGTGACAGCAGCCACTTCTTCGCCCACTCCGGCGCGATGAGCGAGCTCATCAATAACCTCGCATTGAATCAGGGTTGAGTCCATGTCAAAGGCTATGAGTCGTCGCCGGGGACGCTTACTGTCGCTCGGAGCGAGCGCCAGATCCACCTCCCAGCGAGCAGCCAGATCCTGCAGTCGTGCTCGCTGACCGGCACAACGGGCCCAATCGTCCAGGTAAAACTCCAGTGCGAACTCTTGACCCGATGACGCTGACGAGAGCGGTGATAAACGACGCAATGCCCGCAATTCGACGTTCCAATGAGCAAGGGTCGCCAAAAACTCCGAAGGCAAACCCGAGCCGGCAGGTACAATCATCGTCAATACCGCATCTGCGCAGCGATAGAGCTGAGAGTCAGTATGATCTGTCGCTGCCGGTACAGCATGGGCCTGCCAGGAAATCCCCAATTTGCCGAGCTCTGTCGCAACGCGGTCGCCGAGAACGCCCTCATCTACCTCGCTGTGCACCACAAGAACCGGGGCGTCTTCCATAAATCGCACCGAATCGGCCAATGCCAATACAGGCAAGAGCCGCTGCAAGGCGGTGTAGTTCAACTCTGTCGGCAATGAAAAGCCCGTTGTTGTCACAATCAAACCCTGTTCACAAAAATTACCTGCCAATTCTAACTCAGCACGATTACAACAAGACGCCATACAACGCCCCCGCTTATAATTCTCGCACCGCATCGTAGCGAACCGTTTCATGCAGCGCTTTAAGACCCTCAGCTTGAGCCTACAACTGCCCATCATGGCGGCCGGTTGCGCCCTGCTTGTGGGCTTGTGTTTGCTCTGGCTGGCAGCCACGTCCAGCGAGTACCTGCAGAACGAAAGAGAGCGGCTTTACGGAGAGGCTCTCGCTCAGCAGGTATCCGCCACAGTGCGGGAGGCTTTGCAACGCGGCGACCTTCTCAGCGCTCGAGCATCGCTCCAACGATTTGTCGACAGCTCCCTCGCAGGCGGTATCACCATCCGCGATGTAGAAGGCATGGCCATGGGAACGGCGGGGACAGTGAGCGGGCCAAATCTGACGCAGTACAGTGCACCCATACGTATCGGAGAAGATACCGCTGGCGAAGTGCTGGTCGCGGTGGATAGCAGCGCGGGACAAGAGAGTCGCTGGCGCTTTCTTTTCTCGCTTTTAGCACTGGCGGCGGCATTGAGTCTTTTGGTGTTCATGGGGACACGGTTTTTGGCGCAGCGCCTGGCCACCTCACTCCTTGCCCTGGACAGCCAACTCGCATTACCGGACACCGAAGACCAAGCTCTGGACAACGAAATAGCGAGACTGCAGCGTAGTGTCGGGGCTTTACCGCTGGACATGCTTCGCAGCCATGCCCCGGTCCCGGCGGCAGCGACGGAGTTTCAACAGGCAACTATTCTGTTTATTCATCTGGCAAGTCTGGCACGTTACGTCGACACCCTCGGCGAATCCAACCTGCACCGTTACACGCGACGCTTACAGCAGATCGTGCAGGCAGCCGCTCAGTGTTACCGCGGAGAGCTCATTGTCACGCGGCCCTTTGGCGTCGTTATTAGCTTCAGCCCTCAACCTAACGCAGGCAGCGAAGCGCTCCGTGCAGCTAGCTGTGCTCGGCTCATAGCGCTTATTTCTCTGGGACTACAAAAGCGGACCAAGCTTTCTCTGGAGCTGGCCATGGCTCTCGGGCAGTGCGAACAGGGGATAGATCAAGCGACGGATATCTACCCGCAGCTGCATTTGCAGGGTGCCATTGATGACTTACGTGACGCCTGCCTCCAGCATAAACGCTACCCGGCGATTCTTCTCTCAAAGAGTGCTCTTGCTGACGAGCAGCTCGCAGCAGCAGCGCAAGTAGAGGAAGCCGGCGATCAGAGCGCCGGCGTGAGTGAGCTCATCTCGCTGGCGAAAGAGCAGGAGGACCTCGTCGCTCATCAGGCCGAGATGATTGTAGAGCGGATAAAACCTTTAGCAGCGCCTGCAGGCAGCTAAGCGACATTGCGAGAAAAGCTCACCGAAGCTTATTCTGCGACGTCCATTCTCTCCACCCGCTGAAAGCCCCGCGGTAGTTTGTTACCTCGACGCCCGCGCTCCCCATGGTAGTGATCAAGCTCCGAACGCTTCAGGGTGAGGTGACGTTTACCTGCCCAAACTGTGAGACCGTCGCTGTCCTTCAGCACCGTCGTCGCTATCACGTACTCTTCGCGTTCCTTAAGCCTCGCACCCGGGATAGAGATGATTTTATTGCCTTTGCCACGGGACAAACTCGGTAAGTCCGCTAAAGGGAACACCAGCAAACGACCTTCATTGCTCACCGCCGCCACCCACTCTGCACCTTCGGCGATGGGAACAGGACTAACCACTTTAGCCCCCGCTGGCAGAGTCAAAGCAGCTTTTCCCGCCCGGTTCTTTGTCTGCAGCTCACCAAGAGTCGTGACAAAGCCATAGCCGGCATCCGAGGCCAGAAGGCAGCGTTGCCCACTATCACCCATCATCAATCCATCAAAGCCCGCTCCGGAGGGGGGGTTGATGCGACCCGTAAGAGGCTCGCCCTGCCCCCGAGCAGAAGGCAGATTGTGCGTAGCCAGCGTGTAGGCGCGACCTGTGGAATCAATGATTACCGCCGGCTGATTACTCCGACCCCGCGCTGCTAATTTAAAACTGTCGCCAGACTTGTAACTCAGAGTCGTGGGGTCCATCTCATGACCCTTCGCTGCGCGAATCCAGCCTTTCTCCGAGAGCACCACGGTAATTGGGTCCGCCGTCATTAGCTCCAACTCGCTAAACGCCTGAGCTTCGTCTCGAAGCGCCAGAGGCGAGCGGCGATCATCCCCATACTTTTCGGCGATAGCTGTGAGCTCTTTCTTGATCAAAGTCTTAAGTCGCGCTTCAGAACCGAGAGTTTTCTCAAGCCAGTCCCGTTCTTTCTCGAGCTCGTCCTGCTCTCCTCGAATCTTCATTTCTTCGAGCTTGGCGAGATTACGCAGCTTCAGTTCAAGGATCGCTTCAGCTTGAATATCCGATATGCTGAAGCGCTGCATAAGCGCCTGTTTTGGATGCTCCTCGGTACGAATGATGTGAATCACTTCATCAATATTCAGGTAAGCAGCGAGGTAGCCTTCCAGTATGTGCAAACGCCGCTGCACACGCTCGAGTCGATAATCCAATCGCCGCCGCACCGTCTCCCGACGAAACTTCAGCCACTGCTTGAGAATCCCATCGAGACTCCGGACACCCGGACGACCATCGATGCCAATCATGTTTAGATTGACGCGATAGGTTCGTTCGAGATCCGTCGTCGCAAAGAGGTGACTCATAAGCCCTTCACGATCTATGCGATTAGAGCGAGGCACGATAACCAGTCGGGTGGGATTCTCATGGTCAGACTCGTCTCGAAGGTCAGCAACCATGGGTAGCTTTTTGGCCTGCATCTGCTGAGCGATTTGCTCTAGAACACGAGAACCGGATGCCTGGTGAGGTAAAGCAGTAACAACAATATCGCCATGCTCAAGGCCCCACACCGCACGCATTCGCAAGCCGCCGCGCCCGGTAGCGTAGATCTGCGCAATATCCTCGGGTGGCGTTATGATTTCTGCCTCCGTCGGATAGTCTGGTCCCTTGATGATCTCGCAGAGCTCCCCAAGGCTGGTTTTGGGGGCGTCAAGAAGTGTGATTGCGGCCGTCACTACCTCTCGCAGGTTATGCGGGGGAATGTCCGTCGCCATGCCCACGGCGATGCCCGTCGTTCCATTGAGAAGAATGTTCGGCACCTGAGCCGGAAGCAGTGAGGGCTCATCCATGGTGCCGTCAAAATTGGGCACCCAATCCACTGTGCCCTGACCCAGCTCCCCCAGCAATACGTCGGCGTAAGCTGTAAGACGGGACTCTGTATAGCGCATCGCAGCAAAAGACTTTGGATCATCGGGGGAACCCCAGTTGCCCTGGCCATCGACCAAGGGGTAGCGATAACTAAAGCTCTGCGCCATGAGCACCATGGCCTCGTACGCTGCGCTGTCACCATGGGGATGAAACTTGCCGATGACATCGCCGACGGTACGCGCCGACTTCTTGAACTTTGCGGTGGCCTTCAGGCCGAGTTCACTCATGGCGTACACAATTCGCCGCTGCACAGGCTTCAGGCCATCACCGATGTGTGGAAGCGCTCGATCAAGAATCACGTACATCGAGTAGTCGAGATAGGCTTTCTCGGCATACTGCTTTAGGGAAATACCCTCGATGCCATCTTCATCGATGGTGTTGGTTTCAGTCATTTAGGGATCTCTTACTAGGTCTGGGCTGCTCTGGGGAGTCGGACGAAGCGCCTCGCACTCCGCAGCCATCATTACGGTTGTATTTACTGTTGTAATTGCTGTTGTAATTGCTGTTTTAATTGCTTTAGTCGTTGCTCGTGTCGTTAGCAAAAATGCGGATCAGCCTTCACCGCCTCCCTGCGTATCAGCCTCCGTCGCATTTGCCCCGCGCTGCTGTACGAGTTGCTCGTTGAGACTAACAATGGAGTTCGCCATATCCGTTAACAGCGCGTGGATCGTAGCTGGATTACTTTTGATGAGCTCTGTGAACTGACTGGTCGGGACCTTCACCACACTACAGCGGCTGCGTGCACGCACGGTGGCACTGCGATCTGCATGTGTCAGTGCCGCCATGGCGCCGAAAATCTCACCTGGGCTGATAATACCCACAGGGACATCGTCTACCAGCACATCAGCCAGGCCGGACGTGAGGTTGAATACGTACTGAGCACGCTCTCCCTGATTAATGATGATCTCATCGGGCTCATACAACGCAAAGCCCGGCGTTGTAATCACGTCAATCTGGGTTTGCATTGCCGTCAAACGCAGCATCATTCCGCTGTAGGTAACCAGTAAGCGGGTCCAGAGCTTGGTTGTGCTTGGGCGTGAAAAAACCTGCTGCATGAATTCCAGAGCGCTGAAGCTACTAAGGCTCGCGCCAGCTTCACTGCCGTAGAACACCGCTGCATCTACATCTCGGCTACCGGCTATGTCAGGCAGGAGCACATCGCCTTCTTCTAATAGGTACACGGCGCGATCTGCATAGCGCACGGAGATCGTTCCACTGGCAACCAAGTAGAATTTTGCGGGATCAAAACCGCGGAAGTTGCCCGACTGGGTAGGAGCGACCTCAACACGGATCGGCAAGATCTCTATTTCGTCCAGCAGAGCTTGCACTAAACCCCGGTATTGCTGGTTCAGAAGCTTAAAGTCAGCGGGTAGTTCAACGCTCGCTAGCATGCTCGATTTGGGTACCGTCTCACCGATGCGCTTCTCGTAGCGCGGATAACGCGATCATAACAACTTCTCTTGCCAGCGAGAACAACTCAACTAGCGACAAAGGGCCCAAATCGCTAGCATGACCAACCCCGTATTTTGCAGGTAAACAGCATGCTCGATGAGTCCGGCTGGTCATTTCAGCCCTTTTCCGTCCTCAGTGGTGCTGATGTTTACGATCTATTGCAGCTTCGTTCCGCTGTTTTTGTGGTCGAGCAAGACTGTGTGTATCTGGATCCTGATGGACTGGATCAGGCGGGGTGGCACTGTTGCTACCGCAAAGACGGACACTTACTGGCCTATCAACGCTGTTTACCACCGGGAACGCCCTATGACGAGCACAGCTCCATGGGCAGAATCATTGTTGATCCCTCAGCGCGCGGCAGCCAGCTTGGAAGAGAACTAGTGCGTCGCGGTATAGAGTTCAATCTGGCGACCTGGCCCGAGAGTTCCATCCTGATTGGAGCCCAGGCCCAGCTGCAGCGATTCTATGAGTCTATGGGTTTTGTGGTGTGCTCCGAACCCTATTTAGAGGACGGCATTCCTCACCTGCATATGCAACACCCGAACGCAGAAGGCGTCGTAAACGACTGAAATTTGGAGCAAACGCGCGACTGAACGCTTAGCGTGCGTCCATCAAGAAGGTCACAGGACCGTCATTAACAAGGCTGACCTGCATGTCTGCACCAAAGCGACCACCCGCTGAGGGGGCGTGAACTTTGCAAAGGTAATCATAGAGTTGCTGAAAAAGAGGCTCGGCCATCTCGGGAGCCATGGCTGTTGAGAACCCGGGGCGAAGCCCACGCGAAGTGTCTGCCGCAAGGGTGAATTGGGAAACCAGTAAAAGGCCTCCGGACACATCTCGGAGGCTGCGATTCATGCGGCCCTGCTCATCTCCAAAAACGCGGTAATTGAGGACCCTTTCAAGGAGCTTCTCGCCTACCGCGGGGCTGTCATCGGGCTCAAGGCCCAAAAACACCAACAGTCCGGCATCGATACTGCCAACGACCTCGGCGTCGATGGCAACCGACGCCTCGCGCACACGCTGTATCAGTGCGCGCATGGAAGTTTAAGCGCGCGAGGCGCGCTTGCGCTCGTGCTCCAGCAAAAGCTTCTTACGCAGGCGGATGCTCTCGGGAGTTACCTCAACAAGTTCATCGTCCTCAATGAACTCCAGCGCCTGCTCGAGGGTATGCCGTGTTGGAGGCGTCATTACCAAAGCTTCGTCGGTGCCCGAAGCACGCACGTTGGTCAGCTGTTTGGCTTTTGTGGGATTGACCGTCAGATCATTGCCACGACTGTGCAATCCGATGATCTGCCCTTCGTATACCTCGATGTTCGGATCGACAAACAAACGTCCACGATCCTGAAGGTTAAAGAGGCCGTAAGCGAGGGTCTTTCCCTTGACCATGGATACGAGCACACCGTTGTTTCGATGACTGATAGGTGCATCCTTCACGGGACCGTAATGATCAAAAATGTGCGTGAGCGTGCCACTGCCAGATGTCAGCGTCAGGAACAGAGATCTGAATCCAATCAGGCCACGGGCCGGCACAATAAACTCCAGACGGGTCCAACCTTTTCCGTCAGGACTCATGTTCTTGAGCTCAGCTCGGCGAGCACCCAGCTCTTCCATAAGCGCGCCCTGATGCTGGTCCTCGCAATCAATGACCAGCTCTTCGAAAGGCTCCTGTATCTCGCCGTCAACTTCCTTGCGAATAACCTCCGGACGAGACACACCCAATTCGAAACCTTCACGTCGCATGGTTTCGATAAGCACGGAGAGGTGGAGTTCACCGCGACCCGATACCTTGAACTTGTCAGGGCTGTCGCCTGGCTCAACCCTCAGGGCTACGTTGTGGATCAACTCCCTTTCGAGGCGCTCTGCGATATTCCTGGAAGTAACGTACTTCCCCTCCTTACCAGCGAAGGGTGAATCGTTAACCTGAAAGGTCATGCTCACCGTGGGCTCGTCAACACTCAGGGGAGGCAAGGCATCGGGAGTTGCGGGATCGCAAAGCGTGTCGGAGATGTTTAGCTCTTCGATACCCGTCACGCAGACAATATCTCCCGCAGACGCTTCGTTGGTATCAATGCGCTCGAGACCCATATAACCCATGACCTTCAAGACACGACCATTGCGTCGCCCGCCTTCGCGATCGATCACCGCTACCTGCGTGTTGGGTCGCAGTACGCCGCGGGTAATACGCCCCACCCCGATCACGCCGACATAGCTGTTGTAGTCCAGAGCACTCACTTGCAGCTGAAGCGGCCCATCGACATCAACATCGGGAGCCGGCACTTGCTCAAGAATTGTTTCGAACAGCGGCGTCATGTCCGTCGCCATGTCCTCATGATCAAGGCCCGCAATACCTTCAAGGGCCGACGCATAAATTATGGGAAAGTCTAGCTGCTCTTCGCTCGCGCCCAGGGCATCAAAAAGGTCGAACACCTGATCGACTACCCAGTCAGGTCGTGCACCGGGCCGGTCAACCTTGTTAATTACGACAATGGGCTGCAGCCCCTGCGCAAATGCCTTTGAGGTTACGAAGCGCGTCTGCGGCATGGGACCGTCGACCGCGTCGACCAGCAAGAGAACAGAGTCGACCATGGAAAGCACGCGTTCCACCTCGCCACCAAAATCCGCGTGCCCCGGGGTATCCACGATATTGATGCGATGATCGCCATAGGTAATGGCGGTGTTCTTGGCCAGGATGGTAATGCCGCGCTCCCGCTCCTGATCATTGGAGTCCATGATGCGCTCGGCGTCGGCGTTGCGACGGTCGAGAGTTCCGGACTGCCGAAGGAGGCAGTCGACCAGTGTGGTTTTGCCATGGTCTACGTGGGCAATAATGGCGATGTTGCGAAGTTTTTCGATCACGGCGATAGTCCGGCCCCGGCGCAGTAAGCGTTATCCGGCAGCTCTTTAAAAGGATGGGGGGCTAAAAAAGGCCGCGATTATAGCGGTGGATTGCAAGCCTGCACAGCGGATTGAGGTGGCACAATGCACACCTTGCATGCCCAATACTCGTGTAGAGCACCAATTTGGTGCGGTTGCGCACCAAGACGTCGCAAATTGGCATTGGTCGGGGTCGCGTATGAACAAAAATGTATATATATCAAGCGACTGGAATCAGCACCGTAGTGGCACAGGTCTTGCTGTTTCCTAAGGCACTTTTACTGTTAAGGTGCATACCCCCCGGGAGCCTGATTTCTCGGCGTGTGTAGCACCAACTTTCCCAACTGGAGGACCCATAATGTCAGAGAAGACTCTGAACCTGATCAAAGAAAGCGAAGCCGGTTGGGTAGACCTGCGCTTCACCGATACTCGCGGAAAAGAACAGCACGTCTCGATCCCGTCTAGCGAAGTCGACGAAGACTTTTTTGACGGTGGCAAGATGTTTGACGGCTCATCCATTGCGGGCTGGAAAGGCATTAACGAGTCCGACATGATCCTCATGCCCGACGACAACAGCAGCGTTCTGGACCCGTTTACCGACGACACAACCGTGATCCTGCGTTGCGACATTGTCGAGCCCATGACTATGCAAGGCTATGAGCGTGATCCTCGCTCGGTTGCGCATCGTGCTGAGGAATACCTCAAGTCCACAGGCATTGGCGATACGGCTTATTTTGGACCCGAGCCTGAATTCTTCGTGTTTGATGATGTGAAGTGGCACGCCGACATGTCTGGCGCCGGTTACTCCATCAACTCAGAAGAGGCTGCCTGGGCATCGAACCACAGCTTCGATGACGGCAATATTGGTCACCGCCCGGGCGTTAAGGGGGGTTACTTCCCCGTCCCACCCGTCGATTCCCTCCACGACATTCGTGCCGCTATGTGTGCGGCGATGGAGCAGATGGGGCTTCCCATCGAGGTTCATCACCACGAAGTAGGGACCGCTGGCCAGTGTGAGATCGGCGTTAAGTTCAACACGCTCATCGAGAAGGCTGATGAAGTACAGATTCTGAAGTATTGCGTGCACAACGTGGCTCACGCTTATGGCAAGACAGCGACATTCATGCCCAAGCCCTTGGTAGGTGACAACGGATCTGGTATGCACGTACACCAGTCCATCAGCAAAGATGGCGAGAACGTCTTTGCCGGTGACGGATACTCCGGATTGTCTGAGACTGCGCTTTACTACATTGGCGGCATTATTAAGCACGCCCGTGCATTGAACGCCTTCACCAACGCCTCTACCAATAGCTACAAGCGACTGGTTCCAGGCTTTGAAGCACCGGTAATGCTCGCTTACTCAGCACGTAACCGCTCAGCGTCTATCCGTATTCCCTACGAGCCAAGCCCCAAGGGCAAGCGCGTAGAGGTACGTTTCCCTGATCCAACGGCAAACCCATACCTGTCGTTCGCAGCAATGTTGATGGCTGGCCTTGACGGCATCCAGAACAAGATTCACCCCGGCGACGCAGCGGATAAGGACTTGTATGACCTGCCCGCGGAAGAAGCAAAAGCAATTCCGACGGTTGCATCCAGCCTGAGCATGGCGCTCGAAGCTCTGGACGCCGATCGCGAATTCCTGACAGCGGGTGGCGTGTTCACCGACGATATGATCGACGGATACATTGCGCTCAAGTCTGAGGAAATCGAGAAACTGGATATGACTACACATCCAGTTGAGTTCGAAATGTACTACTCAGTCTGACTTGCTTCCGAGCAGCAGCACAGGAGCCCGCTCAACTGAGCGGGCTTTTTTTTGTCTATTGATCTGCTACGGTGGTTTCAAATGCCCTGGAGTCCTGCAATGGCCATTCACAAAAAAGCCGTCCTGATTGCCTTAGCCACACTGATTATTACCCCTGCAAGCTATGCATGGGGGCAGATCTACAAAGTGACCGATAGCGAGAACGGGGTAGTGTTCACTGACAGCCCCGCGGTCATCGGCGACAGTAACGGCCAGAGTGTCGAAGAGGTTGAACTCGAAGATATTAATACCGCAACACCCGTAGAGGCTCTACCACCCGCCGCTGAGGAATCACGCTCATCTACTGAATCACAGGAAAGCGCAGAGCCCGTTGTAAGCATTGTGTCTCCGGCCAACGAGAGCACCATCGCCATGGGGCCTGGTAACTTTGCGGTGAGCGCTTCGGCCACCCCCGCATTAAGCCGCGGCGAGCGCCTGGTGCTGCTTATCGACGGTGCCGTTCAAGGACAGGCACAATCTTCCGGCAGCTGGTTCGTCGAGGGCGCCCTTCGAGGCCCCCACGATCTGCAAGTACAACGGACCACATCCAGCGGAAAGCTTATTGCCTCATCAGAAACGGTGCGAATTTACGTATTACGCCCCTCGGTCATCGGGCGATAACTGCCAAAACTCATCACTCGCACCATCTTGGTGCATATGACTCTTCGTGTACCTCGCGCAACGAGGTAATCTCTATCCATGGTATTCAACTTTTGAGCAAGTGAGCGCTTACTTACTTTTATATCTATGTAATACATAGGGTTTTAATCGTTGCCTTAAAAGCGAGGACATGGCGTCATTTTTGCTTCATTATCAAGCACAGTGATCCAACTTGGTCGTAGAACCGCCTCCGATGCTCCAGCAAGACATCATAGACAACATCAATAGCGGCATTATTGGCCTGGATGCGGACTATCGCGTGCGCATGATCAATCCCGCAGCCGAGGCCTTACTTCAGTTATCCGAAGCACGAATTCTCGGCCTGATGATCTGCGAGCTAGAAAGCCCCGACGTGCCCTGGCGGGCCACCTTAGATCAGGCTGCCAAGGAGGGTCGCGCTATCGTGCGCAGAGGGCTCTCCCTCGACACACGCGACGGTAAACCCACCTTCGCTGACATCGTAGTAGCACCCATGCGCGAAGTTTCGCACCTGGCTTACCTGATAGAACTTCAACCCGTAGATCGCCTTTTGCGCATCAGTCGCGAAGAAAATCTCATGAATGCCCAGGAGACGACTCGAACCGTTGTTCGCGGACTCGCCCACGAGATAAAAAATCCACTGGGGGGTATTCGCGGCGCCGCGCAGCTTTTGGAGCGCGAGCTTCCCGAAGGGTCACTGCAGGAATACACGAGCATCATTATTCAGGAGGCGGACAGGCTCAGGGATCTAGTCGACCGGCTTCTGGGACCCAACAAAAAACCGGCGTTAGTAGAACTCAATGTCCACGAGGTTCTGGAGCACGTTTTACAGCTTGCCGTTGTAGAAGCCGGGGAGCGCCTGGCAATCCAGCGCGACTATGACCCCAGTCTCCCGCCGATCAAAGGAGATCGGGGTCTGTTGATTCAAGCGCTCCTCAATATCGTTGGCAATGCACTCCAAGCCACGGAGAGCCAACCTCAGTGCGCCCTCACCTTGCGTAGCCGTTCTCAAAGGCAATTCACCATCGGCGAACAACGTCACCGCCTTGTCTGCCAGATCGACATTATCGACAACGGCCCGGGCATACCAGAAGATCTCAGTGAAACGCTGTTTGTGCCTATGGTGAGTGGTCGCGCCGAGGGTACAGGCCTGGGCTTGTCCATATCTCAGTCCATCGTTCACCGTCATGGCGGCCTGCTCAACTGCGAGAGTCGCCCGGGCGAAACCTGCTTCACCATTTACTTACCTATGGAAAATTAACATGCAAAACTCTGGCTCCGTATGGGTAGTAGATGATGATCAATCCATACGGTGGGTTCTGGAAAAGGCCCTCACACAGGCGGACATTGAACGGGAGTGCTTTGCCGACGCTGAGTCCATGCTTGCGCGCATGGAACAAGAGCTACCGGACGTGGTAATCAGCGACATCCGCATGCCCGGCATGGACGGTATCGAGCTGCTTCAGCGAATCCGGGAAAACCACCCGGAACTTCCCGTAATCATCACAACGGCGCACTCGGATTTGGACAGCGCGGTCGCGTCCTATCAGCAGGGTGCTTTCGAGTATCTACCCAAGCCCTTTGATATTGATGAAGTCGTCGCCGTCACCGAGCGTGCTTTGGCGCAGGCCCGGGAGCGGGGACGGCGCGCGCCCAAAACAACGGGCAACAGCTCACCAACTCCGGAAATAATCGGTGAGGCCCCCGCAATGCAGGAGGTCTTCAGAGCCATCGGGCGTCTCGCGCACAGCAACATCACGGTATTAATCAACGGCGAATCTGGTACGGGTAAAGAGCTGGTCGCTCAAGCGCTTCATCGCCACAGCCCCCGGGCTGGAGCACCGTTTATCGCCCTGAATATGGCCGCCATCCCCAGAGACCTCATGGAATCTGAGCTCTTTGGCCATGAAAAAGGCGCCTTCACCGGTGCTAACGCTCGTCGGGAAGGGCGCTTTGAGCAAGCAAACGGGGGCACACTCTTCCTGGATGAGATTGGAGATATGCCTGCAGAAACCCAAACACGGCTGCTCCGTGTGCTGGCTGATGGAGAGTTCTATCGTGTCGGCGGCCACACTTCTCAACGCACCGATGTGCGAATCATCGCCGCAACCCACCAGGATCTCGAGGGATTGGTGCGCAAAGGAGACTTCCGTGAGGATCTATTCCATCGCCTGAACGTTATTCGTATCCACATACCCAAGCTGTCTGAACGCCGGGAAGATATCCCGAAACTCATGGAGTTCTTTTTTGAGAAGGCGGCGAAGGAGCTGGGCGGCCAGCCTAAAATCTTACTACCGGAGACCCAGCAGTTCTTGAACTCGCTCAACTGGCCAGGGAACGTGCGACAACTGGAGAACACTTGCCGCTGGCTGACGGTAATGGCCTCAGGACGCGAAATTCACCTCTCAGACCTGCCACCCGAGCTCGGCCGCGACAGTGAGGAAACTGCTGGAGAACAAGAGATGCAATGGCAGGAGTTGCTCTGTCAGTGGGCGCGCACAGAGTTGGTCAGCGGTAAGCAGCACATCCTGCGCGAGGCCATACCCGCCTTTGAAAGAGCCCTCATTGAAGTGGCGCTAGCGCATACCCGTGGCCGTAAGCGCGATGCTGCCGAACTGCTGGGTTGGGGTAGAAACACCCTCACACGAAAGATGAAAGAACTAGAGAGTGACAACAACTAGATGCTTCAGGTCGCGCTATACGAACCAGAGATACCCCCGAACACCGGGAACATCATGCGTCTGTGCGCCAACACCGGCTGCCCCCTGCATTTGATAAAGCCTCTGGGGTTCACTCTGGAGGACAAACAGCTACGACGAGCGGGCTTGGATTATCGTGAGTTCTCGGAAGTGCGGGTACATGAGAGTCTCAAAGCGATGACGTCTGCCCTTAACAACCCGCGCATCTGGACACTCAGTACCCGAGGCACGCGCAATTACACCGAAGCAAGCTTCAGCGATGGAGACGTTTTATTGTTTGGTCCGGAAACTCGGGGGCTGCCGGCGACGATACTTGATGAGCTAGGGGTTCACCGCTGTCTGCGCGTACCGATGTTTCCCGACAGTAGAAGCTTGAATCTGAGTAATGCGACGGCGCTAGTGCTGTACGAAGGACTTCGTCAGCAAGGATTCCCGGGCATGGCCTGAGCCGTACCCGGAAGCCTGGTCTAGATAAGCTTGCCTTACTCAGCAGCTGCCTGCTGCTGAGCCTGCTGCGCCAGAGCCTGCTCAAACAGAGCATCGAAGCTTACTGGTGACAACATCAGCGCAGGAAAACCACCTTTGACTACCAGGTTGTCGATAGTCTCTCGGGCATAGGGAAACAAGATGTTCGGTGCCGCAGTACCGAGTACTCGACGAAGCTGCTCTTGCTCAAAGCCCGTGATAAAGAAAATACCGGCCTGCTGAACCTCTACCAAAAAGGCAGTGTCCTCTTCCATTTTTGATGTCACGGTGATGGTCAGTACAACTTCAAAGTTGCCTTCTTCATCAATCGCATTGCTGCGCGTATTCAGATCAACGTTGACCTTTGGCTGCCACTGCTTCTTGAAAATCTCTGGCGTAGCCGGAGACTCAAAAGACAAATCTTTATTGTAGATACGCTGCAATACAAACTGTTGCTGCGCCGGTTCCTGAGTTGCTGCTGCCTGTTCTTCAGCCATTGCTGATACTCCTGTTAAAAAATAAAACTGAAACTAAGTCCAAACAAAAATCTGTTTTAGCCGTTTGATGCACCGCCTAAAAGGCCATCCAGCAGACCACGCTGCTCGAGTGCTGCCAGATCGGTATATCCGCCAACGTGGCTTTCGCCAATCCATATCTGCGGCACCGTTCGCTGTCCGGCACGGGCGGTCATCTGCTGCCGAAGCTCGGGATCACCATCTACCGGAATATCCTGATAAGACACCCCTTTGGCATCAAGCAAGCGTTTCGCCGCCACGCAGTAGGGGCAAAATCGAGTACTGTAAAGGGTGACATCGGCGCTCATAGTCAAATAGCTACTTGCTCACGGTGGGCAGCTGCAGGCTTGACCACTCCATCATGCCACCTGCCATCTTATAAACCTGGCTAAAGCCTTCAGCGCGTAGCTGTTTGCCGGCTGTTGCTGCCTGTTGTCCCATTTTGCATACCAGCACCACAGGCTTGTCCTTGAAAGACTCAAGTTCAGTACTGCGTTCCTGCAGCTTGGACATGGGAATATGCCGCGCTTCCACGATATGTCCCTGCTTAAACGCCGCAGCGTCTCGCAAATCAACGAATACGCCTTCCTCACGATTAACAAGGTTGATTGCTTGCTGAGGACTGAGCGCAGGGCCGGACTTGCGCCCTTCATGAGCGACAAGCATTGCAATCGTGGCCGCTAATGCGCCCATGAGAATCCATTGCTGCGCTGCAAATTCTAAAAAAAGTTCCATGATCCCGTAGGTATACCGACAAGGCCTGAAGGCCGAAAAGGTCGCGAAGTATACAGTTTGACCGTAGGAGGCTCCACCCCGAAAAATGCGCCCGTGGCTGACAATCGGTAGAATCTCGTTTGAAACGCAGAAAGCCACTAAAAACGGCCTGACTGCCCATGTTTTTAGAACAGCAAGCCGGGTACGACAAGTATGCAAGAACAGCAAAAATCCCCTACGGTTCTTATCATCCTGGATGGTTGGGGCTACCGCGAGGACACCCGGGACAACGCCATCGCCAATGCCGACACTCCCACATGGGATCGTCTTTGGAGCACAGCTCCCAGCACCCTGGTGTCGGCATCCGGTTTGGATGTGGGGCTACCTGAGGGGCAGTTTGGCAACTCGGAAGTCGGTCATATGAGCCTGGGCTCCGGCCGGGTGCTCTATCAGAGTATTTCGCGCATCGACAAGGCGATCAGTGATGGCTCCTTTGACACCAATCCCGCCTACTGTGATGCCATCGATGCGGCAATCGCTGCGAATGGTGCCGTGCACGTCATGGGACTGCTATCTCCCGGCGGTGTTCACAGTCACGAACGTCAAATTCTGGCCGCGCTCAAGCTCGCAGCGTCACGAGGAGCCGGCAAGATTTACCTGCACGCATTCCTGGACGGTCGAGATACGCCCCCACGGAGCGCTGAAGATTCGCTTCTCGCCGCTGAAAGCTGCTTCGAGGAGCTTGGAGTCGGTCGTATCGCGACCATCACCGGACGCTACTTTGCCATGGACCGGGATCAACGCTGGGAGAGAGTCGAGCCCGCTTACCGTTTGCTCACCCACGGAAAAGCCGAAAACAGCGCTGCTTCCGCCCTGGAGGGCCTCCACGCTGCGTACAAGCGAGACGAGAACGACGAGTTCGTAGCACCAACCCGGATTGGTGAAGCAGCCCCTATCGGCGATGGCGACGCCGTGTTGTTCATGAATTTTCGCGCTGATCGCGCCCGGGAACTAAGCCAAACCTTTGTGGATGACAGCTTTACGGGATTCGAACGAGGAGAGCGGCCCGAGCTCGCAAGTTTTGTCATGACCACAGAGTACGCCGCTGATTTGCCAGCTGCCTGCGCATTTCCCTCCAGCGTGCTCACTAACGTTTTGGGTGAATGGCTGGCAGACAAAGGCCTGTCTCAGTTACGCATCGCCGAGACAGAAAAGTACGCTCACGTAACCTTTTTCTTCAGTGGAGGGCGAGAAGCGGAGTTTGAGCACGAAACACGGATTTTGGTGCCTTCCCCCGACGTGGCGACCTATGATTTGCAGCCCGCCATGAGCGCTCCGGAGGTCACAGACAAGCTTGTAGAGGCCATTCGTTCGCGAGAGTACGACCTCATAGTTTGTAACTATGCCAATGGCGACATGGTCGGCCACACAGGCAACTACAGTGCCGCCGTTCAAGCTGTAGAAGCCCTGGATGAGTGCCTTGGCCGAGTGGAAAGCGCTCTGTTAGAGGTGAACGGTCAGGCGCTGGTGACGGCCGATCATGGCAACTGTGAACAAATGCAGGACTATGATTCCGGCCAACTTCACACCCAGCACACCACGGAGCATGTGCCGCTGGTATACATCGGCAATACCGCCCTGGCTCTGGATCCCAAGGGCGGTATTCTGGCGGACATTGCACCCACCCTGCTGAGCCTTATGACGCTGGACCAGCCGCCGGAAATGAGCGGTCACAACCTGGCTATTCGGGCTGACGGACAGTCCTGATTATTGACCGTGCGAACCCCAGCGTTAGCTAGGCAGAAGACTTGGAGCTTGTTCAACTGGCCCCGGGGCCTAGTTCTTCTGTTAGCGATCGTGGTGGCCGCCGATTTACCCGCGCAAAGCACAGCAAGTGCAGACGCCGCGGAAACCCGCGAACGTCTGGCGCAGCTTGAGAAAGATATTGCGCGAATCGCAGCGACACAGGCGAGGCGCGAAAAAGAACGCAGCTCCCTGCAGGCGAACCTTCGCCGCAGCGAAACCGCCCTGGGCCGGCTAAAAGAGCAGCAGCGGAAAACGCGCTCCGCAATAACTCGTAACCAAGGCGAAATCTCAAAGCTGGGAATAGAACA